>CAMWPZ010000077.1 GCA_947176305.1 uncultured Clostridia bacterium
AAACAAAAACAACAATTTAAAAAAAACTAAAATCAAAATTAATGCAACTGTATAAAAATATATAAAAATATATGTGTGGTATTATATTTTTTCGCGCCGCGGCTTTTAAATGTCCTTTATAAACTAAATAATTTTTCAATCAGCTTGTAACCGTCCGCAACGTATTCGCCCGTTTTTGCGGCTTCGCCCTCGGTGTAGCGAATTGCACCGTTAGATATGCTGCGCTTGTTGGTGTACAGCAAGTACGGCACCGGCTCGGCAGTGTGCGTTGTATGCGCGCAGGGGGTGGAGTGGTCGGGGCAGACTAAAATTGCAAAGTCCTCACCCGCCGCGTTAAATTCGTCGGTTAAGGTTTTAATAACCTTAGTATCAATCTGCTCTATGGAATAAATCTTGTGCGCGTGGTCCGCGTGGTGTCCGCACTCGTCGGGCGCGTCAATATGGATATAAACGAAGTCCAAGCCGTTCAAAAGCTCGCGTGCGGCAGCTTTCGCCTTGCCCTCGAAATCGGTCTTGTAGTTGCCCGTCGCGCCCGCAACTTCGATAATTTTTAAACCCGCAAGCATACCGATACCGCGCACCAAATCAATTGCGGAAATCAGTCCGCCCTTTTTTCCGTACACGGCTTCATAGTTTTCAAGCGCGGGCTTCGTGCCCTCGCCCCAAAGCCAGATGCTGTTCGCGGGCTTTTTGCCTTCCGCCTTGCGCTTTAAATTTATCGGGTGGTCTTTTAAAAGGTCGTAGCTTCTCTTCATCATTTCAAGATAGAGGGAAGCGTTTTCGCCTTTCGGTAAATGCCATGTTACGGGCTTTCCCGTGAAATCGTGCGGGGGAGTCAATTCGTGTCCGAAAACTCCGTTCGCCGCGACTAAACAATGTCTGTATGAAATACCCGTGTACAGCTTGAATTTGTCGCTTTCAAGGTGGGGTTTCAAGTATTTTATAAGCTCGTCTGCGTCCGCTGTGGGAATATCCCCCGCGGCGTAATCAACCATAATTTTCTCGTCGTACGCGCCGCCCTCGGAAAGGGTTACAAGGTTGCACCTAAGCGTTACGTCGCTGTCCTTCAAGGCTATGCCCATCGAAACGGCTTCCAACGGCGAGCGCCCAGTGTAATATTTTAAAGGGTTAAAGCCTAAAACCGCCATGTTCGCAACGTCGCTGCCCGGCTTCAACCCGTCGGGAACGGTCTTGCAAAGCCCCACTTCGGAAAAGGGCGCAAGCTTGTCGAGAGTAGGCGTTTTCGCCGCTTCGAGGCAGGTTTTATTGCCCAAAGCTTCTATCTTCCAGTCAGCCATACCGTCGCCTAAAACGACAACGTATTTCATAAAATTCTCCTTTAATTCAAATCCCAGTCAATGGGCTGTTTGCCGTGCGCCAAAAGGTATTCGTTGGTTTTGGAAAAGTGCCTGCACCCGAAAAATCCGTTGTACGCGGAAAGAGGTGAAGGGTGCGCGCACTGCAAAATCAAGTGCTTTCTCGTGTCGATAAGCGGCGCCTTGCTTCTCGCGTTGCCGCCCCAGAGTATGAACACCGTGTTTTCCGTTTGGTCGGAAACTATCTTTATAACGCTGTCGGTAAACCACGCCCAGCCGCATTTCGAGTGCGAGTTCGCCATATGCTCGCGCACGGTCAGGGTGGTGTTCAGAAGCAGAACGCCGTTTTGCGCCCACTTTGAAAGATCGCCGCGGTTGGGCTCTTTTATATTCAAATCGCTCTCTATCTCTTTATAAATATTCACGAGCGACGGCGGCAGTGCAACTCCTTCCTTGACGGAAAAGCAAAGCCCGTGCGCCTGATTAGGCTCGTGGTAGGGGTCCTGTCCCAAAATTACCGCCTTGACCTCGGATAGAGGCGTGTAGCGGAAGCAGTTGTATAAATCGAACATATCGGGGTAAACGACGTGTTCGGTATATTCCTTTTTCAGAAATTCGCGTATCTTTTGGTATCTCTCGTCGCCGAAAAGTGGCGCAAGCGCCTCGTCCCAGCCGCCGCCTAAAGGTTTCATAAGTTATTCAAAATCTCCAGATATTTTTTACATTCCTGTTTCGCACCGTCAAGGTCGTGCTCTAAATAGTTTCCGCATTCCTCGCGCTTATTACCCGGAACTTCCGTAAAAGTTTCCGCCAACGCAAAGCTTCTCTTTAAAAGGGGCAGAACTTCCGCAAAAGTCAAATTCACCGTGCAAAGGTAAAACCCCGTGCGGCAGCCCATAGGTCCGAAATAGATTATGCAGTCCTTTTTGTCGGAATTTCTTAAAATGGTAGCAAGCAGATGCTCGATGGTATGCAGTGCCTTCGGGGTTATAAAATCGCCCGCGTTCGGCTTTTTAAAGCGTAAGTCCCAAGTGGTAACGCCGTGCGCCGTTCCGCACTCGTGCAGCCCGACTTTTAAAAGGTCGTGGTTTTTCGAAAACGAAGGTATCTTTTCCATAGTTAATATTTCACTTCTGCGTTAAATTTAATATTGTCGAATTTAATATCTTTCCCTAATTCCAGCACGATATCGGCCACGCCGAGCGCGGAGGCGGTAAAGCCCTTGTATTCTGCCGTTGCCGTAACTTCGAGCGTGTTTTCTGAAAGTTTTACGTTCGTCACTTTTATTTCGGGGTAAAGACTGGTCACGTCAACGTTTATGAAAACGAGCTTGTTGTCCTCGAAAAACTTTTCGCCGTACTT
Organism: uncultured Clostridia bacterium; assembly: GCA_947176305.1. Taxonomy (GTDB): domain Bacteria; phylum Bacillota; class Clostridia; order Christensenellales; family Borkfalkiaceae; genus Coproplasma. The sequence goes on from CAMWPZ010000077.1 coordinate 2,679, forward strand.
TTCAAAGTATTCGCTGTTCGCGCCGCCCGTAAACTCCTGTAATTCTTCCGTGCTTGAAATAACCCTGTCGGAATATCTTTCCGTCGCCGTAGAGCCGTAAATTACGAAGTAATCGCAGTCAATTTTTTCCGAGCAACCGAAAAGCGTTATTACCCCGACGCTTAAAATCATTAAAAGGCAAATTACAAGCCATTTAAAACTTTTCATATTTACTCCGTCACTTTGACAATGTTGTCAAGCTCGCGGATAAGCGTTTTAAAGCACAGTGAAAGGTTTTCAAGGTACTGCTCGGTCGTGCTTCCGCTTCCCGCAAGGTCTGAAATAATTTTAAATGAATAGAGGGGCACGTCAGCGTGCATGCACGCCTGCGCCATACCGCCGCACTCCATATCGCGTATCTCCGCGCCCAAGGTTTTGGTAATAAGCTTAAAATCGCCCTTGTCGTCGTTGAACCTGTCGGCAGTCGCAAGCTTTTTCAAGGGATAGCAGGAGGGGGCTTTGAGCGGCAGATAGTTTTCGTCGCACTCGTCAAGCGTGCCTATCTTCGTGCCGTTGAGCTGGGTTAAATCGAAGTCGTACTGCACGACCTCGGAAATAGAATAAATTTCCCCGACCTTCATATTCGGAGTAAGCCCGCCCGCAACGCCGATATTTATGATAACCTCGGCTTTTAATTTGTCGATTGCAATCTGCGCGCCGCACGCCGCGTTCACCTTGCCCACGCCGCAAACGATTACGGCAACCTTTTCACCGAAAAGCTTGCCCGTGTAAACCTTGCGCCCGCTTATAACCTTTTCGCCAACCGAAGCCATTTTTGCCACGATAGGCGCGGCTTCCTTATTCATTGCTATTACAAAACATTTCATACTTTCATTATATCAAACGCGCCGCGGAATAGCAACTCAATACCATAAAAAAAGCCCGCGGCTTGTAACGCAGGCTTTTAATTTAAGCTTTAAAGGGGTAAGTCCTTTTTGCAGAATCTCCACGTTCCGACCGCGTAAGCCGCAACCGACAAAACTAAGGCTATTACCAAAAGAATTATCCATGTCGAAGTTCCCGTCAGAATAGAGCTTAAATCAAAGAAGGAATACACCGAAACGTACTTGAAGAACGCAAGCGCGTCCACGTTCAGCATAGTGCCGAACATTCCGAACAGCGAGCCGAGTATTGCAACTCCGCAAACGATGCCGCTGCACCCCGTTGAATATTTCGAAAGGTTGAACACGCCCGAAAACATATAACAAATTCCGCCGAGGGTAAGGCAAGCCGCGCACGAGCATAGATTCATTTTTACAATCTGCGCCGCCGTAAGCGTGCCGGAAACGTCAATCTTCAAGGTCGCAGCCGCCGCCGCAAGGTCGAGGGGCGAAATTGCGTTGACGATAAGGTGCATAACGGTAGTTACCGCAAACATTATAATTATCGTGCAAACCTGAAAAATCATCTGCGTGGAACATACGGTAATTCTTCTTTTAGGCGTGGAAAGAACGTACGCCATCGAGCCTTTGTCAACCTGCCCCGCAAGCAGCTTGTTCGAGCTGATAAGTACGTAGATAGTGGGGAGTATCAGCCCTATCATACCGTAGTAGATTAAAAGCAGTAACGATTTAGTCATTTCCATTCCCGCGAACTGCGCAAGGAAAATTGCCATAAGCGCGCCCATAACGGCGAACATAACCCAGTTGGCTTTTAAGGTCTGTTTAAACAGTGGTAAAGAAAACATTTTTATTTAACCTCCGAAGTTTCTATGTTGTTCATATAATATTTTTCAAGCGAGTAATTCTCATGCGAAAGTCCTGCAATCGGGAAAGCAGAAAGCTCCTTCAAAAACCCGTTTATTCGCTTTACCGCAACGTTCACGTTAAGCTTTAAAGTATTTTCGTCCGTGCCTGTAACCGTTTCGCCCGTCTTTGCCGCAAAGCTTTTCAAATCGCTTTTGTTGCGGAAGGTAATAATATACGTTTCGTGCGGGTCGGCGGCAAAGTCGCTTCGCCTTACGGTGTTTATAATTTTTCCGTCGTGGATAAACATTACCGCGTCGCACGTGTCCTCAAGCTCTTTAAATACGTGGCTTGACATAAACACGGTTTTTCCCTGCGCCTTCTGCTCGTTAATCATATCAATCATTACGTCGCGCATTAAAGGGTCAAGGCCCGTTGACGGCTCGTCTAAAAGGTAGATATCGGGCTGCGCCATAAACGCGGCAACCAAAGCCATTTTCTGCTTCATTCCCTTGCTCATTCTGCGAAGGGGAGCGGTGACGTCAATCTTCAACCTGTCGATAAGCCCATTCATATAGGTGAAGTCTTTAAGCCCCAGCAAATCCGCTTGAATTTTCAGAAAAGACACGCCGCTGCCGACGTCGGGGAAATCAATTTGCCCCGGCACGTAGCCCACAAGCTTTTTGACCTCAGCCGCATTTTTGTAAGCGTCCAGACCTCTCACGGTAACCGTGCCTTTATCGCCCTTTAAAAAGCCCATGATGTGGCGGATAGTGGTGGTCTTGCCGCTGCCGTTTGTGCCGACAAGCCCGAAAACTTCGCCCTCTTTCACGTCGAAGGTAAAATCGAAAATACCGCGTCCCTTGCCGTAATCTTTGGTAAGGTTTTTAACTTCAATCGCGTTACTCATTTTATACCTCCGAATTTTTTATCGCTCTTGTAAAAGTTCATAAAGTATTCTTCCAACGTCTGCTGATGCTCAACGAAGTTTAAAACGTTATACTTTGTCAGCGCCTTGACTAAGCCGTCGCACTTACTATCGTCCGCGGCGATTTCAACCTTGAACTCGTCGGGGAATATTTCACGGAACTCGAACGGCTCGCCCACGAACTTTTTATAATTTTTTTCGTCAGCAAAGGTTATAACGAATGTCTTGCGCTTGTAATGCTTGACCTCGTCCGCGCTGACTACCGAAACGATTTTGCCGTCCTTGATAATTGCAATTCTGTCGCACAGCGCTTCGACCTCGCTGAAAATATGGCTGGATAAAAGTATGGTTTTTCCCTTGGCTTTTTCGCCGCGGATAAACTCGATGAACACTTCCTGCATAACGGGGTCAAGTCCGCTCGTCGGCTCGTCTAATAGAAGCACGTCGGGGTTGCCCATAAACGCCGCGGCTACGGCAAGCTTTCTTTTCTCACCTATGCTCATTCGCTTGACCGAGCCGGCCGTCGTTACCTCAAAGGTCTTTAAAAGCTCTTGACATCTGTCGTCCGGTGATGAGCGAAGCTTTTTCATAATATCGAGGAAGCTCTTTCCGCTTACGCCCTCGGGCAGTGCAACCTCACCGGGGAGGTATCCGACCGACTTCATAATTTCCGCGTGGTTCGCCCAGCAGTCCATACCGTTTATAAAACAGTCGCCGTTCTGCGGTTTTGAAAAGCCCATAAGGTGCCGCATAGTGGTGGACTTGCCCGCGCCGTTGGGGCCGAGGAAGCCGAAAACTTCGCCCTTTTTAACCGAGAATGAAACGTCGAAAACGCCCCTGCCGTGACCGTAGTTCTTCGTAAGGTTTTTAACCTCGATAACGCCTTCTTCGCTTCCGCCGCGGTTTGCTTCCGCCTCGTCGAGTATGTCTTGGTGGTAAATCTTTTTGGCGACGATAGCCTTGTAAATAAAGCTGTTGGCAACCATAAGGCCGATGCCGATAATTCCGACTACCGAGCCTAAAACCAAGCGGAACACGCCCGTGTTTTCCGCAAGCGAAATGCTCATACCCGCGCCCATAATAAACATTGCTATAACGCCGACTACATAGGCAAAAATTTTAACGGGCTTAGCAAGCCTTTCGTTGCGCAGTTGCTTTTCTGCGTTCAGCTCGCCGCCGATGCGCATTTTTTCTTTTTTCTTCATTGCGCCCTCCTTAAATATTTCGTTGCTATTTTACCAACGCAATATTTATGAATTGTTTAATAATTGTAAATAAAGGTAAAGGTTTTGTTAAAAAAATGTAAACAAAAAAAAGCACGGCGCAAAACCGTGCTTTAAGCTTATTAAATTTCGTTTATCTGAACTGCGGCAATTTCTTCTTGGGTATATCCCTCGGCGCAAACCGCGCATAAAAATTTTTTATTATGAAGCCGTATTCCGTAACCGCAACCGACTTTCTGACCGTTGTAATAAAGAGTATTGCCGAAGTATTCCAAGCGCTTCAAATCGTGCGCAAGCGTTCCGCCGTTAAGCTTTATATAAGCTTCCTTGACCGTCCAGTTTGTATAAAAGGCGGTAAGACTATCTTCAATTTCCCGCCGCTCGCGCTCGGTAAAGTTCGATAGAACCGAGGCGGTTTTCCGCTCTTTAATTTCCTCGATATCAACGCCGACGGGCTTGCCGCTTATCGCAATTACCGCGCTGTCGCCGCTGTGGGACAGAGAGAAGAAGAGGGGGTTGCCTTCTATATAAGGCTTGCCGTTTGCCGTGCGCGCAATTTCAAAATTTCCTTGTAGCCTGCGCGCAAGCAATGCTTCAAGCTTTTCATAAACGGACTTGTTCTCCGTCCAAAATATTTCAAGCATAATATAATAATTTATGTGGCGCAGAATAGCCGTGAATTTTTGTGAACATTATAGCATCAGTGATTCTACGTATTCAATCTGCGCCTTGTTCGCAAGGTTTTTGGTGAACGCGCACGCACTGCCCGCCGCCGTACCGAAGTTCAGAGCGGAGAAGTAGTTGCCCGACTTTAAGTATTCGTGTATAAAGCCTGCAATCATCGAATCGCCCGCACCTACCGAGTTTACAAGCTGACCGCGCGCCGCACGCACGTAAATCGCCTGCCTCGTTTCCGTGACCATTGCCGCGCCCGCGTTGCCCATTGAAACGATGACGTTTCTTGCGCCCCATTCCTGCAGCTTCCTTGCGCAGGCGTAAATGCCTTCAACGTCGGGCATGGTCGTGAGCGAGAAAATTTCGCACAGCTCGTAAATGTTCGGTTTAATTAAAAACGGCTTGTATTTAAGCGTTTCGGTCAGAAGCTTTCCGCACGCGTCCACTACGAAGTTTATGCCTTGAACGGTTTTCAGCTTTTTAAAAAGGTTTGCGTAAGTTTGCTCGCCGAGGGAGGAGGGCACGCTTCCCGAAACTATCAGCCAGTCGCCCTCTTTTAAATGCTTTTTCAGCTTGCGCACAAGCTTGTTTACGTCGTTTTCGGAAACCACCGCGCCCGTGCCGTTTATGTCGGTTTCGGTGTTACTCTTGATTTTTACGTTAATACGGCTCTGCCCGTCAACCTCGATAAAATCGTGATTAAGCCCAAGCTCGGTCACCTTGTCCGAGATAGCTTTGCCCGTAAACCCCGCAACGAAGCCGAGGGCAAGCGTTTCGTCGCCAAGCTCTTTTAAAGCGAGGGAAACGTTCAAACCCTTGCCGCCGACGGCAAGCCTTTCGGCCGAGGTGCGGTTGACCATACCGCTTTTAATGTTATTCACTTGTACGTAATAATCCAGCGAGGGATTAAACGTCACCGTGTAAATCATACACTAACTTTAAAACATTTGCGAAAATTTGTCAATAAAAAACAAAATTAAACGCTTGATTTTTTTGCCGCCCGAAGGTTATAATTATTGCGTAGGTTTAACGCAATTATGCGGAAAACCCCGTGGGCGAGTTTCAGATTCGATTGCGGGCAAAGAATAGGAAAAGCATACCAAAGGCTCGGCTTTGTAAAAACGGAACTTTAAATTTAAACGCAGAATCAAAAGATTCTAAAGTCGTAGCTTTCCGTCCCAACAGGGCGGCAAGCTTGGCTTGCGCAGCTTAACTTAAGCTGTCCGTCGCCTGCCGTTCACCGTTGGCGGCAACGCGGCGCTATCTAAACGGTTAACTTATTGACGCGGTTTACCGCACGCATCAGTTCGTATTTCGCGGTACGCCTTTGCAAAAGCCCGTTCGCCGGCGTTTGCAAAGTAAGCTAAAAGGCGGAATAAGTATGTAGAAAGCTTTGCCTGACCCCGTAAGACTAGGGTGCAAGTCCCTACTCGTCCACCACTCGGGGGGGGGGGTATACGCCCCCCCCCTTGAAAAAGAACCCTGGCTCTTATACACAGAT
>CAMWPZ010000078.1 GCA_947176305.1 uncultured Clostridia bacterium
GCTGCGGGGCGCTTATTTTTGCATAAAAATCTATATAATTTTGCATAATATTCATTTTAACCAACTTTTATAAATAATATCACAATTAACGCGGTTTTTTATTCGTTTTTTCTTGCATATGTACCCGATTTATTATATAATTAAAATAATTAAATTTTCGGAGGTTTTTTATGATTAAGACTTTAAGACGAATTACCTTGGGCACAGTTATTGCTCTTGCGGTGGTTTGCATGGGAATTTTCGCAGCAGCTTGCGATAAAAACGACAACAACGGCGATGCGTACGTTATTACCGTCGTATATCCCGACGGTACGGCAGTGAACGGACAGACCCAAGGCACGGGCGGCGTTAAACCCGGCACGGACGGCGAACAGGGCACCTTCGTTCAGGTACAGCTTTGCGACGCGGACAACGAAGCGCACTGCTACACCAAGCTCAACCTCGGCGCGGACGGTAAACTCAGCATTCCCGCAAGCGAGCTTGAAGAAGCGCTTGAAGGCGTAAACAACTTTGCAGTTCACCTCGTAGGTCTGCCCGACGGCTATAGCTACGACGACAGCGGCAAGGTTTCCAAGACCAACAAAGAAGTTACTATCAAATTAACGAAGTTAAATTAAAGGAAAATATAAATGACTAAAAATAAGAAACTTTTAATTGCGTTGCTTTCCGCGACCTGTTTAACCGCAGGCGCGTGCGGAATTGCGGCGTGCAAACATGACGACGACAAAAAGGACCCCCCTCCCCCCCCCTACGCGTACAACGTTACGGCGAAGGACGGAAACGGCGACCCCGTTAAAGACGTTTGGTTTAAGGTCGGCTACGTTAAGGACGACGGCACATACGAGTTTGTTCCCGTAACCCATACGGTAGACGGAAAGGAAGTTACGCTCGTTGCAAAGACGGGCGCGGACGGTAAGACGGGCTTCAACTTCGACGCCGAGGACGGCAAGACTTACCGCGTACAGCTTGCGGACGTTGACGAAATTACCACCGAAGGCGTAACGAAGAATTTCCCTTACGGCTACAGAGTAGTTGACGAATACGTAGAATTTTCGGACAATAAGACGAGCGTCGAATACAATTTCAGCTACTATCCCAACGGCTTCTATGAAAACGAGCACAAACATTTAAATTACAAGCGCACTTACGACGAAACAGCAAACGCGCCTAAGGAAGTCAAAGGCGAAAACAAGTACAGCCTTGAAAAAGACAGACTTTCCTATTTCACGCTTCAGACCTACGACGCGCCCAGAGATATAGAAGGCGCCGACAACGACGAGCGACGCGCACTGTATACCGAGGCGGCGGCAGGCGTTTACGAAGTGAGCTTTTCAACCACTTCCGCCGCGCACGTAACTATGTATAACTTCGCGGCATCGGAAGCATATTGCTACGTTGACGAAACCGACAGAAAGCCCCACGAAAGCATCGTTATCGACACGGTTACTACAGCAAACTCCGCGATAACCGTCGAGCTTACGATTTACGGCGACTATTCCCGTGCGGCACAGTTCTTTGCAATTTACGCGGACGCAGCCTGCGACGTAACTATAAACGTAACGAGAACGGGCGACGCAACCGAGCCGGATGAAATCCCCACCGAAACGGCTCCGTTTACCGCACCTACTACGGCGTTTGAAAACAACCCCGACGGCAAACTTGTGCTTATGCCCCTGAACGGAACTTTGTCGGTAGAAAAGGGCGGCGACGGTTATTACCACGTTGGCTCGGAAAACGGACCTCTGCTCCTCGTTAACCTTACGAAGAAGCTTCCCCGCGTGGGCGAGTCCTCTATTGCTCAGCTTCCCATTAATTCGGAAACCGGAGAAAATACCTTCGTTAAACCCGTTTCCGAAAACGGCAACATCGTTAAAAGAGTGAAATACAACGAACTTGTCGGCGCGTATGCCGACAAGGTTAACAGGGACGGCGTATATCCCGTCAACGACGATTTGTATACGTTCCTGCACGAATTCGACTCGTTGTGGTTCAGCTCAACCATTTCCCAATACGACTGGCTTATTCCCTGCCAGTACTACGCACCCGAGGGCGGCTTCGAAGCCAAGGGCGAGGGTACGGAAGCTTCACCCTTCGTTATTTTGGAAGGGCCGACCAGACTCCCCAACAGCAACACTTCGGTGTGGGTATCGTTCACGGCAACGGCTACGGGCTTATACTCGTTTACCCCTGCAAGCGGAACGTTTACCGCACCTTCAAACGTTGCAACGACGAGCTTTGAAGGCGTGCTGTACGTTGCGTTAAGCGCGGGCGAAACCGTTAAAATGCAGCTTAGCGGCGCTTCCGCCAACACGAGCGTCACCACGACTACCGCCTCTATGCTGGAAGCCACCTCCAAGGAAGTACCCGACGGAAACGGCGGCACGAGTATCGAGCCGGGACCCGGAACTTCCGCAAATCAGCCGCTTACGCTTTTACAGCCCGGCCTTTACGCTTACGTTAAGGACGATATACTTTCGGAGAACGGCTTATTCGTAAAAATCCCCGCACTCGTTGACGGCACGTATACCCTTAAGGTTTACGGCGCAGGCACGGGAATAATTTACAACGGCGAAACCGTAACCGAGCTTACCCTTCCCGTTGTGGGCGGAACGGATTACGACCTTGTTCTCACCGCTGATGAAGCAGGCATCTATATGCTTGACGTTAAATTCGCCGCGGAGGGTGCAGGCTATAGTTTCACGTTGGATTTTGACGGTATGGATTCGCCCACGGCGTTTGACTTCACCGCAGATGAGGATGGCTGGTATAAATTCAAGCTTCCAGAAGATTCACCCATATTCAGCATTACTTTAGTAGACGGCAATAAATCACTGGCGATTGATTTTGACGATAACGGCGATTTAGTTTCAGTTTCGTTCTACGCAGAAGCGGGCGTTCCAGTAGAGTTTGATATCTTATCGTTCGACGCAGGAACGTATTCGTTCTCGGTTATCGACGGAGAAGCTCCCGAGCTTCCCGCAGTAGGCAAAACCGTTGAAATAACCGCCCCCTGCGAATTCGACTTAGAGCTTACGGCAGGAACTTATGAAATTGAAATCGGCGGCGGATTATTCGAAATTGCTCAAAACCAATTCGTGTTTACCGTAGGCGAAGGTGCAGACGCTCAGCAGCTTATTTTAGGTCAAGGCAATTACACCGGCGATATAACCGTAAGCGCCGACGGCACTTACAAAGTCACCGTAGCCGTACCGACTGCATATACGGGCAACGTGAATATCGAACTCACGATAACAGCTAAATAATTACTACAAAAATTATAACCCCCGACCGAAAGGTCGGGGGTTATTTTTACATATGTGTTTAAATACATTTGCTTAGCCGTTCAAGGCTTCTACAACTTTGGCTCTCAATAAGTCCTCGGCTAAGTTTCCCTGCTTTACAAAGGAAATTACGCCGTTCTTATCGATGATTACCGTCATGGGATACGTGCTCTTTCCGCCAAGCATTTTATACGTCGTGGTGTCGAGCGCGAACATTATCGAATAGTGTTTCCAAGGAGTTTCCTCGCCCGTTACGCTGTCGATATTGCTCTTTTCGTCGAGGAAGCTTTGAATTACCGCGTTCGACGTCATATCCTTTGCGTGAATAGCAATTACGTTGACCTCGTCGCCGAATTCTTCCTTCACTCTGTTAAAGCCGGGGAGTTCCGCTATGCAGGGACCGCAGTCCGTGTACCAGTAGTTGAGTACGGTTACCGTTCCCCTGTTTTCAAGCATAGAGAACTTTTCTATTTTGTTTCCGTCTTTATCGTACGCCCCGTCGGTATCGAACACTCTTTCGAGAGTGAAGTCGGGACATCTGTCGCCTTCCTTATAAACCGTCGTGACGTCCGTCGGAGCGAATGCGTTGTAGTACACGAGCGCGGTTATAAGCACCGCCGCCGCCAGCGCCCAAGCCGCAAATTCAAGCCAGAACGCGCGCTTTTTGAACTTCTTTTCCGCAACCGATACAGAACTCTTTCCTTCGTCCGTCTTTTCACCGTCGGGCAAGCAGGTTTCGCCCTTGCTTTCAACGGTGACTTCCTGACATACGTCCGAAGTTGCCGTGACCTTTACGGTTTCCGCGGTTTCCGCCGCCGTTCCGCTTGCAAGAATTGCGGTCAAAGGTTTTACTTCCTCCTGCCCTTCCGCCGTTTCCGCTACGGGCTGAACTTCCGATTTGGGTAGGAAGATTTTCGAGCCCTTCCAGCTTATCGCATGCGTAGGGCAAACGCGGATACATTCGCCGCAGTTGATACACTCGTGGTCGCCGACCTTGCGGATATCCATTTTACAGGTCTGTACGCACAGTCCGCAGTCGATACACTTTTTGTCGTCAAGCTTTACGCCGATCAGCGCAATCTTGTTGAAGAAGCCGTAAATCGCACCGAGCGGGCAGATAAAGCGGCAGAAAAATCTGAATATGAATACGCTCAGAACTATGAAAGCTATAAGCAGTAAGAACTTCCAGCTGAACAGAAAGCCGAGCATTCCGTACAAGTCCGAGTTGTTGCCGTTCGTAAGCTGTAATACCGAAGCCGAAGTACCGGCAGGACATATGTACTTGCAGAACGCGGGAACGGTGCTGTAAATAAGCGGAATTGCTATTACGAACACAATAAGCAGCACGTACTTAAAGTACGAAAGTATGCGCGTGTAGCGGCTCTTTCTAAGCTTGGGGGTTTTAATCTTATATAAAAGCTCCTGACCTAAGCCAACGGGGCATAAAAAGCCGCAGATAGTTCTGCCGAGCGTAAGCCCCAACACGCCTAAAATTCCGAGTATGAAGTACGGCGTCGTTCGGTCCGAAGCCATAAGCGAGTTTTGCAGTGCGCCCAAGGGGCAAGCCGCGACCGCGCCGGGGCAGGAATAACAGGTCAAGCCGGGGGCGCACAAATTCTTCGTGCCGCCGTGGTAGATTATGTTATCACCCTTGCCGAACAAGCCCTTAATATTCGCGTTAAATAAAAGCGCTGAATAAATCTGAATTATCCGCCGTCTTGTGGGAGCGTGGTTTTTAAACCAACGGCCGATTTTTATAAAGAACGATTTTAACTTATCCAAGACCGATACACTCCGTACAGATTGCTATTGCCTTGGTAAACACCTCGCGCATGCTTCCGTTGAAGATACCCGCAATCACGAACGCCACTCCCAGACATCCGACGATTACGCGCAAAATAAGCACGCGGTGTTTTACGTTGAAATCAAAGGTCTTTAAAAGGAACGCGAAGAACTTGCTGCTCTCTGATTTAGCTTCGAGCCATACCCTTATTTTGTTGGGTTTAGGCTGAACTTCCTTTATTCCCCTTGTAAGGGTGGTTACTTCTTTAAGCTGTCTTTTAGCCGAAACGCCTTCATACACGGCAACGCCAAGGCAAACGGCGAAAGCCGCCGCAACGCAGGGCATTACGTGTTTGACCATATCGTACACGGGCACGGACAAGTTTTCAACCGCGGGGAAGTTGGACGGAGTTGCAAGGTACACAATCGTGTAAATTGCCGCGCCCAAGCAAAGCACCCCTGCCGCCAGCCATAAAATTTTAAGTATCAATTCCTCGTGCTTTACAGCGTTGAGGGAATTTTGCAAGTCGCCCTCGACTGTGCGCGGCATACGCTTTTTCAAGCGGTAAAGCGTGTAGCGCACGTCGGGCTTTAATTTCTTTTTAGGCTCGGGGAACACCTCCCACAGAACGAAACCCGCGGCAACCATTACTATCCAAATGACGATTGCAGGAAGCAGACGCATAAGCTGTTTACCGACCTTTTCGCGCGAGAAAACGCTCAGCCCGTCCGAGCCGCCGTTGTAAATTTCAAACGTGAAACCTATGAGGAGCGCGCCTAAAATTACGGTCATTACGCCGAGCAAAATACCGTATATCAAGCGCACGTATTTTCCGTTTTTCTGCATATAGGCACCTCCTTTAATCTTTCGTTTATTATATCATTTTTGCGCGTTACCGTCAAGTAAATAAAACGCTTGACAATCGCCGCACGTTAGTTTATGCTAAACTTATAAACTTACCAAGGAAGGCGTTTATGGACGAGTGCATTTACAAAGCATACGTTAATATTTTAAAGGAAGAACTGCTGCCGGCAATGGGCTGTACCGAGCCGATTTCGGTCGCTTACGCCGCCGCAATAGCCAAAAACGCTTTAAATTGCACGCCCGAGCGCGTGGAAATTTCCGTCAGCGGAAATATTTTAAAGAACGTTAAAAGCGTTATCGTGCCGAACACGGGCGGACTTAAAGGCGTTAAAGCCGCTGCCGCCGCAGGCATAGTTGCAGGCAGAGCCGACAAAAAATTGCAGGTTCTGGAAGAAATTGGCGACAAGGAAATCGCCGAAATCAAGGCTTTTTTGGACACGGCGGAATTCAAGGTAGTTCAGGCGAAAAACGGCTGTGTGTTCGATATCGGCGTAAAGCTTTACGGCGGCGGTACGGACGCATTCGTCAGAATTGAAGGTCACCACACAAACGTAGTTGAAATTACGCGCGGCGGCGAAAAGGTTTTCTGCGGCGGCGAAACTACGGGCGAGTGTATCCTGACCGACAGAAGCGTTTTGTCCGTGCGCGGAATAGTCGAATTTATCGAAAGCGTCAAGCTTGCGGATATCGAAGAAATTATTTCAAGGCAGATTGAATTTAACTCCGCGATTGCCGAGGAAGGCTTGAAAAACGAGTACGGTGCGAACGTAGGTAAAACTATTTTAAAGGCATTCGGCAAGGACGTGCACAACTTGGCGCGTGCGACCGCGGCGGCAGGCTCGGACGCGAGGATGAACGGTTGCAGTCTGCCCGTCGTGATAGTTTCGGGCAGCGGCAACCAAGGCATGACCGCCTCCCTCCCCGTAGTCGTGTATGCGAAAAATCTGAAAGTAAGCCGCGAAAAGCTGTTGCGTGCGGTTGCGCTTTCCGACCTTATAACAATCCATTTAAAGACGGGCATAGGCAGGCTTTCTGCGTACTGCGGCGCGGTCAGCGCGGGCGCGGGCGCAGGCGCGGGCGTTTGCTACCTTTACGGCGGGGGCGTGGACGAAATTTCGCGCACTATCGTAAACGCGCTTGCGGTTGATTCGGGAGTTATCTGCGACGGCGCGAAGTCGAGCTGTGCGGCAAAAATTGCAACCGCCGTAGACACGGGGCTTTTGGGTATGGAAATGTGCCGAAACGGTTGTGGCTTTGCCGGCGGCGACGGAATACTCGACAGCGGCGTGGAAAAGACTATTTTAAACGTCGGCGACATTGCGCGAAACGGTATGCGCGAAACCGACGAGGAAATCATACGCCTTATGATTAAAAACGTGTAAAAGAAAATTCTGAACATAAAGTCAGAGGGCTGATTTTAAAAATCAGCCCTCTGACTTTTATATTTTAATAAAATTTACTTCCGTTATATCTAACTTATCAAGCTTTACCATCATACATCTTTGGAACGGCATTGTTGTATCGCATACGTCTTTATTTTCAAGTTTAACATAAATATTTAAAGTCTTATTATCCAAAACCGTCTTTTTTAAGTAATATTCCCTTTTCGGATACGTATTACCGAAAATATAAAGCAAAACCATTTCTTTATCGAAGTCAACGGAAATAGGACAGGCGGTAAAAATACTTTTAAACTCGGCTTCTTCGGTTATAATAAACGACCTTGACCGAGGTGAGATTTCGTCATAAATATATTTTTCAGGCGCGTCGTCTGAATCGTCGTTTTCATCGTAATCGTCGTTTAAATAATAGGCTTTAACTCTGTTTTCTCTTAAAAAATCTTCGTCAATCCATTTTTCTACCCTGCTGTACATTACCGCATTGTATTTTACGTTGCAACCCGACAAAACGCTTAAACACAGAAGTATAACTATCGCCGCACATATTAGTTTTTTATACATATGCTGTACCTGCCATACCTTTTTATATTATTATGTTATCATAACTCAATGAACGTGTCAATACCTGCGTTTAAACGCATATGTTGCCTATAAAAAAGGACGGTGTGTGCCGTCCTTTTTGTTTTATTGAATTTAACTGAGCCAAAGATAGGCAACCGCGACCATTGCGCCGAGAGATAAGAGAACGATTATAAAGAAAGGTAAGTATGCCGCGAATGCGCCGCGCACCATTTGCCAGTATTCCTTTCTCGAAACTTTATGGCGCACCCTCTTTTCGCCGTTATTCTTTTTCCTCGTCGGGTCGTACCAACGGAAACCGTCGATATTCATATCGGCAAAGGTCGTTTCCATATCGAGGTCGTCGTCCTTCTTATTCCTTCGGGACATCTTTTACCTCGGGTTTCACCGTCTTTTTAGCGGCGGGCTTTGCGGCAGGTTTCTTTGCCGCAGGCTTTTTTGCCGTTGCGGTTTTCGTATCGGTTGTCTTTTTTGCCGCGGGTTTTTTGGCTGCGGCTTTCTTTGCAGGCTTCTTTTCGGGTTTTTCCGTCGGAACC
>CAMWPZ010000079.1 GCA_947176305.1 uncultured Clostridia bacterium
ATAATTTTCGAAAACTTTTATAAACAGATTAAAAATTTTCGAAACGCCGCTTTTAAACGCGCGTAACGGGGGAATTTATGAAAATCAAGAAGTTTTTTTCGTTAATCTGCGTTCTGCTCTGCGGGATTTTCGTTTTCGCTTCCTGTAAAAAGGACGATAATGAAAACGAGTACACCCTTGAAAAGCAGGACGGTTATAATCAGGTTACCATATATTATAACCGTGCGGAAGGCTACGACAAGTGCGATATCTGGTTCTGGTACGACGGAGTTGACGGCAGAGGCTACGAATGGCACCCCTGCGCATACGGCGCAAAGTTTATTGCAAACGTTCCCGAAAAAATTACTACCGTAAACTTTATTATAAGAACGGGTTGTTCGGACCCCTGCGGAACCTCTTGGGGTACGGCTAGTAAGGACGGCAGCGAAAGCGACCGCAGTATAAAAATTACGGGTAAGGACACCGTGGTTTACACCAAGTCGGCAGACCCCAACACCTATATAAGCAACGACGGAGGTAAAACTCTGGAAATCATCAAATTCGTATCGCTTGCAGACTTACAGACCCTGACCAAAGTAAAGGTAGTGGTAAGCGACAATTCAAAGCTTGAAAAGTCCGACGTTAAAATCAAGGCGGCGGACGGTACGGAAGCAAATATCGTTTCCGTCACCGATAACGTAATAACTCTGGGCACCGAGCTTGATTTATCGGTTGCGTACACCCTCGAGGTTACGGATATGGACCCCGTCGGCATAGTTCCCATGACGTATTTTTCAAGCGTGGCTTTCAAAAACGCATACACCTATGACGGTGACCTCGGCGTAAAGCTTTCCGAGAACAAGACGGAGTTCTATCTCTGGGCGCCCACGGCTTCCGAAGTTAAACTCAATATCTTCGACAACGGCTCTGACGGAAATGCAATCAGTACGGTTGCAATGGAAAAGGGTGAAAAAGGCTCGTGGAAGCATATTGAAAACAATAATTTAAACGGCAAATACTACACTTACACGGTTACGACTTCACTCGGCACGAACGAGGCGGTTGACCCTTACGCGGTTTCCGCAGGCGTCAACGGTAAGAGGGGTATGATTTTGGACCTCTCCACGACCGACCCCGACGGTTGGACGGACGAAGTGTACAACAACCCTCAGATTAAAAACTACACCGACGCGCAGATTTGGGAAGTGCACGTCCGTGACTTCTCGAACAAAATTACTTCCTCGCAGTACAAAGGCAAGTACCTTGCGTTCACCGAAGAGGGACTTAAAGAAAACGGTATCCCCGTAGGCTTGGACTATCTCAAGGCGCTCGGCATAACTCACGTTCACCTTCTGCCTTCTTTCGACTACGCATCCGTTGACGAAAGCAAGGAAGGCGGCTTCAACTGGGGCTACGACCCTCAGAACTACAACGTTCCCGAAGGCAGCTATTCCACCAACCCCGCGGACGGTGCGGTGCGCGTAAAGGAATACAAGCAGATGGTGCAGGCGCTCCACAATAACGGTATAAGCGTCGTTATGGACGTCGTTTACAACCACACCTATTCCGCGGACAGCAATTTAAACAGAATAGTTCCCTATTACTACTATCGCTACGGTGCAAACGGCGCTCTTTCCAACGGCTCGGGCTGCGGCAACGAAACGGCTTCCGAACGCTCGATGGTAAGAAGGTACATGCGCGATTCCATTCACCACTGGCAGACCGAATACAATCTTGACGGTTTCCGCTTCGATTTGATGGGCGTTCACGATATCGAAACCATGCAGTTAATCGAAAAGGACGTTCACAAAATCAACCCTCAGGCGCTTATTTACGGCGAGGGCTGGACGGGTGGCACTGCCGGACTTGACGAAAGCAGTCAGGCAATTTTAAAGAATTTGCAAAAGCTCAACAACGGCACTTCGAAAACGGGCATCAACGGCATAGCAATGTTCAACGACGTTATCCGCGACGGACTTAAAGGCTCGGTGTTCGATATCGACGATACGGGTTTTGCGACGGGCGCAAAGTCAAGCTACCTCAATAAGATACTGTTCGGCGTTACGGGCGGCTGTGCAATCAAGAACTTCGGCACCAACGAAAACGGCTGGTATGCGGAAAATCCCACGCAGGTGATAAACTATGCGTCAGCTCACGATAACAATACCCTTTGGGACAGAATCTGCCACGTCTACGGCGAGGAAAATTCCACGCTCGGCAAGCGCCTTGCAATGAACAGACTTACCGCGGCAATCGTGCAGACCTCGCTCGGTATTCCGTTTATGCAGGCGGGCGAAGAAATGCTCCGCTTTAAGAAGAACGCCGACGGTAGCTACAACGAAAACAGCTACAACGCCAACGACGACGTAAACAATATCCGCTGGAACTTGTTAAAGTCCGACAGTAATGAATACGCAATGATGCAGTATTACAAGGGACTTATAGAATTCAGAAAGGCAACGCCCATGCTGCGCCTTACGACAGCGGGCGGAATCGGAAGCCTTCCCGCAGTATGCAAGCTTGCGGCGGGAAGTACGGGTAACGGCGCGTTCGCGGCGATAGAAATGTCTTACAGAAAATACGAGGGCGAAAAACTGCTTGTAATTTACAACGCAAACGAAACCGACGTAAATTACACGCTTCCTTCTGGCACTTGGAATCTGTATATCGACGGCACGCACGCAGGCACAACGGCTCTTGCGCAAAACCAGACGGGCGCACAGACTATCAAAGCTTTAAGCTGCTACGTATATAAGTTTGCGGCATAAGCCAAAATATTAAAAACTTTTCACGGAACTTCTGCCCGAAAGGGCTTGGTTTAAAAAACAAATTTTTTTGGAGGAAAACAATGAAGGCAAAAAAGGTTTGCGCTCTGCTTCTTGCAAGCGCATTGGCAGTCGGTACGGTTTCCGCTCTGGCTGCCTGTAAGAAAGACGACGACGAAAACAAAGGCGTCGTTACGGATACCCGTCTTTGGTACGTGGTAGGCAGGAATACGAAGGGCACGTTGTCCAAGTACGACAACTTCTACCCTCAGGACACTTCCGTTGCATTCACGCGCGACGTGAACGTAACCGAAGAAAACGTATTCACGATTTCTCTCGACATCTATGCAGACCCCGCAGGCTACGGATTTAAGTTCCTGTACAAGACGAGCGCGGACGAGGTTATTGACGACACCACTCTCTGGGGCCGTCAGATAGGAATCGAGAACTTCGCAGACGTTGAAGGCGAAGGCGAAGACGCAGTTATTAAAAACGATAAGGGCGAAACCGTGTTCACCACCAAGGGCGGCATGGACGCGCACAACCTCTACCTTGCAAAGGGACAGGAAGGCACCTACGAATTCACTCTTAAAACCAAATCGGATACGGATAAAGATCCCGTAGTTACTTGGAAAAAGACGGCTGATATTCAGGTTACGCACGATATGTATATCCGCGGCGATGTCAACAACTTCGGCGTAAACGCAATTCCCATGAACGAAATTATAACCAAGGTCGGAGAAACCGAAGTCATCACTTGGACGGCACAGGTTGAAGTTACGGCAAAAGATTTGTGGCGTGACGAAACCGGCGCACTCAAGGAAGACCCTGATACCTATACGGCGGCAGGCACGCTTGCAGCGCTTCAGATTTACAACGATATCGACAAGAAGACCTACGCTGAAATTACGAGCGACGAAGTTGACTTGCCCGTAGTTACGGTTGAAAGCTTCGACGGCGACGAATACGATTGCGTACTCGTACCCGAAGGCAAGTACACTATAACCTATCATCAGGCTGACAACAAAATAACCTATCAGACAGGTACTCACGAAATGTACTTCCGCGGCAGCGGCGAGGGTATGAGCTGGAGCGACTGTCTTGCAGACTTCAAGCTTACCGATAACGACGGTTACTGGACCGGTACGCTTACCCTTAAAGCTAACGACGAAGTTAAGGTTTACAATAAACTGCAGACCGGCGACGAGGCTTGGTACGGTTATAACGGCACCGGCGACAACTACAAGGCTGAAACCGACGGCGAATACTTCTTCAAGTTCACCGAAGAGAGCGGCTTGCTTGAAGTTGAAAAAGTTGAGTACTGGTTGATCGGTACGTTCCTTGACGCGGAAGACGAGAAGGTTGACTTCGAAATCAAGTCCGGCGTAACTCCTAAGGGCGAAGTAGCCGACGGAGTAGTTACTTGGGAAATCGAAGTTAAGGACGTAACTACTCAATACGACTGGCTTACTCATGCTGACTGGTGCGACAATACCGAAAACGTTGTAATGTGTGTTAAAATTGTATGCAGCACGGAGCTTATAGGTAAAGACGGTCAGAACGCCGCAGGCAAGACCGGCAACCTTTATATCAACGAAGGCGCAGGTACCTATACCGTTACGTACGATATCGAGAACGGCACTTATCAGATAACCAAAAAGGCGGCTTAAAAGCTGAATTAAAAACGGGGCGCGGTTTTACCGCGCCCTTGTTTTTAAGTTAAAAATCTTATTATGCAAAATTTTGTTTTCGATTTGTACGGCACGCTGGTCGATATAAAAACCGACGAGTACGCCGAAAAATTCCGCAAAAAAGTTACCGCGTACTTTCTGAGGCTTAACCCCGCCGTTCCCGATTTCTTTCCGCTCTACGAAAAGCTTTGCGCCGAACGAGTTAAAGGGGAGTATGCGGAAATCGATTTATACGAAGTATTCCGCGATATTTTAAACTACGGCGGAAACACGGTTGACGCAAAAACCGTGCAGAAAGCAGCTTTATATTTCCGAAGAAAGTCGCGTATGCGTTTAAAGGCATATGCAGGCGCGCGCACGCTTTTAAAAAGGCTTAAAGAGAGAGGAGCGCGGCTATTCATATTGACCAACGCGCAAGCGTGCTTTACCGTAGACGAGCTGAAAAGGCTCAAACTTTTAAAGTATTTCGAGGGGGTTGAAATTTCCTCGGACTTCGGAATGAAAAAGCCCGCACCCGAATTTTTTAATTACATTGCGCAAAAATATTCGCTTGACGTTGAAAACACCGTTTACACGGGCAACGACTTCAATGCCGATATTCTCGGCGCGAAATCGGCAGGCTTTAAAACGGCGTATATAAAGAGCAACCTCTCGCCCGAAAGCGACTGCCTTGAAAAAATAAAGCCCGCCGCGGACTTCGCAACGGATAACTTTAAAACTTTGTACGGCTATCTTGTAAGCTTATCTGAAAACTAAAATAAACCCCCGAGCTTTCAACGCTCGGGGGCTTTTCTGTTTATTATCAGTTCAATATTTTTACGCTGCCGCGCTCGATAAGCTTACACTCGAGCATAACGTTCTGCGAGGTCCTTCCGTCAAGCGTTTCCGAAAGCGCGTTGAACGCTTCCTCGCCGAGGCGGTTGAAGTCCTGCTTCATTGTCGTAAGGTCGTAGTTTGTGAACTTCAAAAGCTCTAAATCGTCAAAGCCGATAACCGACATATCCTCGGGCACGCGCTTTCCGCGCTCCTTCAGCCCGTCGATAAGTCCCATAGCCATAATATCCGAACAGCAGATAACGGCGGTGACGCCGGTCTTTTCGAAGAACTCAGCAGACTGCACGCCCGCGGTCTTGGTGAAGTCGCCGCAGAAAATATAATCGTTGTTGAACTCTATTCCCGAACGCGCAAGCCCGAAAATGTAGCCCGCAAGCCTTTCGGCGGAAACCTGCGAATCCTTCTCACCCATTAAAAAGCCGATTTTGCTGTGTCCGCGTTTGTATAAATGTCTTATCGCGGTAACTATCGCGTTTGTGTTCTCGCTCGAAACCGAGGAAACGAGGGGCGCTTCGGAAATTCTGTTATCTAAAAGCACGACGGGCACGGTGCAGTTTTTAATCTGCTTGTAAATTCTGCTTTTAAAGTTCATACCGACGATAAACGCCGCGCAGAAATTGTTTTGCAGAAGATAATCGTTTAAAACGAAGTCGTCAGGCTTGCTTACGACGTAGTCTATCATAACTTCGTAGCCCGAAGCTATCGCAACGTTCGTGAAGGAGGATATGACCTGATTTAATATATTGTTTCGCGTGTCGGAGTTTACCCTTTCGTACATCGCGCAAATACGCCGCGGCGCCTGCTTTTTAACTTTCAGCCTGTACCCGACGTTCTTCGCGTATTCTCTGACCTTGCTTTTGGTGTCCTCGGCTATGTCCGTCGCGTCGTTCAAAGCTTTCGAAACAGTGCTTATCGAAACGTTCAGCGCCTCGGATATCTCTTTAATTGTCATATCGTTCTCCGTTTTGTTATCGTATAAAATTATACCGTATTTTGCCTTAAAAGTCAACAAAATACGGCTATCTATGAAAAAATTTTACACTTTATTTAAAAATTTTTCAAATTCTCGTTGACTTTTTAGTAAAAATATGGTAACATATTTTCGAAAATAGTTATGAATTTTCGAATTTAAGTTATGAAAAACGCAAAGTACGGAATTTTGGCGCCGATATCGTCGCTCCCCTCGAAGGAGGGCATCGGCACGCTCGGGGAGGAAGCATACCGCTTTATCGACTTTTTAAGTCTTTCGGGCGCTTCGGTGTGGCAGGGGTTGCCGCTCAACCCCACGAATTTCGGCGACAGTCCGTATCAGTCCTGTTCGTCCGACGCGCTGAATTATTATTTCATAGACCTCGAGTTACTTAAAAAGGACGGACTTTTGAGCGGGGAAGAAATTTCTTCGGCACCGCTTAAAGACAGCGAACGGCGCGTAAATTACGGTAAACTTTTCATACATAAAATCGCACTTTTAAGAAAAGCCTTTTCCCGCTTTAAGGGCGGTGAAGAATTCGAAGCTTTTAAAAGGCAGGGCGGATTTTCAGACTTTGCTACTTTTATGGCTTTAAAGTCCGCGCACGGTCACAGAGCGTGGACGGAGTGGGAAGATTACCGCGATTTCGACGAAAGCAAGGTTGAAGCCTTCGCCGCGGAAAATAAGGAAGAAATATCTTTCTGGCAGTTTACGCAGTATATATTTTTAAAACAGTGGAAAGCTCTTAAAGAGTACGCAAACGCGCACGGCGTAAGCGTTATGGGCGATATCCCCCTATACGTCGCTTACGACAGCGTGGAAGTATGGAAGTACGGCGACAAGCTTTTCAAAACGGATAAAAACCGCAGCTTAACGGCGCTTGCAGGCTGTCCGCCCGACGCGTTTACGGAAGACGGTCAGCTTTGGGGCAACCCCGTGTACGACTGGGAAAAGCTGAAAGGCAGCGGCTATAAGTGGTGGCGCGAAAGAATTGAAAAAAGCTTCGGCCTTTTCGATATTTTAAGAATAGACCATTTCCGCGGCTTCGACAGGTATTGGGAAGTTCCCGCGGGCGATAAGACTGCACGCTTCGGAAGCTGGCAGGACGGTCCAAAGGAAGAGCTTTTCAAGGGCTTCGAAGATTACAAGATAATCGCGGAAGATCTGGGTATTATCGACGACGGCGTACGCAGGCTTATGAAAAACGTGGGCTACCACGGTATGAAGGTTCTGATATTTGCGTTCGACGGTAACCCCGAAAACGAGCACAAGCCTTCGAACTTTACCGAAAACTTCGTCTGCTACACGGGCACGCACGACAATATGCCCTTAAAGCAACACATTGAGGATTTAAGCGAGGACGCGCGCGAAACTTATTATAAGGATATTTTAAGCGAGTGTGCGCTTGCGGACGTCGAAGCCGACGTTTCCTCGCCCGAGGAAGCAACAAAAAGCGTTATCCGCCTTGCGTTCGCGTCCAAGGCAAGCACGGTGATAATTCCGATGAGCGATATACTCGCCCTCGGCGGCGAAGCGAGAATGAATTTGCCTTCGACCGTTTCCGAAAAGAATTGGAGCTGGCGGTTTACAAAAGACGACTTTAAAAAGCAAACGGGTGAAAGTCTGTACCGTTTGGCAGAAAAGACGGACAGGTTGAACTAAACCCCACAAAAAAATTTGAATACACAGCCTTTGTTTTTTACCAAAAAACAAAGGGAGGCAGCCCTTCGGGCTGCCTCCATAAAAAAATCTTTAACAGTTTAAAATATGT
>CAMWPZ010000080.1 GCA_947176305.1 uncultured Clostridia bacterium
AAAATTCTCGTTCACGGATATAGAAGCGTAAAAGACTGTAATTAATAATGCGGCCCGGCGTAGTGAATACGCCGCGCCGCTTCAATTTTTTTCCAAAAAACTCAATTTTTACAAAAAAGAATTTTACATATCAATTAAAATATAGTAAAATGGTTATTATGAATAATTGTGGGGTATTGTACCCTGCTTAAAGCGGAAAGGCGCACGGCGCACTTCACCGTATTATAAAAAAATCGGGAGATTTTAAATGGGACTTATAAAATATATACTCGGCTCGGACTCAAGAAGAAGCGTTAAAAAGCTGAACAAGCTTGCCGTAAAGGTTGAAGAACTCGAACCCAAGTACGCGGCAATGTCCGACGAAGAATTAAAGGGACAAACCAAAATTTTAAAGGACAGGCTTGCCGCGGGCGAAACGCTTGACGATATCCTGTTCGACGCGTTCGCGGCTTTAAGGGAAGCGAGCTGGCGCGTCTTGAAAATGAAGCACTTCCACGTGCAGATTATCGGCGGTATCTGCCTGCATCAGGGCCGTATCGCGGAAATGAAAACGGGTGAAGGTAAAACCCTCGTTTCCACCCTGCCCGCATACCTGAACGCGCTTACGGGCAAGGGCGTGCATATCGTCACCGTCAACGACTACCTCGCAAAGCGTGACGCGGAGTGGATGGGCAAGGTCCATAAATTCATGGGCTTGACCGTCGGCGTAGTCGTTCCGGGTATGGACGATATCGAAAAGCAGAAGGCTTACAAGTGCGACATAATTTACGCAACCAACAACGAACTCGGCTTCGACTATCTGAGGGATAACCTCAAAACCTCTATCTCGTCAATGGTCCAGCGCGAGCTTAACTATTGCATTATCGACGAGGTCGACTCGATTTTAATCGACGAAGCGAGAACGCCCCTTATCATTTCGGGCAGGGGCGGCGAAAGCTCGAAGCTCTATGAGGAAGTGGATAAATTCGTCCGCACACTTTCGGGCGGCTTCGACGACGATAAAAAGGACGCCGAAAAGAAAGCACCTTCGAAAAGGAAGAAGGACTTATCCGAAGCCGAACAGGCGGCGCAGGATAAGCTTACCGCAATTCTTGCGGATATGGAAAACTGGGATTACATTATCGACAGAAAGGACCGTTCGGTAACCATTACCGAAAAGGGCGCGGAAAAAGCAGAACGCTTCTTCGGTATTCCCAACCTCGGCGATATCGAAAACGCCGAGCTCAACCACCACATACAACAGGCTCTGAAAGCGCACGAGCTGTTCAAGCGCGACGAGGACTATATCGTTTCCGACGACGGTGAAATTTTAATCGTCGACGAGTTCACGGGCCGTGTTTTAAACGGCAGAAGATATTCCGACGGTTTGCATCAGGCAATCGAAGCTAAGGAGCGCGTAAAGGTCAAGGACGAAAACAAGACCCACGCAACCGTAACCTTCCAGAACTATTTCCGCCTTTACAACAAGCTTTCGGGTATGACGGGTACTGCAAAGACCGAGGAAGACGAGTTCAGAACTATTTACTCTCTGGACGTAGTCGAAATTCCCACCAACCGCCCCGTTCAGCGCGTGGACTACGCGGATATGATTTATTCGACGGTAGAGGGCAAAAAGAAGGCTATCGTCGTTGAAGTGGACGAGCGTCACCAGAAAGGTCAGCCCGTGCTTATAGGTACTGTAACCGTAGACAAGTCGGAAGAAATTTCAAGGCTTCTTCGCCGCAACGGCATCAAGCACAATATATTGAACGCAAAGAACCACGAGCGCGAGGCGGAAATCGTCGCGCAGGCGGGCAGGCTCGGCGCAGTAACCATTGCAACCAACATGGCGGGCCGCGGTACCGATATTCTTTTGGGCGGTAACCCCGAATACCTCGCTAAAAAGCGCATGCGCGAGGAAGGCTATGACCACGATATGATAGAAGTGGCTATCTCATACGCGGACAGAGAATTCACCGAGGAAGAGCAGAAAGCCCGCGACAGGTACGCAGAGCTTTACGAAAATTACAAAAAGGAAACGGACGCGGAAAAGGAGCAGGTTATCGCCGCAGGCGGACTTTGCATACTCGGCACCGAGCGCCACGAATCGCGCCGTATCGACAACCAGCTCCGCGGACGTAGCGGACGTCAGGGCGACCCCGGCGATTCCGTATTCTTCATCTCTCTCGAGGACGACCTTGCAAAACGCTTCGGCGGCGAGAGCATGAAGAGGCTGTACGAAATATTCAAGATAGAAGAAGACCAGTGCCTGCAATCGAAAATGCTTTCGAGAAGCGTCGAGGGCGCACAACGCGCAATCGAGGGCAGGAACTTCGGTATAAGAAAGCACACCCTGCAATACGACGAGGTAATGAACGAGCAGCGTAAAACCATCTACGGCGAGCGTATGAAGGTTCTGAAGGGCGAGGATGTTCACGAGCAGATGCTTAAATTTATTCCCGACTACGTTGCAAAGGTTGTCGGCGAAACCGTAAACACCGAAGCAATGCCCGAAAAGTGGGACGAAGCAGCTTTGAACGAAGCGCTTAAACAGCGCGTTTACCCCGACGAGTGCGAGTTTGAAATTACCCGCGATATGCTTGAAAAGTGGGACTACGAGTACGCGATTGACAAAATCTCCCGTGAGGTCATAAAGTCCTACGAAAAGAAGATTGAAAATATAACCGTGGAAACGGGCGGTCAGGTCGATTATTACCAGATAGAAAGAAACGAGCTTTTACGCGGCGTTGACAGGAACTGGATTGACCACATCGACGCAATGGACCAGCTGAGAAAGGGTATAGGACTTCGCGGCTACGCTCAGCAGGACCCCGTAATCGCATACAAGCAGGAAGGCTATCAGATGTTCGACGAAATGATAGACCGTATCCAGACGAACACCATTTCGAGATTATTGAAAGGCAGAATTGTGCGCGTATCTCCTCAGGCACCTCAAAGGCCGCAGCCCATCGCACCTATGAATAACAGCGTTGCCGAGCGTGCAAGACAGATTGCCGAAGAAAACGCGGCAAAGGCGGTACAGCAGGCGGCAAACGATGCGGCGGCAAATCCCGCACCCAAAGCGCAGTCCAACGCGCCGATGATAGGCGACGCGCCCAAAGCTCCCGACAGTTTATCCGCGAATATCGGCGGCAAGGCACAGCCCAAGGTTGCCGCTAAGGAAACCAAGGTCGGCAGAAATGACCCCTGCCCCTGCGGCAGCGGAAAGAAGTATAAGGACTGCTGCTACTGGAAGGACCACAAGTAAAAGCGTTTATCTGCGTCGCAATACTTCGTCAAGCTTACGCTTTTGCTCGGTCACGTACGTCTGTGTACGCTCCCTCGCAAAATACGCGCTTTCCTTGTCTTGCTCGCATCTAAACACTTTTATCACATTGTCATTCTGAGCGTAAGCGAAGAATCTCATAATTTAAGGAAACATTAAAATAATTTAACGGCGCAAGCAAAACCGCGCTTTTGCGCAGCGCAACTCAATTTGCGCATGCCTGCGCCTCAGCGGTGTGAATTGGCGCGATTATATAATCGTTTGCCCCTAAACATCGCGCCAAGAGCGGCAGAGCCGCTGAAAATCACGGAATTTTCTTTGCGCATATTAGTAAAGAAAATTCGTGAGGGAACTTTTATGTTTAAAGCAGACGATTACAGATTAAAATTAAAATCGCTTGCCGACACGCTGTCGGAAGCAAAATACGCACTCGATATAGATAACCTCGGTGAAAAGCTCGAAGGTCTTAAAGCCGAGCAGGAAAACCCCGAAGTCTGGCAGGACCTCGAAAAATCCAAAAAAATCGGGCGCGAAATTTCGGCTGTCGAAAACAAAATCAATTCCTATAAGAAAGGCGAAAACGCGCTTGCCGAAGCCAACGCCTTTATCGATTTAATCGAAGAAGCCGACGACGAAAGTCTTATCCCCGAACTTGAGGGTATGATATCGACCGCAGTCGACGATATCGAGCAAATGCGTATCCGCGCACTTCTTCGCGGCAAGTACGATAGTAACAACGCTATTTTAAACCTTCACTCGGGCGCGGGCGGCACGGAAGCCTGCGACTGGACGGGTATGCTTTACAGAATGTACACGCGCTACTGCGAACGCGCCGGCTTTAAAGTTACCGAGCTTGACTTCGAGGACGGCGACGAAGCAGGGCTTAAAAGCGTAAGCTTCAAGGTAGAGGGCGAAAATGCGTACGGCTTTTTAAAGGCAGAAAAGGGCGTGCACAGGCTCGTCCGCATTTCCCCGTTTGATAGCAATAAACGCCGCCACACCTCGTTCGCTTCCCTGGAAGTTATGCCAGAGGTCGAGGACGAAAACGAAGTCGAGATTAAGGACGAGGATATCCGTATCGACGTTTACCGCTCGTCGGGCGCAGGCGGGCAGAAGGTCAATAAAACCGAAACCGCAATACGCATTACGCACTTCCCCACGGGCATAGTCGTCACCTGCCAGAACGAAAGAAGCCAGCTTCAGAACAAGGAAATGGCTTTCCAGTACCTCCGCGCAAAACTAATTGAAAGGCAGATAGCCGAGCGCGAAGCGGCGGACGCCGAGCTTAAAGGCGAAATCAAAAAAATAGAGTGGGGCAGTCAAATCCGTTCGTACGTGTTCTGTCCGTACACTCTCGTCAAGGACCACCGCACCGGTTACGAAAACACCAACGTGCAGGCGGTTATGGACGGAGATATTCAGGGCTTTATAATAGACTATTTAAAAAAGACAATATAATAATTTTAGCGGCGGCTCGTCCGCCGTTTTTTTGAAGAAATGAACTATACTATCAAACAAAACCCGATAATTCTGGGCATAGAATCTAGCTGCGACGAAACAGCGGCGGCAGTTATCCGCGGCAGAAAGCTTTTATCTAGCGCGATAATTTCCTCCGCAACCGAGCAGGCGAAGTATGGCGGTGTCGTTCCCGAAATCGCAAGCCGCGCCCATACGGCAGCGGTCGACGAGGCGGTGAAAACCGCATTAAAGGACGCGGGCGTAACCTTAAAACAAATCGACGCGGTGGCGGTCACATACGGCGCGGGGCTTTTGGGCGCACTACTCGTCGGACTGTCCTTTGCAAAATCGCTTGCCTATACGCTCGGCGTGCCGTTAATTGCCGTGAACCATATCCGCGGGCACCTTGCGGCGGCGTACCTTTCCGACGAAGATTTGAAGCCGCCCTATATAACCCTTTTGGCGAGCGGCGGACACACCGCAATCCTGCACACCAAAACCTATACCGAGTTCGAGGTGTTGGGCTCAACCCTCGACGACGCGGCGGGCGAAGCCTTTGACAAGGTTGCAAGAATTTTAAATCTTCCCTACCCCGGCGGACCGAACGTTCAGCGCCTTGCCGAAAAGGGTGAGGCAAATATCCCCTTTCCGCAGTCGCTCGTTAAAAACAGCCAAAGCCTGCAATTTTCATACAGCGGCTTAAAGACTGCGGTCATAAACTATTGCCACACCGCCGAACAAAAGGGCGAGAAGATAAGCTCGGAAAACGTAGCGGCTTCGTTCCAGTGCGCGGCGATTGACCCCTTAGTTAAAAAGACGGTGGAGTGCGCTTTGAAGGTCGGCGCGAAAACTGTTACCGCAGGCGGCGGTGTTGCCGCAAACGACTATTTAAGGCTGACGCTTAAAGCCGAGTGCGATAAGCGCAAAATAAAGCTTGTTCTGCCTGAAAAGAAGTACTGCACGGACAACGCGGCAATGATAGCCGCCGAAGGGCTTATTCAGTACGAAGCGGGAAACTTTGCGCCTATGGATATAAACGCCTGCGCGCAAATACCTTTAAAGTAAACGACAGCCGCCCGCGCATAAATCAAAGCGCGGGCGGCGAAGGGATAAAACGTTGTTTGTATTATTTTGTTTTCTCACGGCTGCGGTAATTGCTGCGGGTATTGTTCTCGTAATAATCTTTCACGATAGAAAGCCGATTGAAACAGTTGAATATTACCCGCCCGAAAACATTACGCCGTTGCAGTTTTCGTCGTACCTTTACGGCGAGGCGCGCCTTAAAGACGTACCCGTAATAATTTTGCAGTGGGCGAACGAGGGCTTCGTCAAACTTAAAAAGCAGGACGAGCGAAACTTCTTCGTTAAGAAAATAAAAGACCTGCCCTACGAGCGTTCCTACGGCGAAAGGCAGTATTTTAACACTCTTTTCAGCGAGGGTGATATTTTTTCTTCCGCATTTATGAAAAGTCAACTCGGGCAAAAGCGCGATAACGAACTGAACTCGGCGGCAAGAACGTTTATTAAAGAATCGAAGCCCGATATTCAATTAGCGCGGGGAGTAAAGGTAAGCAAAATTATCTTTATTATAAGTCTGATTATTGCCGTGCTTTTGCCGTGTATTTATACGATGGTTTATCTTGAAAAGGCAGACGGGGCTTATACCTTCGCGATGATACTTATACCTTTTGTAATTGTGGAAGGCGTTTGTATTCTTGCATGGGCGCTTGTTTCAACCGATGCCGAGCGAAACAAATCAAAGCTGATTATATTGTTAGTAACTACGGTTATATTCCGTTGCGGCATTTTAATTCCTATGACTATTGCGTGCTTTAACGGCTCGACGGGCGGCGGCGTGCTTTGTACTATCGCCGTAGCGTGGTATTTTTCGGGAACGTACTTTCTTAAAAACCTTTTTAAAAAGCGCACGGAGGAAGGGCGGAAATTTTACGGCAGGGTGCTGGGCTTTAAGCGGTTTGTAGAAACGGCTGAAACCTCGCGTATTGAGTTACTCGTAAAAGATAACCCGAATTATTATAACGAAATTTTGCCCTACTGCTGGGTTGCGGCAGGCTCGCAAGGTTTAGCTAAAAGCTTTGCCTTCCTTGAAAGCGCCGCCCCCGAACATTCGGACGGTTATGACCTGAGGGATATTATTACCTCGCTGTATTATTCGTCGTTCTATATAGACGAATAAATTTAATTTCCCGTGCAAGTTATTTAAAACGCTTTACTTTTTACGCACGGTTTTATATAATTTAAATAGACTAGCGGCGCGCGCAAAAATCGCACTTTTTGCAAGCGCACACAATTTGTCGCTAAGCGACCTCAGCGGTGTGAATTGGCGCGATTATAAAATCGTTTGCCCTAAGGTATCGCGCCAAGAGCGGCAGAGCCGCTGAAAATCACGGAAAATCGCAGGCGCATATTAGCCGAGATTTTCGTGAACAATTATAATTTAGTTAGAGGCGACGACGAAGGACAACGTTTTTAAGCGTATTGCTTTTCAGAGAGCTTCCGTTCGGTGCAAGGGAGCAAGCGCGTTTAAAAAATATCACCTTCCAGCTTATTTTCCGAAAGCTTATGCAATTAAGAAAATACGGATTCGTAACCCGTTACAAGTTACGGCAAATGTCAGTTTGTTTTGGTGGTTTATAAGCGCAATTTTCAGCGTCCGAAACTCGGACGCTGATTTTATTTTTTTAAGGAGAGATTATGTACAAGAAAGTAGACACCTCTTTAAATTTCGTTGACAGGGAAAAGGAAGTTATAGCTTTCTGGAAAGAGAATAACGTCTTTGAAGAAAGCGTAAAGGACAGCGAGGGCGGCAAGGAATTTTCGTTCTACGACGGTCCTCCCACGGCTAACGGCAAACCGCATATCGGTCACATTTTAACGCGCGTTATGAAGGATATTATCCCGCGCTACAAGACGATGAAAGGCAGCCACGTTTTAAGGAAAGCCGGCTGGGATACGCACGGACTTCCCGTAGAGCTAGAAGTGGAAAAATCTTTGGGCTTGGACGGCAAACCGCAGATTGAAAGCTACGGTATAGAGCCGTTTATAAAGCAGTGCAAGCAGTCCGTATGGAAGTATAAAAACGAGTGGGAGAAGATGTCCGACAGAGTCGGCTACTGGGTCGATATGGACAACCCCTACGTCACCTACGACGATAATTATATCGAATCGGAGTGGTGGGCGCTCAAGCAGATGCACGAAAAGGGGCTTTTATACAAGG
>CAMWPZ010000081.1 GCA_947176305.1 uncultured Clostridia bacterium
CATATTATTTTTTTTTAATAAATATTTTAATTAAAAAAATACTGTTTTCATACCAAAACGGGGGGGCGTTATTTTTGTGCTCCCCCCTCTCTCTATTACTTTTATTTACTTTTTAAGCTTTGCTACGCCCGACTTTTGAGCGGCTTCGGCAACGGCTTTGGCAACCGCCCTGTGTGCGCTCTTGTCGTAAGCGTACGGCAAAATGTAGTCCGTCGAAAGCTCCTTCGCGGAAACGCAGTCGGCAATGCCGTGCGCCGCGGCTATCATCATTTCTTTGTTTACGGTGGTTGCGCGAACGTCCAGCGCGCCGCGGAAAAGCCCCGGGAACACTAAAACGTTGTTTATCTGGTTGGGGTTTGCCGACGAGCCTGTGCCGACGATAAACGCGCCCGCCTCCTTCGCGTCCTGCGGCTCGATTTCGGGAACAGGGTTTGCGCAGGTGAAAAGTACTGCCTTGGGCGCCATTGACTTAACCATTTCCTTAGTTACGCAATGCGGGCCTGAAACTCCGATAAGCACGTCCGCGCCGACCATAGCGTCCGCAAGCTTGCCTTTCATACGTGCAAGGTTGGTCACCTTTGCAATTTCCGCCTGCGCGGGGTTAAGCCACTCCTCGCCCTCGCAGATAATTCCCTTCAAGTCGCACATAGTGACGTCCTTGACGCCGAAATTCATTAAGAACTTTGCAATGGCAATGCCCGCCGCGCCCGCGCCGTTTATGACCAGCTTTATATCCTCTTTATTCTTTTTCGCAAGCTTCAACGCGTTTATAAGCGCCGCCGTCATAACGATTGCTGTGCCGTGCTGGTCGTCGTGGAATACGGGGATATCCAACTCCTCTTTAAGGCGCGTTTCTATCTCGAAACAGCGCGGCGCGGAAATATCTTCAAGGTTTATTCCGCCGAACGAGCCTGACATAAGTTTAATGGTCTTTATAATTTCTTCCGTGTCCTTGGTCTTTAAACAGATAGGGTACGCGTCCACGTTGCCGTAAGCTTTAAACAGCGCGCACTTTCCTTCCATTACGGGCATACCCGCCTCGGGACCGATATCGCCAAGCCCTAAAATCGCAGTGCCGTCCGTGATTACGGGAACGGTGTTCCAGCGGCGCGTCAGTTCGAACGACTTTTCAATATCGTCGTGAATTGCCATACACGGCTCGGCAACGCCCGGGGTGTACGCAATCGATAACGCCTCGCGGCTGTCTACGGGAACGCGGCAAACCGTTTCGATTTTGCCTTTCCACTCTCCGTGCTTCTTTAAAGATACTTCTCTGTAGTTCATAATCTTCTCCTTACGCATCTTTTAATATTTTATCACTAACGTAAAAAATAGTCAATCACAAAAAAATACTCCCCCGCTTCCGCGGGGGAATACCTGCTACGTCATTTTTCCAATTTTAGATCATTGATTGATTTATCGTCAAGCCCTATTATCGGCCTTGAATAGTATTTGCTGATTACTTTATACACTTTTTGGTTAAGTGAAACCTGCAAAACGTCTTTTCTCTTTATTATTTCACCGTATTCCAAACCCAACAAACTTTCATTTTGCGAAATGAGCACAAACGGAATTATTCTTTCATAATATCTGACTTCTGCGATTTCTTCCCAAGCCATTTGCTTTCTATAAAAGAAATGAAACAGCGAAGTTTTTACTCCTTTCTCGTCTAACGATAAAACCGTAAACCACCTGCGCGCCGTCATCGCAAAAGCAAGAACGGGCAAGAAAACCCAGAAGAAGCAAATTATTAAAAATCTAAAAATCTTTTCAAATATTTGAACTCTAAAAGGTTGATATACCATACAAAACAAAAAAAGCGAAAAACACATAACAAGCATAAAAATCATGCCTATCATCATAGGTACCGATGCAAAAAATTTTGTTTTTAAAGGCTTTTCAGATTTATTATTCATATTAACCCGCTGAACATTTTTTATCACTTATATTTTACCACCAACTCAACCCCAAGTCAACAGACAAAAATATTCCCCCGCTTGCGCGGGGGAACTTTTTATCGCTACAGTATTTTCTTTATAAGCATAAGCATTACGTTATTGCGGCTGATTTGACCAACCGTTTTTTTCTTTAAAGTTTATAAGGTCGTTTTGGTAATTATACAAATCCGAAGGTACAAGCCAATCGATAATTTCAAAGTCCGAATTTACAAAAGCCGCATAACATACGCGAATACCGTCTTCGGGTTTAGGGGTGAAGATTACACCGTAAACTATAAAATTGCCGTTTGCGTCGCCGGTTAAGTAACTCATATAACTCACATCCCGAGTTTCGTCAAAACTAACAAGATTAAATTCGGCAACCGCCTTTTCTTTTATAACCTCTGTATCAATAGGAATTTTTTGCTTTCTTTTATCGATTTGCTTTTTCGTGCATTTTTGCAAATCAACCTCTTTACCCCAGTCGTTTACCGATTTAAGGCGGTCTATTTCTTCGTTAGTAAAATCTTGTATTTCATACGTTTCATTTTCCTGTCTTAACAGATAATTTTTGTCTTCATAATAATATACGTATCCGTCAACACTGCACTGCGACACCATTAATGAAGAAAACGACACACAGCCGTAACCTCTTTCGTAATAGGTAAATAGCGTTCTCCCGAATTCGTCTTTGTCGATAATTTTAATCTGCGGGTTTTTTAATCTTTCGGTTTGATGCAAATATCCTTTATTCCATAAAACGCTATTTACTGCGACCGTATACAAATCAACGTGTTTCCCCGAATAATAACCCCAAAAGCCGCAACCTGCAAACGGTATTATAATTATAGCTATACAAGCGATTATAAAAATTTGCATTAACGCTTTTTTAATTTTACTAATTGCCATAGGTAGCTACTCCTGTTCGGAAATATATCAATTTTCCTTATTCTCGTTATCGTCATCTAGCACAAAACTTTCAGGGTGCTTTTTATATCTGCGATAAGTTTGAAGCTGCGCCGAATATTCGGAAATAACGAAAAGCACCGCAACTGCCAACAGTAGACAGCCGATTATTAATATTACAAGACCAGTAATTATATATACTTTTGCCAGCGATAAACTTGACGCCACTATCATAAAGATAAGTCCAATCAAACTAATTAACGCAGGCGCAATCAACAATATTAAAATTTTTATAATTAACTTGTTGTATTGACTTTCCGTTAAAAACATATCCGAATTTTGCAACCGTTCAATTTCGCTCATTAGCCTCTCCTTTATCACAGCGTTCCGCAATCAAGCAAGCGGCAACTTACCCTAAAAACATAACTTGATTATGCTCAGGGGAATAAAGCGCTTTTACTTCTTTATCAATAATATTTTTAAAGCTTTTGCTATACTTCTTGCTGAATAAAACTTGTTTTTGATTATCGAAGTAAAACTCAACGGCAACTTTGTATCTTTTATACGCGCCTATTCCATCCGTTGAAGTCACGAAAGGTTTAACGGTTATTTCGGTTAAGTTTTCGTCGTTTAAGTAATCTGCGATTTTATGCTTAAAATAAATTAATTGCCGCAACGCAAAAATTAAAGTAATTATCAATATTATAACCATTATTGACATAAGCCCAAGCAGACCTATTTTATCGTCAATCGATAAAAATTTTTCGCTGCAACAATCAGCTATCAAAAATATTGAAGTCAACGCCGCCACGGTAGCGAAAACCGAAAGCAGAACGGCAAAAAACCACTTGGGCAGTTTCAGCCCATAATTTAACGTTCCGATAATTTTGTAATTATTTTTTACCATATGCTTTTACCGTATTGCGTCAATCTTTTAAAATCATAACTTCGTCATACTTCGGCGAATATAGGATATTTACCTGCGTGTCTTTTATGCGCTTATAAAAAGCGTCGTAACCCGAAGAAATTTTCCTGTAAGAGGCGCCGTCTTTTTCAAAGTCTACGCCAAACCTGTAATAAACTCCGAAGCCTATAAGCTGTGAGGAAAATTCCCAAGGTATAGCAGTCGTTTCAAATAAGTTTTCATCTTCAAGCCAAACTGAAATTTCTTTATCGTGTTTGGTGTTTTTTACAAGTACTATAACGATAGGAACTAATACGGCTAAACCTATAACAAATAATATCAAACTATACAGCGCGTCGGTCAGACTGAAAAACGAAAGCACTAAAAATATTATTAAGCTTAATAATATCAAAGCACTCGGAACGGCAATCAATACCACCCTCGTTTTTTTAGATTCATACCCGCCGTATTTAAACGTGTATATTACGCTTTTACCTTTATAGTTTACCATATTTACCTGCCGCCGCGCCAAATTAACATATTACTCTATCTCACCGTCTTTGCCGTTTTGATTATCCTGTAATTCTTTTTGCTTCGCTTTCTTTATGGATATTCGATTGTTTATTATCCTTCTTAAAGAGTCCGCCAATAAGCCCAAAGCACACGTTATAGATAAAACATAAGCTATGGCTAACAATATTTTTTTATCGGGAAAGAAATAGGATACAAAGAATAATATAACTGCAGCTAAAGCTAAACAGCAGAAAATTATTCTGAATATTAAAACTAACTTTTTCAAAAACAGCCACTCCGATTAATTGTTGAATATTATATCATTTATATAACTAAGTAAAAGTGCAATGCGTTTAATCTTTCAAAATCATTACTTCGTCGTATTTAGGCGAATACAAGATACTTATTTTACGGTCGCTATACTTTGAAAAACCCCAAAAACTTTCCACTTTACATTTTCCGCCGCTTACGCGATTATATCTCTTATCCGAATATTTAAAACGCACTCTTATAGCAACTTTAAAACCGCCAGAAAAACTAAAATCACTGAAAAGCTTTTCGGAATATGCCCCTAACTTTACCGCATCAGCCTGCCACAATTTAATTTTGCTTTTAATAAATAAATCTCCTATTAATGCGTAAATGCCGGCAAATACAAAAAGCAGACCTACACCTAATCCGGCAGCAAACGCAGCCCAGTCCTTTTCGGGTATTGATATTAAACTTATGATTATAAAAAGGACAGCGCCCAATACAGCAAAGGCTGCCCATAATAAATTAAGCGGCCACGGATTAACTCTGCCATATCTTAACGAAGCAACGATTTTTTTATTCAATATATTCACCGCCTTTATCACTTACATTTTATCACTAACTCAACCCCAAGTCAACATACAAAAAATATTCCCCCGCTTACGCGGGGGAATATCCGTTTTCGGGCGAAGCGTTAATAATCGTTTTCGTTTAACGTTTCGTTCCTCTCACCGTCCGACGGTTGCCAGTCGGCTTCGTTGGGCGCGTCCGTCAATTCCGTGCCGCAGTCCGTCGGCGCGGGTTCTGCTTCCGGCTTTTCGACTTCCGCGTCCGCAGGCTTGGCGGGCTCGTCCGCTCGGAAAAACGGCAAGGCTTCAAGCACGCTTTTAATGCGGTCTAAAATGCTTTTGCTCTCTTCCAGCTCTTTGCCCGAAAGCGCCGCCTTTTTCGACGGGGCGAACTTTTCCCAGAACGCATAGATAGCAAGGCTCAGGCTTACGGCAGCAAGCCACTGCCTTATATACGCCTGACCGAGCTTCACTTCATGCGTGAGAACGAAAGAAACTAACGCCGTTATCCCGAAGCCCGAAACTATGGGAATAAGCGTTATGAATTTGGTAAACTTTTTGCCGCTCTCCGTCTTTTGCGCAAGCCGTTTTATAGGTATCTTTACTACGCCCGTAAATACGACGATAATCGCCGCAATCAGAAGCGTGTCCAACCCGTAATCGGCTGCCATTTTGCAAACGTCCATATCTTTTCCCTCCTTGTAATTTGCTACGACTTATATAACCGCAATCTATAAATCGAAACGGCAAAATCACAACTATTTTTCGCGCGCAAGACATCGGCGGCGAAAGCGGCAAAAGCGAAAAAATGCTTTGACAGAAAACGGCGGACTGTGATAAAATTTATTCAAAGACGAAAACGGAAATAAAACGCATGATAAATAACTCGCTGAAAAACTTTTTTAAAAACATAATATACCTGCTTATCCCCATGGGTATAATTTACCTCGTACTTCTTCTCGTCACGTTCGGGTTTATTTCCTCGACCTTTTCAAACGCAAAGGAAATGCTTACAAGCCTCGGCGAGCTTATCAATAATTCCGTTGCCAGCTCGGAACAGTCCGTCAAGGAATTTTTCACCTACTCCATTAACCAGATTGATTGGAACGGAAACTTCTTCGACACGGTAAAAAGCATTATAAATTCGCACTGGTTACAGAACACCGTCAAGGGCTTTTTGGAAACGCTGAACGCGACGACCGAAGGCTTTTCGGACGAGTGCAACGCGATAGTTTCACGCTTTACGGGCAGGCTTAAAGCCGATTTTGTTTTTGCCGCGGTCTGCCTTATACTCGGCGTGATTGCCGCAAACTACGCCGTGCGCTTCGTGCTAAGGCGCAAGACTGCGAAACGCAGCTTCAAAAAAGCCGTGCTTGCAACCTGCTTACTGCCCGTTGCACACACCGTGTTCGTAATTTTAGCCTTCGTGGTTATATCATATCTCAAATACTATTCGCTCATTTTAGTGTTCATAATTGCGGCGGTTTCGGGGCTTGTGTCGCTTACCGTTTCGTGGCTCGTCCACGGCGATAAAAAGCTTAAGCTTAACGAGGTTGCGAACGCGAAGAACGTGCTTCAGCACACGGCTTCGTCGGCAATCATACTTTTAA
Source organism: uncultured Clostridia bacterium (assembly GCA_947176305.1). Taxonomy (GTDB): domain Bacteria; phylum Bacillota; class Clostridia; order Christensenellales; family Borkfalkiaceae; genus Coproplasma. The sequence continues at coordinate 6,692 of CAMWPZ010000081.1, forward strand.
TAAACGTAGTGCTTGCCGTAATTTTATTGCAGGTAAATAAAATACTTGCGGTGCTGATAGTTTTGCCCACGCTTATATACTCGTTAAATATAATCGTGCTGAACACCGATTCATACGTAATTTCCCTCGCCGCGCAAAAACCGCAGACCGAGGAAGAAATAAAAGAAGCCGCCTGAAAAAAAGCGGCATAAAAAAGGACTTGGGTTATAAGCCCAAGCCCTTTTATTTTATATTCTGTTTTTATCGCCCCACTCGCACATACCGTCCAAAATGGGCATCAACGATTTCCCGCGCTCTGACAAGCTGTACTCCACCTTGGGCGGAATTTGCGGATATTCCTTGCGGATTATAAGCGCGTCTTTTTCCAGCTCCTTTAAAGAAAGGCTTAAAGATTTAAAGGATATTCCTTTGATATATCTTTGAAGTTCGTTAAACCGCACTACCCCGAATTCCATTAAGGTGTATAAAATAGTCATTTTATATTTTCCGCTGATAAGCGACAACGTGTAGCTGAAGCCCGTATCGCACAGCTTTTCCGAGGCTATGCACCTCGATTTCTGATTTTCCATTGTAACCGCCTTTTTACACTCTACTTTTTGTAAGTACCTCACTTAAATGTGCGTACTTGACAAAATAATCATATCATAATAAAATTTATACAGTCAACAAAAATTTTATTAAAAGGGAGTTTTAATATGAGTAAAAAAATCGTAGTAATTACGGGCAGCCCGAGAAAGAACGGAAACAGCTTTGCCATGACCGACGCATTCATAAAGGCGGCGAAAGCCAAAGGACACACGGTTACGAGGTTTGACGCGGCAATGATGAAAATCAACGGCTGCCACGCCTGCGAAACCTGCTACAAGACGGGCAAAGCCTGCTCGTTCGACGACGACTTCAATTTAATCGCCCCCGCTATCGTAGATGCGGACGCAATAGTTTTCACTATGCCCGTTTACTGGTATTCCATACCCGCGCAGATTAAAGGCGTTATCGACCGCATCTATTCCCTCGTTATAGGCGGAAAAGACATTACGGGGAAAGAGTGCGCTCTTATAACCTGCTGCGAGGAAGACGATACGTCTGTTATGGACGGTGTGCGCATTCCTATCGAGCGTTCCGCCGCGCTTTTAAAATGGAAAATGGTCGGCGAAGTTTTAATCCCCGGCGTGCTTAACGCAGGCGATATAGACAAGACGGACGGCTGCAAGAAAGCCGCCGCGCTTGCCGATTTAATTTAACGGCTGATAATACGTACATATGCGCAA
>CAMWPZ010000082.1 GCA_947176305.1 uncultured Clostridia bacterium
CCGTGCATATGCACGGCGGCGCTTATTATTTATATCATTATTCTATTTCGTAGTATTTTGCAAGTCCGCCGCTCGAAGTTTCGCGGTAGCTGTTCAATAAATCCTTGCCCGTGTTGTACATTGCCTTGACGACTAAATCAAAGCTTATCTTTCTCGTGTCCGCAAGGAAGTTCGCAAGCGACATTGCGTTGATTGCACGCATTGCCGCAACCGCGTTTCTTTCAATGCAGGGTATCTGCACCAAGCCCGCAATGGGGTCGCACGTCAAGCCGAGGTGGTGTTCCATTGCAACCTCCGCGGCGTATTCAATCTGCTCCAAGCCCATTTCGAAAAGCTCTGCGAGCGCTGCCGCCGCCATAGAACAAGCCGAGCCTATCTCCGCCTGACAGCCGCATTCCGCGCCGCTTATGGATGCGTTCTTTTTTATGAGGTTTCCTATAATACCGCCCGCTGCAAGCGCGTGAACAATTTGCAAATCGGAAAAGCCGCGCTCTTCCTGCATATACTTCAAAACCGACGGAACAACTCCGCACGCGCCGCAGGTAGGGGCGGTCACTATAATTCCGCCAGCCGCGTTCTGTTCGCCCGTTGCGAACGCGTACGAGCATACGAGGCGGTTTTCGCGCGTCTGCGCGGATTCGTCAATGTGCCGCTGATTATAAAGCTTCTGCGCGCGGCGTTGGGTTTTAAGACAGCCGGGGAGAGTACCCGAAGTTGTCAAGCCCTCGTGGATAGACTGCTTCATTCTGTCCCAGACCTTGAAAAGGTAGTCTGTAATTTCCCTGCCCTCGCACTCCTCGGCGTACTGCCAGAGGCGTATATTTTTCGCCCTGCAGTATTCGGCAATTTCCCTGTACGTGTTGAGGGGGTAGATAGTGTCGTCGGCGAATTTTTCGTACAGCTCGTACTTTTCGCCCTCGAACGCGATTGTGCCGCCGCCAACGCTGTACACGCGTTTTTTTGCAACCGTCTTGCCGTGCGCAACAGCTTCTATATCCATTGTGTTGGGGTGCACCTCGCAGGGGGTAGTAGTATCGAAAACCACTTCGCACTTTACGGGCGAAGCGGTCTTTATAATCACCTCGTCAGTGCCGTGTCCCTTGCCCGTCAGCGCAAGCGAGCCGTAAAGCGTAACCTTGAAAAGGTCGGCTTCTGGGCAGCGTTCGCGCATAATCTTTACAGCCCTTTCGGGTCCCATCGTGTGCGAGCTGGAAGGTCCGCGCCCTATCTTGTAAATTTCGCGTAATGACTGCATAAACTTTTTGTCCTTATTATTTTCGTTTGATTAGTGATTAGTAAATCAAGTTATTTGCAATTAAGATACGCCGCTAAGCGTTAGGCTTATACGCCGCAAAGCGTAAGACTTTTAAAGGTCGAACGCTATCGCCGTAATGTCGTCGTTCAAATCACCGCTGAACGCCTTTAAGTTATCCTCTAAATTCTTAATAAATTCTTCCGCTGTGCGCGAGATAGAAAGCGTCTTAATCGCGCCGTCCGCGCCGAACATTTCTCCGCGCCCGTTCTTGCACTCGGTAACTCCGTCCGTAAGCAAAACCAAAATATCGCCCTTTTTGTAGGGTATGACGTCCTCGAAATACGAAGGGTTATCAAACCAGTTTGAAACGGGAGGGGAGTTCAGCATAATCCGCGTAATGCCGCTGTCCGTCTTTAACAGTATGGGCACGTTATGCCCCGCCATAGAATAGGTCACGCTGTCCTTATCTATGCGCACCGCCGCAACCGTAACGTAGTTCCGCTCGTCCAGGTTCAGCTCGGAAAATTTATCCGAAAGCTTGCGTATAGCCTTTGCGGGCGAATACTCGCTTTTATCGTACGCGGCTTTGACGAACGCGGAAAGCATACCCGCGGAAATTCCCTTGCCCGAAACGTCGGCAATGACCCCGCACGCGGAATTGTTCACTTCGTAAACGTCGGGCAAATCTCCGCCTATGTCGCGGCAGGGCAGATAGGTGTAAGCATACCTCTTTCCGCCCGCCCAGCTTCCCGCGGGCAAAAGCCGCTGCTGTATGTTTCTTGCCGTCTGCAATTCCTTTGCAATTTCCAACTCGTACGCGTCGTCAATCGTGCCCATGCACAACCCGCCGCCCAGCGGCGTTACGGTTATGGAATAGGAAACGTCGTGGCTTACGCCGTTTTCTTTGACCTTCTGATAAACCCTGCGGCTGACCTGCTTGTTCGAACAGAACGCGTCGTCAAATGCGTCGTACAAAGAACACCCCGTGCAACCGTCGCCGCCGCAACGCGCGGAAGGAACGGCACAGCAGGTGGCTTTGCCGAGGCTCTTTTTAGCCGCGCCCGAAGGAAACAGCGCACGGAACGCCGAGTTCGTGAACACGGTTTTTAAGTTTTGGTCTGCGACGATAACCGCGGAGGGTACTCCGTCGATTATCCGCCTGTAATACTTTTCTATCATTTTTTAAGGTAAATAAAATTTAAGTTTGTTTTCGACTATGTGCGCGGTGAGGGGAGTGTTCTCGTACAGCTCGCCGTCAGCCTGAATAGTCATATTCTCGCCGTGGAAAATAAATTCCGCTTCCTTGACCTTTACGGCGGTAATCTGCTTGACCTTGTTTATCTTTCCGCGCATAAGCTTTAAAAACGCGCCGATTGTCTGCCGTTTCGTGAAGTAGTCGGCAATAACTAAGTCGATATATCCGTCGGAAATTTCCGCGTCGGGGAAAAGCTTAATTCCCCCGCCGAACTGCTTTCCGTTTCCCAGTCCGCAGATAAGCCCGAAGTGTTCTTCTTCCTTGCCGTTATACTTTACGGTGAAGTTATAGCTTTTGAATTTTGCAAGGCTCACGATAAGCGCGTGCAGATACTTCGATTTTCTTTTGCTCTTTCCGCTGTATACGCGCTTTAATACGTCAACGTCAATGCCCATACCCACGGCGTTAATCGAACGCACGCCCGAAGTCAGCTCGATAAAATCAACGTATTTCGGCTGCTTCTGCGCGATAATCGTGGCGGCTTTTTTCGCAAGCTTGGGTATGCCCGCAGTCTTTGCAAAATCGTTGCCCGTACCCAAGGGGATAAGCGCGAGCGAGGTCTTTTCAAAATCTACTATGCCGTTTAAAATTTCGTGCAACGTTCCGTCGCCGCCGACCGCAACGATGCAGACTTCTTCGCCAGACGAGGTAAGCTCTTTCGTGATTTCGCCCGCGTGGCCTTTATACTCGGTTTGGCGGATTTCATAGGGTATTTGAGCCGCCTTGAATACGGCTTCGGCTTTTGCAAGCTTAATGCGCGTTTTGGGCGTCAGCTTTGTCCGGTTGACGATTATGTAGTGCATACAAAGAATTTTTCCGTAAAGTTTTAACTGTAAATCATTATATAACATTTCTTTCTTAATTGCAATTAAAATAAAAAGTTGCTATAATAAAAAGGAATCGATTATAATTTTCCGGAATAAATATTATGCAGATACCCGTTCCCGAAAACTTAAAAACGCTTGCAAAAAATTGCGCCTTTCCGCTGTATATCGTCGGCGGCTACGTGCGCGACGCGATTGCAGGGCTTGAATGCGAAAGCCACGATATAGACATCTGTGCGCCTGCTTCGGCGGACGAGTTCTGCGCGGCGGCAAAGGAGTGCGGCGCGGAAATTACCGCGGTTTATAAGAACACGGGAACGGTCAAAGTCAAGTTCAGAAAAGAGGAGTACGAGTTTGCTTGCTTCCGCTCGGACGAGTACGTCCGCGGCACGCATACGCCCGTAAGGATTTTCTTTACGAACAATATTTCCCTCGACGCGCGCCGCCGCGATTTCAAGTGCAACGCGGTTTATTACGACATAAAGAGCGGTGAATTTTGCGACCCGCTCGGCGGTATTGCAGACATTGAAAACAAGGTAATGTCCACCGTGGACAGGGCGGAAAAGGTATTCGGCGAGGACGGCTTGCGCCTAATGCGCCTTGCCCGCCAAGCCGCGCAGACGGGCTTTACGCCCGCGCAGGAGTGTTTAAGCGGCGCACAGGCAAACTGCGCCCTGATTGCAGATATCGCACCCGAAAGAATTTTTGCCGAACTCAACGCGATTTTGCATGCCGACGAAAAGTACGGCAAAGAGGGAGCGCAGTATAGGGGACTTAAACTTCTGGAAAGCACGGGCGTGCTTGAATATATCCTGCCCGAGCTGTGGCTCGGCAAGGGGATGGCGCAGCCCGAAAAATTCCACCACCACGACGTTCTGGAACACTCCCTGCGTACGGTTTTATACGCGGACAGACGCGTGCGCCTTGCCGCACTTCTGCACGATATCGGCAAGCCCTATTTAATGCAGAGGCAGGGCAACTTTCACGGCCACGAATACGACGGTGCAAAAATTGCGCAAGAGGTATGTTTAAGGCTCAAAACGTCAAAAAAACTTACTGAGGAGGCCGTAAAGCTGACCGCCATGCATATGTACGATATGCGCCTCGACGCACGCGAAAGCAAAATCCGCCGCTTTATCGTCCGCAACCTTGATTACTTCGATAAGCTATTGCTTATAAAACAGGCAGACTATTCCGCCTGCCGCGACGATTTAGGCGAAGCCCCCTGCGTAACCAAGTGGAAAAAGATTTACGCCGATATGAAGGCGGAGGGCGTACCGATGCGTTTAAAGGAGCTTGCCGTTCGTGGCGACGAGCTGATAGAAATAGGCGTGCCGCCCGAAGCGGTGGGTAAAACCCTTTGGGAAATGCTTGAAAACTGCGCCGCCTGCGGACTTAAAAACGACAAGGCAAGGCTTTTAAGCTACGCGACGAAGTCGCTTGGTAAAATTACCACCGAATAACCGTTGCTTTTTAGGCTTAGGTATAATATAATAAAGAAAATTATGCGTCCGAAATTCGGCGCGGAGTAAAATTATGGCAAATAACAATCCAACAAAAAGAGGGCATTCCCTTTTAGCGTTCTTCCTCGGCTTGCTTGTAGGCATAGTGCTTGTAGGTGGCATTGTGGCAGGGGTAATAGCTTTTATACTCAATTTAAAGGTTGACAGCATAAGCGCCAACAAGGACGGTGACGGAAACTATATCTTTATCAACGGCGACCCCGACGACGGCGGCGTCGGTACGGTTATGGACCTCGTCAAAAAATTAGGCACTATGGCAAAGGACTACAATTCCTTATCTCTCGGCGAGATGGAAGTGCTAATCCCCGCGGTCGGTAAGCTTACCGACAAGCTTGACGACGGTCTGGGTCAGTTCGTGAGATTGGAAGAAGGTGAGCTGCAAGCCGTAAAAATCGGCGAGCTGAGCGATTTTGTCAAGGGCCTTGCAAACAGGGTAAACATTGCAACGCTTATCGGTCCCACGCCCGACAACGCAATTTTAACCTATCTTTGCTACGGCGTTTCTGGAATTACGTACGCGGACGGCAGCTGGAAGGGACAGTTCAAAGCGGAGGACGGTAAGTTCCACGAATGCTTCTTCGAAATGAACGAGGCGAACGGCAAGATATCCGAAGCGTACTATATCGACGAAAACGGCGAAAAGGTGTTCGCGCCTTATCTGACGCTCGATAACGTAAGCAAGCGCGTCGACGGAGTGTGCAACGATTTAACCGTCGGAGAAATTATAACGGATATTCCCGAAGGCGACAGAATTTTAGGCTCTATTAAAAATTCGACTATCAACACCATTTCGGACGACTTAAACTCAATCTGCGTTCAGCAGCTTTTCCCCGACGATATTTACGCGCGCGGTACGGCGGCGGCAGGGCAGACTAATCCCGTAGCGGAAACCTATCTTGCGGTAACCGACACGCCTATGCCTGCGGCGGATTACTACGATAATTATATCTATTACGAAGAAGACACCGAAAACGGCGGCTATAAGCTTGCGGGCGGCGGTAACGGCAAACTGACTGCCGAGGAATTCAACAACGGCTCGTACTTCACCTGCGGCGAAGGTAAAATTCTGTTCGACGCTAAATTCGTCTATTACACAAAGAAAGACGGCGCTTTGGAAATGGTCAACAAGGGTTTGCAGAACGAGGGCAAAATTTCCGTGTTCGATACGAATGCAGATTATTACACCTACGGCGGAACGTCGCCTTTGTGGAAACTTCTTTTGTACACCGCAGAAGAAGGTAGCGGCGAATTGAGCGAAACGGTTTACAACTTCAAGAACATAAGCACCATGATAACCAACGTTTCCGCAAACACTCAGAACAGCACCCTGCGCGAGTTGGACGCGGCGGGAATTCTGACCTTTACCAACAAGGCTGATTTGGAAAAATCCGTAACCTTCATTGAGGGCGGTAATCCCGTAACTACAAAAGTCGGCGAAATCGAACTTTCAAGGGCTATCGGCTTGTTCGTTGCGTTGTGGCCGTCTACCTGATAGATTAAATATAATAACAAAATATAAACGCCCGACGGCTTAAATTCGTTTGACAAGTCGGGCGTTTTATATTACAATTAAATAACCTTGCATACCGTGAGTGGTATGCCGATTAAGTCCGGGAGGTGAAATTATGAAAACTTACGAAATGCTTTACGTTTTGGACGCGGCGATTTCCGACGAAGCAAAGGAAGCGCACGTTGCAAAGTTTGCGGAAATTGTTACCGCAGCGAACGGTAAAGTCGTTTCCACTGACAAGTGGGGCGTAAAAAAGCTGGCTTATCCCATCAAGTATAAGTCCGAAGGCTATTACGTTTTAATGACTTTCGAAGCGGAAGGCTCGGTAGTGAAAGAGCTTGACAGAGTCGCGCATCTTTCTTCCGAAGTTTTAAGAGTAGTTACGACAGCGAAAAATTAAGGGATAAAAGAGATGAACAAAGTATTTTTAATAGGAAATTTAACCCGTGACCCCGAGCTTACCGAAACTTCTTCGGGAATATCCGTTTGCAGATTTGCAATCGCGGTAAACAGGAATTATTCCTCCGCCAACGGCGAAAGGCAGACTGACTTTTTCAACTGCGTCGCTTGGCGCGGCTTGGGCGAAAACGTGGCGCGTTACGCTAAAAAAGGAAACAAGGTTGCAGTAAGCGGCTCGGTCGAGCTGAGAAATTACGAGGACAGCCAGGGCGTAAAGCGTACGGGAATTGACATCGTCGCACAGGACGTAGAGTTCTTAACGCCGAGAGGCGGCAGTGAAGGCGGCTTCGATAACTCGTCTTCCGCTCCCGCTCAGGGCGGCAAGCGCGCAAGCTTGCAGGCGTTCGACGACGACGCGGATATTCCTTTCTAAAATTTAAAGGAGAATAATAATGGAAGAAAATAAAACAGCACCCGTTAAAAAGAGCTATAAAAGGGTTCCCCGCAAAAAGGTATGCGTGTTCTGTCAGGAAAAGGTTACCGAAATCGATTATAAGGATATAACCCGTTTAAAGAAGTTCGTCGCTGAAAGCGGCAAAATTCTTCCCCGCAGAATGAGCGGTACCTGCGCAAAACACCAGCGCGAGCTTTCCACCGCAATCAAGCGTGCGAGAGTTGCGGCTTTGCTTCCTTTCAAAGCAGAGTAATTTAAAAAACAATTAATAGCGCTTCCCGAGTTTCGGGAAGCGCTTTTTTTTGCGTTAATTAATAATTATATATTTAGATTAGTTTTTACCTACTTCTCTGCCTATCAGTTCGTCAATGGAAATTCCGTAATAGTCTGCAAGTAATTTGCATTGATAAATGTTCGGAATGCCTTTATCGCTTTCTATCCAACTGATAGTATTTTGCGGTATGCCTGTTGCTTTTGAAACTTCGGCTTGCGTAATACCGCGTTCAATTCTGATTTGTTTTATTTCTTCGCCAAACATAATTACCTCTACCAACAAAATAATATCAAAAATATTGATATTATAGTTGGCAAATTAGTTTTAAAATTCCGATTTACCTATAAGATAATCACAGCTGACTTCGAAATAGTTGCTTATATCCCAAAGAATTTTTAAATCGGGTTCAAATTGCCCCGTTTCCAAATAAGAGATTTTGCGCTGAGTTAAAT
>CAMWPZ010000083.1 GCA_947176305.1 uncultured Clostridia bacterium
CAAAATTGCTGAAAGCTCGCGTGCCTTCGCGTCGAGCGCGTCAAGCTTTTCGGGCGCTTTGGTTAAAAAGCTTTTTGCCTGAGAATAGTTCTTCCTTTCCTCGGAAGCCGCCGCGTCCTGCTCGATTTTCAAAAGCTTGGAATCTTCTTCCTGATACTTTAAAAGTTGTTCGACCTGTTTCATAAAATTCTCCTTACGGTCTACAGTAAATATTCGTCCGTGTGGTACACGGAAGGAATTTTCAGACCCGTTGAAATTGCGTTATAAATTTTGTTGAAGCCGTAATTTTCCGAAGCGTAATGCGTGAGCAAAACTACGTTCACGCCGCGCCCCAAAAGCGCGATAATTTCGTGGTGGGGCATATCGGACGAAATTAATACGTCCGCGCCGTGCGTTGCCGCAAAGCTTATCGCTTTATCGTCACAGCCTGCGCCGCAAAAGGAAGCGGCAGTTTTAATTATTTTATTTTCGCCGTACGCTATTGCGCGCTCGGTCTTAAAAGTCGTTTTTATATTCTGAATAAATTGGTTGAAGTCCGCAGGCTTTACGGAATAAAATCTGCCGTAGCCGCCTTGGGAAAGCTTTGCGAGAATTTCGATTTTTTCGCCGTTGCCGCCCAAGCCCTTCATTAAGTGATAGTCAATTCCCTGCGGTGCGCAGTCGAAATTGAGGTGCATTGAAATTACGGAAATACCGTTTTTTACGCACTCGGCAATGTTAGCCGCGACGGGGTTTTCGTTATCTATTCTTGAAAGTCCGCCATAGATTGCGGGGTGATGGGTTACGATTAAGTTGTAACCGCTTTTCTTTGCTTCCTCTATCGCGCCCTTTGATAAATCAAGTGAAAAGACCGCACCCGAAATTTCATTACCGCAATTTACGATAATTCCGCTGTTGTCGTACATATCGAACTTTTTGCAAAGCTCGTCGGAAAGCGCGACGGGCGCGACTTTGTCTTCTAAAAATTTAAATATTTCGGTCAACTTCACGGAGTACCTCCTCCATAAACCGTATATCGTCCTGCACGCTTTTTTGCGAGCTTTCGGAAAGTCCGCGCTTCAAATAGCCGTGCTTTTTTGCAAGCTCGTCTTTTATGTAGCTTTTTAAGACGGGGTTAAACAAACTGTCCTTGCCGTATTCGAGCTGTGGTTCGGAATAGCTTCGCCTTTCGCCCGTGCGCGTGCCTTTTATAACGAAGTAATATTTTTTACCGTCGGTGAACAAGTCGTCGCAAGAAATATTACAGCAGTTTTGCAATAAGTATTCGCGTAAATCTTTTGCGTTTTTCATGGGCTGAAAAACGAACTTTTCGGGGATATAAGCGTTTTGAAGAATTTTGATAATTTCCGCGCCGCCTATGCCGGCAATTAACACCTCGTCAGCGCCGACAATTTTTTCAAGACCGTCGCAGCACACCGCGCGGCATTTATTTTCGGCAATATACTCGGATAACAGCTTCTGCGCTTTTGCAAGGCTTTTTTCGCTTATGTCGGATATTACCGCGCTTTCGCACAGACGGTTTTTAAGCATATATTCCGCGCAATAGCCGTGGTCGCAGGCGACGTCGGCAAACACGTCACAGCTATCGAGAAAGGCGCAAAGCCGTTCTATTCTTTCCATTATTATTTAGGTATCTAAAAAGTCTTTGAGGTGCTTCGAACGCGACGGGTGGCGAAGCTTACGCAGTGCCTTTGCTTCGATTTGGCGGATACGCTCACGCGTGACGTTGAATTCCTTGCCGACCTCTTCCAAGGTCCTGGGTCTGCCGTCGTCCACGCCGTACCTTAAACGCAGTACCTTTTCCTCGCGCGGGGTTAAGCTGTTTAAAACGCCCAAAAGCGTTTCTTTAAGCATAGTGGTCGATACGCTGTCCGACGGGGTTTCGGTAGATTCGTCCTCGATAAAGTCGCCGAGGTGCGAATCCTCTTCCTCGCCGATGGGCGTTTCCAAGGAAACGGGGTCCTGCGCGATTTTCTGTATTTCGCGCACACGCTCTTCGCTTATGTGCATTTCCTCCGCTATTTCCGCAGGGGTCGGCTCTCTGCCGTATTTCTGCAACAAAAGGCGGGAAACTCGGGTTAATTTGTTTATGGTTTCAACCATATGCACGGGAATTCTTATCGTCCTTGCTTGGTCGGCGATCGCTCTTGTTATAGCCTGTCTTATCCACCACGTTGCGTACGTTGAAAATTTAAAGCCCTTCTGATAGTCGAATTTTTCAACGGCTTTCATAAGGCCGAGGTTGCCTTCCTGAATTAAATCGAGGAAAAGCATACCGCGCCCGACGTAGCGCTTTGCTATCGACACGACGAGCCTTAAATTGGCTTCGGAAAGCTTTTTCTTGGCTTCCTCGTCGCCCTCCTGCATTCTGCGTGCAAGCTCAATCTCGTCGTCGGCGGACAAAAGGGGAACTTTGCCTATGTCCTTTAAATACATCTTGACGGGGTCGTCAAGACCTATGTCGGACAAAGCCTGCTCGTACAGTTCCTTGTCGCGTTCGGCTTCGTCGATTATCTGTATACCGGCTTCGGCTATGGACTTGTATACGAAATCCATCTGGTTGGGGGTAGTTTCGTACTTTTCCATAATGTCGCAAAGGCTGTTCGTGGTTATACTGCCTTTCGAGCCGTACGTGTCGATAATCTGTTTTAAAATTTCGCTAAGCTTCTGTTCGGATAAACTCATTACTTATCTCCGCTTTTTAATTTTTCCTTTTGTTTTATAAGTTTTAATAAATTTTGTGTAAGCGCTTTCCGCTCTTCCGTGGAAGTCTGCTTCTCTATTTCGGAAGTTAAGGAAGCGATTAAACCGTCTAAATTTTTTAATTTCAATTTTTTAACACAGTCGTTGAAGTATTTTTCCGCAACCCCGCCTGCGAGCGCGTCGCCGTCGTTTAGGTCTAAAATCTTGCAAAGCTCGGCATATTCCTCCGTCTTTTCGTCGAAAAACTCGAAAAGCTCGGCAGGCTGTACGCGTTCTTCCATAAGCTTTTTGGACTTTAAATATTTTGCTATTATCGTGTGGACTTCGTGTTCGAAAGGTATTTCATCCATATCACTCTGCGCGGTGAACTTTGCGCCGAAAAGGTACGAAGCGATTACGAAGCGCGAAGCTTTCAAATAGACGTTGGATACGTCCTTACGGACAGGCTTTTCTTCCTGCTCGACTTTCTGCGGTGCAGGCACTGCGTTCAAATCGCGGCTTAACGATTCGTAGGTTATGCCCGTTCTGTCGCGTAGTTGCTTTAACAGCTCTTCCTGCTCTGCCGCGCTGTCAGCCGTGCGGACGATTTTCAGGGCTTCGGAAACAAACTTGCGCTTGTCCTCGGTCTTGGATAAATCGAAGCCCTTATTTAAGGTCGTAAGTTTATAGTCGATAAGCGGCATTGCGCTGTCGAGGCATTTTTTATAGCCGTCCGCGCCGCGCTGTTTTATTACGTCGTCGGGGTCAAGGCCTTCGGGCAGGGGTACTACCTTTACGTTTATGCCCTCGCTCTTTAAAATTTCAAGCCCGCGCATATTGGCTTTCTGTCCCGCACCGTCGCCGTCGTAACTTATTAAAACGGTGTCCGTATACCTTTTTATTAATCGCGCCTGCTCCTGCGTGAGCGACGTTCCCATACTCGCAACAACGTTTTTAAAGCCCGCCTGATAGAGGGAAATGGTGTCCATATAGCCTTCGACCATAATGACTTCCCTTATAGTTTGGGTTTTTCTCAGCTTTTTTAAAAGGTTTATATTGTAAAGAGTTTTGCCTTTATTGAATAAAAGCGTTTCTTTTGTGTTCTTGTATTTTGCAAAATCCGTCTTTTTCAGCACTCTGCCGCCGAAAGCCACAACCTCGTCCATGGCGTTGATGACGGGGTAAATAAGTCTTCCGCCCTGCGCGTCGGTCAGTCTTCCGTCAACCTCGTTGACCGCGCCGCTGTCAATCATATCCTGTTTGGTGTAGCCCTTGGCTAAAAGGAATTTGGGAAGGTCGGTAAAGTTCAGACTTGCGCCCAAACCGAAAGTTCTTACTATGTTCGAGGGGATATTGCGTTTTAATATGTAATTTACGTGTTCTTCGGCTTTGTCCGAATTGAGGTTGTCCAGATAGAAGTGTGCGCAGTCGTTCATTAATTTCAAAAGCGTGTCGCGCTTGCGTTTCAGCTCTACCGTTTTCTGGTTGTCGAAACCCGTTTGCGGAAGTGTTAAGTGCGCGCGCTCGGCAAGCATTTTGACTGCGTCCATAAAGTCGATATTTTCAAGCTCGCGGACGAACTTTATCACGTCGCCCGATTCGCCGCAGCCGAAGCAGTGATAGTACTGGTCGGCTTCGTTTATGGAAAACGACGGGGTTTTTTCATGGTGAAACGGGCAGCAAGCCCAATAGCTTGCGCCGCGCTTTTCAAGCGTGAGGTAGCCGCCTGCTACGTCCACTATATTTACTTTTTCTTTGAGAGTTATTAAAAACTCCTGTAAAGCAGTAGCCATATAAACTAATTTCGCTCATTTCTTTTCGCGTTGCGAAAACAAATGCAGCGAGGTTGCTGTTGTCGTGAAAACGCTTAACGCGCGAAATGAATCCGCGCTTGCGTTTTCCGACGCAATTCTATTATTTTCAGTTGTTTTCGTTTAGGAACGTCCAGCCCTTGGGAACGAAAATTTTATTGAAGGTGTACAGCGCGTATCTGTCAGTCATCGACGAGAGATAGTCGCAAACTACCTGCTCCTTGGGATATTTTTCAAGCAGGGTTATATACGTTTGCGGAAGCTCTTTCGTGTGCTTCATAAAATAGGAAAACGTTGCCGACAGCATTCTTTCCGCTTTTTCTTCCTCACCGCGCGCCGAGCCGGAAAGATAGACCTTTTCGAACATAAATTCGCGCAAGGCTTCGCTTGCCTTTTCCACTTCTTCGTCCATTTCGACGATATTTTTACCCTTCGAGCGGTTGTATACGGAAGTTATTGCGGTGTTTATTCTCTCGCGCGAGTTGGCGCCCAAAACCTTAACGATTTCCTTGGGAATATCCTTCGAGGTTAAAAGGCCTGCGCGGACTGCGTCGTCCAAGTCGTGGTTTATGTATGCAATTCTGTCGGCAACGGAAACGCACTTGCCTTCGAGCGTTGCGGGGTTTCCGTCCTTTTTATGGTTTAAAATTCCGTCGCGGACTTCGAAGGTAAGGTTAAGCCCCTTGCCGTCCTTTTCCAAAATATCGACTACGCGTAGTGACTGCACGTTGTGTTCGAAACCGCTCGGGGAAAGCTTGTTTAAAATGCGTTCGCCGCTATGACCGAACGGGGTATGCCCCAAGTCGTGTCCCAGTGCGATAGCTTCCGCCAAGTCCTCGTTCAGGCTTAAACAGCGGGCTATACTGCGCGAAATCTGCGCGACGTCTAGCGTGTGCGTAAGCCTTGTTACGTAGTGGTCGCCTTCGGGCGAGAAGAAAACCTGTGTTTTATTTTTAAGACGTCTGAAAGCTTTGCAATAGATAAGCCTGTCCCTGTCGCGCTGGTATTCCGTGCGCATTTCACAGGGCTTTTCTTCGCGCTGTCTGCCGCGCGTATTCTCAGAAAACGCCGCATACGGCGAAAAGAAAGCTTTTTCGATTGCGTAAGTTTTTTGTTTTAACTTCTCTTCCATTCCGTTTATTAATTACGAAAAAAATTCCGAAATTCCTTTTTTTGTACAAAAAATTCCGAATTTATTTTAAAAACCGCTTATTTTCCGATTACTTTCCGAAACCGCCGCCGACGGAAAGCACCTCGCCCGTGACGTAGTCGGCTTCTGCAAGGTATAAGCAGGCTTTCGCGACGTCCTCGGGGTAGCCTATTCTGCCGACGGGAATACTTTCGATAAGCTGTTCCATTTCCTCGCCCGTTAGGTGCGAATTCATACTCGTGTCGATAACGCCGGGGGATACGCAGTTCACGCGCACCTTCGAGGGTGCAAGCTCTTTTGCAAGGGCTTTGGTAAAGGCGATAACCGCGCCCTTCGATGCGGAATAAGCCGCCTCGCAGCTTGCCCCGACCTCGCCCCAGATTGAGCCGATATTGATTATGCTTCCGCCTCCGCAGCCTATCATTTTATCCGCAACGGCGCGGCAGCAGTTGAATACGCCCTTGACGTTGACGCCGAAAACCTTATCCCAGTCGCTTTGGGCGGTGTCCTGTATGACGCGGATTAAGGATATTCCCGCGTTGTTTACAAGAACGTCGAGCCTGTTGTATATTCCGAAAAATTCGCGGAACATTGCTCTAACCTGCATTTCGTCGGAAACGTCCGCACGCAGAAGTATCGGGCAATAGCCCTGAATATTGAATTCTTCCTGAGTTGCGAGGGCGGTTTCCTCGTCGCTGTGGTAGTTGATTACCACCTCATACCCCTGCTGCAAAAACGCAAGCGCAACGGCTTTGCCTATGCCTTTCGTGCCGCCCGTAATTAAAGCTGTTTTCATTTTATAAGCTCCGTTATCCTTCGTGCTATTTCTTCGGGCGAAAGCCCGTCCGTGTCGATTATTATATCCGCAGTCCGCTCGTATATAGGCGACCTTTGCTCGTAAAGCTTTTTAAGTCTTTCACGTACGTCGCCCGAAAGCAACGGGCGCGAGGTGTTGCCTTCAGCCCTTTTATACAGCGTTTGAAGCTTTGTTTTAAGGTAGACGATTTTACCGTTCGCTTTTAAAAGCCTGCAGTTTTCTTCCCTTAAAACGCAGCCGCCGCCCGTTGCGATGACTACTCCGTCTTTTTCAGAAAGCCTTTTCACTTCCTCTGTTTCGAGGTTGCGGAAATATTCTTCGCCGTGGTTTTTGAAAATTTCGGAAATCAAGCCGTGGCGGTTTACGATTTCTGAGTCCGTATCGTAGACGGTTTTGCCGAGCTTTTCAAGTTCAAACGCAACCGAGGTTTTGCCGCTTGCGGGCATACCCGTGAGTACTATGTTCATAGCCTGAAGCTTTCGCCTGCAAGGATATAGCTGTTTTTGCCGAAACCGCAGATAACGCCCCTGCACACAGGGGATAACACCGAGTTGCGGCGGAATTCCTCGCGCGAGTGAACGTTGGACATATGCACCTCTATTACGGGTACTTTAATCGCGGCGATTGCGTCGCGGATTGCATAGCTGTAATGTGTGAACGCGCCAGCGTTTAAAATTATTCCGTCGACCTTGTCCTTTTGCGCGTTCTGTATTGCCGTGCAAAGCTCGCCCTCGATATTGCTTTGAAAAAATACGCAGGTATCGTTTTTGAAGTGTGCGGAAATTTCCTTGTTTATTTCCTCCAAGGTCTGCGTGCCGTAAACGCCCTTTTCACGCTCGCCAGTCATATTCAGGTTTACGCCGTTTATAAATAAGAGTTTCAAAGTTTTTCCTCCAGATATTTTGTAAAAAGTTCCTTCGCCTGCTTCTCGTCCCCGCTTACACCGAAGTAGAATTTCAGCGCGAAATACGCCTGATAGCTGTCTCATATACACATCAACGAG
>CAMWPZ010000084.1 GCA_947176305.1 uncultured Clostridia bacterium
CGCGATAGTAATTTAATCGATTTTTCCGTGCAGAAAAAAGTGCGCCATACCGCGGTTTGCGGCGAGATTGCCCAGCACGCGTTTTCGCTGTTTAAGGAAAACGTAAAACCGCCGTTTAAGGTGCGCTCGCTCGGCGTTACGGTTTCGGGCTTCGATAACGGCAAATCGCAGATAACCTTTGACGAGGCGTGCGGCAAATACAAAAAGCTGGAAGCGGTTGAACGCTGCGTGGACGAAATACGCAAAAAATACGGCTACGACAAACTGCAGCGCGGAATAGTGGCGGAGGACACCGATACTGACAATTAAAAATAGAACTAAAGTTGTACAGATATGAAAAAAGCTTGCCGTTATTGTTGTCATATGTTATTCTAAGAATAGATAACATTATAATATTGAGGGGCAAATTATGGCAATTATAAAAAAAATAACAAAAATCAGCAACTATAAAATGAAGGGAAGATTAACTTCTTGCGAAGCAGAGTATAATGATTATACTTATAACGGTGTAAAATATGTGCGAATACAAACGTTTGGCAGTAAGGACCGCAAAGTAAAAGGTAAACAAAGTCAAGTTATACATTTGAACGAAAATACTGCTAAGCAACTTGTGGAATATCTTAAAAATTCTTTTGATATTTAAAATCATTATTTATAAAGCGTTTATTAATCTAAATAAAATATAAATTCCGCCGAGCGGTTATGCTCGGCGGAATGCTTTTATAAAAGTAATACTATTGAATGAAAAAATAAAATTTTTGATTAAAACTATTGACAATATTTAATTATAGTGATATACTGACAATATAGTGACGCGTCACTAAAATACAGACTAAGAGGTGCAGTATGGCTCAAAAGAGTATAAGTAGCAATCTTGAACTTGCTGAAAAAATTAAAATGAGAAGAAATGAGTTAAATCTGACAATTGAAGAAGCGGCAAAAAGAGCTGGGGTAGGGACAAAAACTTGGAGCCGCTACGAAGCAGGAGAATCTATACGGCAAGATAAATATAAGGGTGTATGTAAAGCCTTAAATTGGATGCAATTGCCGATAGAAGATGATGAAGATGTTAAGTTTGATTTGGAAGAGTACAGAAATCATGAAGCTTGGTCGAAATATCTTGAAGAAACTTTCGGGGAAGTTGCCGCTCTTTCTTTTGCAATAGGCAGCGATATTTTATTGGACTATATAAAAGATGATTTAAATGAGCTTTCAAGACAACCGAAAGGTACCCATATCGGGCAATTGGGAACATCATTCCTTGAGGGGATTTTACCTGATCAGTTTCTTATGTATTATGATTATGAATTTTTGTATGCAATGAAATCGGAACTGACTCATTTGAGAAAAATTGCAAAGTTTGGCTCAGAAATTATTGCGCACAGCGTTTTAGATGAATTGCTCTTAGTGCTTGTAGCGGACGAGTCAGAGTTTTTAATTGAAAATAATCCAAATTTGGAGGTTGACGCTCGGTGGAAGGACTGGGTTTACGATATTTTTGACGATGCCGATATAGATATGTTTTTGTTTTCAAATTCGTATTTATCTGAAGATGACGAATATCATTTTTCACATTGGTTAGAACATCAGTTTTACTGTGATAGATAAAATATTCAAATATATTAAAAGTTAAGGTAAATTTTATGGGCGACTTAATACTTGAACAGATAAAAGGAAAAATTCCGTTTTTAGCGTGTTTAGCGGTACTAATCGCGCTTTCGATAGGCGCCGGTGTAATAACCCACGTTAAGAATAAAATAAAAGAAGTTGCGGTGCATCGCAAATGCATATTTCAGATTATTGCAACGGCAGTTATTGTACTCGCTATTCTGCTTATATTTTATTTCAGCAATAAAATCAATAAATGGATAATCGTCGGAGTATGCACGGCGCTGGTTGCAGTGGGCTTTATTATCTGGTGGTTTACCTTTAATTTGACGCCGTTAACGTACTTACATATCAGAAAGTATAAAAAATTATATAAACAGGGTTACGTGTATGAAAAGCTTGAGGAAATCAGGAAAAGACCTTGCTACATTGTTACGCTGACGGGAAAACTGAAATTCGCTATAATGCAATACGGCTATTTTATATGGGCGGGTGATTACAAGTCCGCATACGAAGTTCTTTTAAATATTTCAAAATCAAATCTGCTAAAAAAAGAAAGGTCGGAAATAAATTCCCGTATAACATTCAATTTATATTGCCTTGGGGCGTTCAGCGCGGCGAGGAAGAAGTACGCAAGCATTGATAATCCTTCTGCCACGGACGAATCGGTATTGTCCATATTGTACGAAGAGGAGGGTAATTTCGAAGAAGCTGAAAGAATTATAAATTCTTTGAATGGTAAAATGCTTTCAAATGAATTAAGTCTTGACGATAAAGGGGTAATATCAAACAATTTCGGAAGAACGTACAGGCTTAAAAACAATAATATCGGTGCAATTAACCTGTACAGAGATGCTGTTAATTACGCAGTTGAGCGAAACGACGTTTACAACTTGCTATTGTCGTATTCTAATTTAATTCTGACATTGTCTGCGGTTGATATCCGTGAGGCTAAAGAAGAGTTTGTAAAGTATCTTGAAACGGTACGAAAAGAGCCTTTTACTATGTACAAGTTTCAAGAATACGCTAATTTAAAACTGATGCTGTCGGAAAGATTGAACGATATGCAGGCAATTAAATCGATTACCGACGAGGTTATAGAAAAATCAAGTACTGCTGATACGCAATACAAGATTAATATGCTGATAATGACGGCAAAGATTATTGCAAACAACCGTCTTGATATAACCGCAACGATGTTAAAGCTGATTGATTTACAGGACGAAATATTTTCAGCTTCTATGCCGCAAAGATATAACTGGATTAAGGAATTGCATTTCATATTTATGCAAATGGGATTGTCCCCGTGGTCTAAGTTTCACGTTTTAAAGTATAGAGTGGAAAGTTATATGCACCAAAAGGCCTTGTCGGACGTGGACGCTTACATAACCGATTTGCCTCAATACGCTGTATATGAAACGATTAATTTTATAAGAGAGAAAATATATCTTAAAAAATCAGCGGCAAATTATTCGTTTTATGACGTGAAGCGCGATTTTGAACAGCTTGCCGATATATGCAGTTCGAATTCACTTGGCTTCGAACGGTTGAAGGCATATCTGAATATTATAGACGAAGCTTACGATAAGCAAAATATAGAATGCGTTGTAAACAATATTCCTAAATCGAAATACGATAAGGAAGTTAAAGAAATTTTATCGACAGTACGGGAAATAGCGGAAAACTATACACGGCATCCCGGTATTGCCGACGTATATTTACAGTTGTGCCGTTATTGTATTTGCGGCGGCGATATCAAAGCGGCAAAAGACTATATGGCTCGGTTTGAAGCTTTGAATATCTCCATAAACCGATTCGGCTATATTGTAAGGCAGCAATATGAATTGAGTAAGCGCATATTAGGGAAATAGTCTGTTTATCGATAAAGGTTAAATTCAGATAAGTTGTGCTATTTACACACATAATCAAAGGTGATAGATATTTTTTTTAAATTAATTTGACAGTTATCAAAAAAATTCATATAATTTCTATGTAAAAACAATTAGGAGTACTTATAAGATGAACTTACCCGAGAGGTTCGGCGAAAACGTTTTCAACGACAGCGTTCAGAAGGAAACCCTGCCCAAAGAAGTATACACCGCCCTGCGCGCAACGATTGAGGCGGGCAAACAGCTCGATACGTCCATAGCCGGCGCGGTTGCCGCGGCAATGAAGGACTGGGCTGTTTCCAAGGGCGCAACGCACTACACGCACTGGTTTCAGCCTCTCACGGGGCTTACGGCTGAAAAGCACGACAGCTTTATCGAGCCCGACGGCGACAAGGTCATAATGCGCCTTACTGGTAAAAGCCTGATAGTCGGCGAATCCGACGCTTCAAGCTTCCCCTCGGGCGGCTCGCGCGTAACCTATATGGCTCGCGGATATACGGCTTGGGACCCGACCTCGCCCGCGTTCGTAAAGGACGGAACGCTTTACATACCGACGATTTTCGTATCCTACACGGGCGAAACCCTCGATAAAAAAGCGCCGCTTCTCCGTTCGATGAACGCAATCGACAGACAGGCAAAAAGAATTTTAAAACTGTTCGGCATAGACTGCAAAAAGGTTTCGACGACCGTTGGACCCGAGCAGGAATATTTCCTCATAGACGAGGAGGAGTACAAAAGGCGCAAGGACTTACGCCTTACGGGCAGAACGCTTTTCGGCGCGCCCGTATCCCGCGGACAGGAGCTTGAAGACCACTACTTCGGCGCAATCAAACCGCGCGTAATGGCTTTCATGCGCGAGCTTGACGAAGAGCTGTGGAGCTACGGCGTACTTTCAAAAACCAAGCACAACGAGGTAGCGCCCGCCCAGCACGAAATGGCGCCCGTCTACTGCACGACCAACGTCGCGGTGGATACCAATATGCTCACTATGGAGCTTATGCGCACGGTCGCAAAACGTCACGGACTTGTGTGCCTTCTTCACGAAAAACCCTTCGAGGGCATCAACGGCAGCGGCAAGCACAACAACTGGTCGATGTCCACCGATAAGGGCTTAAACCTTTTAAACCCCGGCGACGCGCCCGAAAAGAATACTCTTTTCAAGCTCGTCTTAGCCGCAGTCGTTAAAGCAGTTGACGACTATCAGGGCATCTTGCGCGGCTCGGTTGCGACTGCCGCAAACGACCACAGACTCGGCGCGAACGAAGCGCCCCCCGCAATAATTTCCGTGTACCTCGGCGACCAGCTCGGCGCTCTCGTCGACAGTATAGTAAAAGGCGAAAACTACGTCACGGGCAGTGCGCCGCAGGGCTCGATAGGCGTTCCCGAATCGCCCATCTTCCCCAAGGACGCAACCGACAGAAACAGGACTTCGCCCTTTGCGTTCACGGGCAACAAATTCGAATTCAGAATGCTCGGCTCGCAGGCAAACGTTTCCGATGCGAATATCTGCCTTAACACCATAGTTGCCGACGCGTTCCAGCAGTTCGCCGACGAGCTTGAAGGCAGTAAAAACTTCACCGAAGCGGTCAACACCGTTATCGAGCGCGAGCTGAAAGCGCACTACCGCATAATTTTCAACCACGACGGCTACGGCCCCGAGTGGGAAGCGGAGGCGGCAAAGCGCGGACTTTTAAACCACAAGAACACCGCCGACGCCGTGCCTTTGTTCTACGAAAAGAAGAACGTGGACGTGTTCGTCCGTCAGGGCGTATTCACCGCGGCTGAAGCCGTTGCGCGCGCCGACATAAGGCTTGAAAATTACACCAAGATTATAAACATAGAAGCGCTGACCTTGCTTGAAATGGTCAAGCAGGATATTATCCCCGCGGTTTCCGACTTCGTCGCTGACCTCTGCCAGAACTTAGCGGCAAAACAGGCGGTTGCAAACCTGCCCTGCGAAACCGAAACCAAGCTAATAAAGAAGCTTGCCGAACTCAACGACAAGACGAGCGCGGCGGTTGAAAAGCTTGAAAACCACTTAAAGAAAATCAATCTTGATGACTTCAAAAAAGCTTCCAAGGATATGGCGCACGTAATCCTTCCCGATATGAAGGAAGTAAGAAAGTACGTGGACGAAATGGAAAAACTCACCTCGTCCGACTACTGGCCTTTCCCGACCTATTTCGAGCTTTTGTATAACGTATAAAAAATCCAACCGCCTGCGCGAAAATAACGGCGCAGACGGTTTTTTTTGCGGCAAGCACTCAAACGCGGTTTACAAAATATTATGAAAGTGGTATAATAACCCAAATTTATGCAGAATACCAGACTGAAAAAAACCTTCCGCGCAATTGCGGATAACGGTGTAAACTTAATACTTTTAAGCATCTTGACGGGACTTTTCGCGGGCGTGGTAGTCACGTTCTACAATATCCTTGCGAACATAGGCGAGGACACGGCGGAACAACTCTATTCGCTTCTCCGCAATAACCCCGCGTTTATTCCCCTTCTGATTTTGGGGCTTGCCGCAGGCGCGGTGGTAATCGGCACGTTCGTGCGCTTCGTCCCCATGATACGCGGAAGCGGCATACCGCAGATAGAGGGTGCGGCGCGCGGCATAGTCCGCTTTAAATGGTACGTCACAATGTGTTCGATGTTCGCGGCTTCCCTCGCGTGCGTGTTTATGGGCCTTTCGGCAGGCGCCGAAGGTCCGTCGCTTGAAATCGGCGGCTGCGCAGGCGAAGCGGTGGGCGCAACCTTGAAACGCTCGCAAATGGTAAGAAGGCTGCAAATCGCTTCCGGCTCGAGCGCAGGTCTTGCCGTTGCGTTCAACGCGCCTATTACGGGCTTGGTTTTCGCCATGGAAGAAGCCTTCCGCTCGTTCTCGCCGCAGGTGTTTATCTGCGCCGCAATAAGCGTAGTAACCGCGCTTTTCACGCGCAATTTAATCCGCCCTGTAATAGGCTTTGGAACGGGCTTCGCGTTCGACAGCTTCACTTTCACGGAGTTCAGCTTAGGCTCGTGTTTGTGGGCAATTCCCGCGGCGCTCGTCACCGCGCTTGCGGGCGTCGGCTTTTACTACGCGGTGTTCGCCGCCAAAAAGCTTTTCAAAAACGTCAACCACTTCAAAGGCACGCTTAAATTCATAATCGTGTTCATTATCGCGGGCGACTTCGCGCTTATAACTTCTTACGCAATCGGCGGCGGTCACTCGTTTATCGACGCGCTCGCATCTCCTACGGGCGCAATTTCCGTGGATAAAGTGTTCGGGCTAAGCATTGCCGCAAGCCTTGTAATTATCGTAATTATACGCTTTATCGCGGCGGTTATGAATATGGGCTGCGGCGTACCGTGCGGAGTGTTTATTCCCATGCTCGCCGTCGGTGCAGGCATAGGCGCGCTGTTGTCGTTGCTGTTTCAGAAAATGGGTATGAACGGCGCGTACAGCGATTACCTTGTAATAATCTGTATGTCGGTGTTCTTCACGACCGTCGTAAAAGCGCCGATAACGGGCGTTGTTATGGTGTTCGAGCTGACGGGTGAGTTCACAAACTTTTTGCCCGCGCTTTTGGGAATTGCGGTAGGGTACCTGATAGGTATGCTGTTTAAAACGCAACCCATTTACGAGCGGAACTTGGAAGAATTTATCGCCGCCGAAAAATACACCCAAAATATGAAGAAGGAAAGGGTGTCCGTGGTTATCAAGCCCGACAGCAAAGCGGACGGAGCAAAGGTCCGCGCGGTAATCTGGCCGACCAACGGACTTGTTGTTGAAATCGCCTTGCCCGACGGAAAGGTAATAGTGCCCGACGGTGAAACGGTTATGCAGGCAGGCTCGACGCTCGTATTCGAGTGCGAAACAACTTCGCGCGAAGAGCTGATAGATTATCTGACCGCCATAGTCGGCAAACAAGAATAAATAAAAATAAAAGAGGGGGCGCGTGCTTTTTCAA
>CAMWPZ010000085.1 GCA_947176305.1 uncultured Clostridia bacterium
CTCTTGCGTTTAAATGCCCGAAATCGATTGCAGGCAAAAAAACGTTATCGATTTTGCAAAAGTCTACAACTTCCTCTAAAGTGCCGATTTGCGCAGTTTTGCCCATAGTTTCGGGGCAGAAGTACAAATCTTCGAGATTGTTCAAATAGATATAATCTCTCAGAATTTTGAGCCTGTCGCGAGTTAAGTTGACGGCTTCTTCCCTCGTCGCCTTGCCCTGCGCCGCGGGGTGGAAAACAACACGTTTGCCGCCCATTAGCTTTAAATATTTAGCGCTATCCAGAACGTAGCCGTAGGATTTTTGCGCGGCTTCGTCCGAAGGGTTTGCAAAGTTTATAAAGTACGGCGCGTGAGCGCTTATTTCAATGCCTTCGGTTTTAAAAGCTTCACCTATGGAAATAGCCTTGCCTTCCGAAAGCATAATGCCCCTGCCGAAAGAATATTCGTAACAATCGAGCCCTAGCCCCTTTACAAAGCCCGCCGCTTCTTCCGTATGTTTATAACCTGCGGCGTAAAAGCTTGCGCAGTTGCCGCTCGGCCCGAATTTAATCATACTTTAAACCTTAAGTCTTGCGCGTTTTAAATCTTCTTTAAGCTGTGCGGTAAGCTCGGCAACGGATTCGAATTTTTCGGTTTCTCTTAACATTTCGATAAATTCAATCGTTACGGCTCTGCCGTAGAGCGAGCCCGTGAAGCCGTCTATGTAAGCTTCGAGGACTGCCGACGTTTCGTTGAAGGTGGGTCTGCCGCCGTAGTTGGCGATACCGATAAGCTCTTCCTCGCCGACGAGGCATTTGACCTTATAAACGCCCTTTTTAACTTCGACCTTATCAACGGGATAACGCATATTTACGGTAGGGAAGCCGACGACTTTTTTGCCGCGGTTGGCGCCCTCGATTACGATACCCGTAACCGAATAGTTCCTGCCGAGAAGCGCGTTTGCTTTAACGACGTTGCCCTGTTCGAGGCAGTTCTTAATTAAAGTCGTGCTGACCTTTTCACCGACGTAGGTTTCGTCCTTTACGGGCATATACCAGATACCGTTATCTTCGTCCTCCGCATACGCTTTAAGCTGAGCCGATTTGCCCTTTGCGTCTGCGCCGAAACGGAAATCTCTGCCGCTCATAAGAGCTTTTACGTTGAGCTTGTCGTCAAGGCTTTGCAGGAACTGCTGAGGCGTAATCTTCTTGAATTCGTCCGTGAAGTCGATGAGAAGCACGAATTTGACGTTGAACTGTTCAAGAAGCTTCATTCTTTCTTCGAAGGTATAGAGCTGTCTGCCGCCCTTGCCTTCCTTGAACATCATTATGCCCAAATCAAGACCGTTGATTTTCGCCTGAAGCTTTGCTTTCTTCAAAAGCTCGGCATGACCGATGTGAAGTCCGTCGAAGCATCCCAGAACGAGCAAGCTGGGAAATTCGTAATTATCCTCGTTGTACCTGATGATTTCTAACATAGCTTTGTCCTTACCTTTAATTTTCTTGAGTTCGCCTCGGCAAGGCCGTAAAACGAACCGTCTGTAAAATATATTTTATATATCCCGTCGGGCAATTCGCACGGAACGGAAAGTCCGTTGAAAAGTTTTTTTGCGTCAGCAGCGTTTGGGTAGACGCTGTTATGTGGCAAGACGCTGTCCGTCGGAATAATAAAATCGCGTAAATTTTCAGCCGTTAAACGGCTTATAGAAACGGCTTTATCGATATTGAAACAGCCGCTCTGCGTTCTTCGAAGCGCGCTCATCACCGCGCAGGTGCCAAGCTTTGCACCCATATCGCGTGCTATCGAGCGGATATACGTACCGCCGCCGCACTCGATTTCAAAAGAATACGCTGTATCTGAAACTTTTTTTAAGAGTTTTATCGAATATATATTAACCTTTTTCGGCGGAAGCGAGAACTCAACGCCCTCTCTTGCGAGCTGATAGCCGCGTTTGCCGCCGATATTCTTTGCGGAATAATTCGGAGGTATCTGCATTACCTCGCCGCAAAGCTCGGGAATTATTTTGATAATTTCACTTTCTTCGGGTATTCTGCCGCCCGTTTTCAAAACCGTGCCCGTTGTATCGAGCGTGTCACTGTCAATACCGAACTCGAACTCCGCGATATAGGTTTTGCGCTTGTCCAGAAAGTAGTCGAAAAGCCGCGCCGCGTTTCCTATTGCTACGGGCAGAACTCCGCTTGCCATAGGGTCCAAAGTTCCCATATGTCCGCAGGGCGTTCCCGAAAGCTTTTTAATAATATTAACTTCGTGTGCCGAGCTTACGCCGACCGCTTTATCTATAACTACGAAACCCGTCATAAATTCTGGTAGACGGCGTACGTGAGTTTTTCTATTACTTCTTCCAACTCGCCGACGAGCACACAGCCGCTGGCAAGGATATGTCCGCCGCCGCCGAATGCGGAAGCCACCGCGTTTACGTTTACTTTGCCCTTACTCCGCAGAGATACCTTGTAATGGCGCTTTTTGGTTTCCATAAGTGATATCGATACCTCTACTCCGTCAACGGTCAAAGGAAAATCGACGAAGCCTTCGGTTAGGCTTTTGTCCGCACCGGTGTCCGTTAAATCGGCAAGCGAGGTTACTATAAAAGTTAGCTTATCTTCAAGGGCGAAACGGATACCGTTCATCACCCTGCCGTAGAGAATTGCACGCTCCTTGGGCTGACGGGAAAACATATTGTAATTTATTAAATTTACGTCCGCACCCTTGCCGCGAAGAAAAGCCGCAGTTTCAAAGGATTTTGCTTCCACGTCGCAGTGTGTAAAGTTGCCGCTGTCGGTAATAAGCCCGAGCATAAGCAGGTCCGCAATTTCCTTGGTAATTTCAAAGTTTGCGGCAACCAGTATGTCTGCCAGTACTTCACAGCTTGCGGGGCATACAACTACTCTGTTGTACTTTGCAAAGCCGGGGTTAGAAACGTGGTGGTCGATATTTATGGTTACGCCTGCAAATTTCGAAAAGGCTTCCGAAAATATGCCCATACGCGCGGTATCCGCACAGTCGACGCAGATAAAAGTATCGTATTCCGTCTTTGTGGGAAGTCCGCGCCTCACCTGCTTCATTGCAGGAAGAAAAGAAAATTTTTCGGGCGGAAGGTCCTCACAACACATTATAGCAGACTTTCCTGCATTTTGCAAGGCTATACACATAGCAAGTCCCGCGCCGAGCGCGTCTCCGTCGGGACGGGCGTGGCAGAAAACCGCAACGCTTTTAGCTTTGTTAAGTTGTTCGGCTATTTCCTGCAAAGTGTTATTCGTCATTTTTGTCCGTGTCGAGTTTGCTTAAAATTTTATCTATCTTTGCGCCGTACTCCATACTTGCGTCAACCGCAAAGCGGAGCTCGGGTACCGTCCTCAAACGCATAACCTTGGAAAGCTCGTGCCTGATAAAGCCTGCGTTCTGTTTTATTATTTCAAAAGTGGTTTCGGCTTTTTCCTTGTTGGTGTCGTAAATGCTGACGTAGATATTCGCGCTCTTTAAATCGGGGGCGATATCCGCTTCGGTAACGCTTATAATCGCGCTCATTTCGGGATATTTATTTCTGAGCTGTTGCGAAATTACCGCGGAAATTTCCTTTTGGAATTCGCCCGATAAGCGCTGTCCTCTCGTTCCTTTCATTAAATCTCCTTAACCTGCCGCAACCTGTTCTATAAGGTAACACTCGATTATATCGCCGACTTTAATGTCGTTGAAGCCCTCGATTGCGCAACCGCACTCGAAGCCGAACGCAACTTCCTTAACGTCGTCTTTAAAGCGTTTAAGCTGCTGAACGTTTCCTTCGACGACGAGAACGTCGTCACGATAAATTCTGAGCTTGCCACCGCGGACGATTTTGCCTTCGAGAACGTAACAGCCTGCGATATTGCCGACGCCGGTAATTTTGAAAGTCTGCCTGACTTCGCATTTGCCGAGGTAAACTTCGTGATATTTAGGCGAAAGCATACCTTTGAGCGCGGCTTCTACGTCGTCGAGCAAATCGTAGATTATGCGGTACGAGCGAACGTCGACCTTGCTTCTTTCGGCAAGCGCCTTTGCCTTGGTGTCGGGGCGGACGTTAAAGCCGAGAATTATTGCATTTGAAGAATCGGCGAGCATAACGTCGGTTTCGGTAACCGCGCCCGCGCCGCTGTGAATAACTTTAACCTGCACTTCTTCGTTGGAAAGCTTGCTTACGGACTGTTTTACAGCCTCTACCGAGCCTTGTACGTCGCCCTTTATTATGAGGTTTAAGTTCTTCATATTGCCTTCGGCAATCTTGCCGAAAACGTCGTCGAGAGAAATCTTCGCCGCGGTCTTGACCATTGCGTCGCTTTCCTTTCTCTTTCTCTCGTCGATAACCTGCTTCATTAAAGCCTGTGATACGGCGTAAATGGAGTCGCCCGAGTTGGGCACTTCCTCCAAGCCGAGAACGTTGACCGCCATGGAAGGACCTGCTTCCTTAACGGTTTTGCCCGCGTCGTCAATCATTGCGCGGACTCTGCCGGTAACCGTACCGGATATGAGGTTGTCGCCCGTACGCAAGGTACCATTTTGGATAAGCACGGTTGCTACGGGGCCTTTGCCCTTATCGAGACGCGCTTCGATAATAACGCCGCGCGCTTCCCTTGCAGGGTTTGCCAAAAGCTCTTTCATTTCGGCGATAAGAAGTAAATTTTCCAAAAGCGCGTTTATGCCCTCGCCCGTCTTGCAGGAGATAGGGCAAATAACCGTATCGCCGCCCCATTCCTCGGGAACGAGTCCGTAGCCAGTCAAGTCCTGCTTAACCTTGTCTACGTTTGCGCCCTGTTTATCGATTTTATTTACGGCAACGATTATAGAAACGTTTGCCGCCTTTGCGTGGTTGATTGCTTCTATCGTCTGCGGCATTATGCCGTCGTCAGCCGCAACAACGAGGATAACTATGTCGGTTACCTGTGCGCCGCGTGCGCGCATTGCGGTGAACGCTTCGTGACCGGGGGTATCGATAAAGGTTATCCCCTTACCGTTTACCGTTACGGTATATGCGCCTATATGCTGGGTTATGCCGCCTGCTTCGCCTGCCGCCGCATTTGATTTACGGATATAGTCCAGAAGCGATGTCTTCCCGTGGTCGACGTGACCCATAACCGTAACGACGGGCGCACGGGGTACTAAGCTTTCGATTTCTTCAACAGTATCCGCCTGCTGTTCGAACAGCACTTCTTCCGCAGTCTTTTCGGGCTTGTATTCAAGCTCTATGCCGAGTCCTGCCGCAACGAGCGCCGCCGTATCGTAATCAACGGACTCGTTAACGGTCTTCATTATACCCTCTTTAAACAAACGCTTGGTAATTTCCACTGCGGAAATACCGAGCTTTTCGGAAAGCACCTTCAAGGGTATTTCGTCCGTAGTTACCACTGCGTGTTCGATTTTTATCGTCTGGGTGTTCTGCTGTTTTTTATCTTTTTTAAGTCTTAATTTTCTGTAACCGCTCTTGTTTTCGTCGAAGTCCTCGATGCTCGCGCCCTGCTGTTTTTGGAGTGCGCGTTTGGAAACGGTGCGCCTTTCCTTTTCAACGTAAGTTCTTTCAAAGTTCTGCTTCTTTTTATCGGGTCCGAAATTCTTTGATTTAGAAGGCTGGGGCGCAGGCGCAGACGCCGCGGCGGCCGCGCCGTTAAAGCGGGGAGCTTGCGGTCTTGCGGGGCGGGGTGCGCCGTTATTGACGTAAGGTGCGTTGGGGCGCGCCGGTTTGGCGGGACGCGTGTCACGGTTTACGAAGGTTTTATTATCGGGTGCGGCAGGTTTGGAAGGTGCAGCTTTTGCCGCGTCCTTTGCCGCGGCTTCGGGAGCGGGTTGCTTTTCTTCCTGTTTTTCGGGTTTTGCAGGAGCTTTTGCGGCTTCCTCTGCGGCGCGCTTAGCCGCTTCTTCCGCGGCAAGCTTTTCTTGCGCGAGCCTTTCTTCTTCAAGCTTCTTCGCGGCTTTCGCCTTCTCTATTTCGAGAAGGTTTTTAAGTATTTCGGCCGCCTGCTTTTCGGCTCCGCTTACTTTTTTAGAAAGCTCGGCTATAGCTCCGCCCGAAATAAGCTTCCCTATATTTTCAATGTCTTCATACTTTTTCGCCATATTCTAAGTCACCGCCTCCGGTATATAATTCGTAATTTATATCGCCGCTGTTTAAAATTGCGTCCGCCAGACTTTTATCCGAAATTGCCGCAAGCTTGCACTCGGGCTTGTTTACCACGTAGGATAAATCTTCCTTACAGATTAAAAGCGGACACGCAAATCTGTTTTTGAATTTCAACGCAAACCTTTGGGAATTCTTGGCCGCGTTTGCGTCCATTATCAGAAGGTGAACGCCGCCTTTGAGCGTGCCTATCGCCGTTGCGCCGAGCGAGATTTTCCTCGCCTTTATGCAAAAGCCGATATAGGTGCGCACTTTACTTTGCGCCAAAGTACTCCTCCTCGATTGCGGCGTAGACGCTGTCGTCTACACTGCACGAAAAAGTTTTATTCAAAAGGCGCTGTTTTTTAAGCTTTTTAATACACTCCTCTCCGTCGCATATATACGCACCGCGGCCCGCCGCTTTGGAAGAAAAGTCAAGAAATATTTTGCCGTCGCCGTCCTTGACGATACGAAGCATAGACCTCTTTTCTTTAAGCTCCCTGCACGCTATGCACATTCTGAGGGGGATTTTTTTACTCTTCGGCATTATCCGCGATTATTTCCTCGTCATTATCTTTCTGAACGCCTACTCCGATTTTAGCCGCGGCAGATTCGCTCTTGACGTCGATTTTCCAGCCCGTAAGTCTTACCGCAAGACGCGCGTTCTGACCGTCCTTACCGATTGCAAGCGAAAGCTTGTCGTCGGGCACAACCGCCATTGCGGTGTTTTCGCCGTCAAGCTGGGTTACGGAAATGACCTTTGCGGGGGAAAGTGCCTTTGCGATAAATTCAAGCGGATTTTCCGACCAGGGGATAATATCGATTTTTTCGCCCTTTAATTCTTCTACTATTGCGTTTACGCGCGCGCCCTTGTTGCCTACGCACGCGCCGATTGCGTCAACCCTCGCGTCCTCGGAATAGATTGCAATTTTAGTTCTCGCACCCGCTTCACGGCTGACTTCTTTAATAACTACAGTACCCTGCTTGATTTCGGGTACTTCTTCCTCGAAAAGCTTTCTTACAAGGCCGGGAGCCGCACGGCTTACAAGCACCTGTGCGCCGCGGAAACCGCTTTTGACCTTTTTAACGAAAACTTTGATTTTATCGTTGACGTTGTACTTCTCACCGGGCACTTGGTCGGAGGGAAGCATTAAGCCCTCTACCTGACCTTTGCCGAGTTCTATATAGACGTTCTTTGCGTCG
>CAMWPZ010000086.1 GCA_947176305.1 uncultured Clostridia bacterium
GTTTCAACCGTCCGCGCCCGAAAGCTTTAAAACTTATTTTATATTTTTGGTTCTCTTGATTTTTCTCATAAGGTAAGCGATTTCCACGCCGATACCCACAGCCGCGAATACGAATATCAAAGCCAAATCGCGGTAGAACGCATTTTTAAATTCACTGTCGCTCATACAAATATCAAACGCGTCCATAGCGCTTATACCAAGCCCAAGCTTGTTTGCTTCTATGCCGGCGTCAACGATAACCATAACGGGGTACGAGCCAAGCATGAACACGAGAGTAGTAACCGCAACGATTACAATCATCATCTTGTTGGGCTTGCCGTGGAACTTCTCGAAAAGGAACGCACCCAAAAGTACGGATATGATAGCCGAAATCGAGGAAATAAATCCTGCCGCGTAGAAGGCAATCGAAACGCCGACGCCCACAATCGCGCCTATTAATGCGCCGCAGAAGCCCAAAAGGTAGTTGTTGGGCGCGTTCTTAAAGTCCTCGTTTTCCTTGTCGATAACCGCGTTAATCTGTTCAACGCACGCATCGTCCAAAGTCAAGGTCAAGCCTTCAACGTTGTGTTTATTGCTGTGTTCGGGGTCTAAAATGTTTCCGCAAACGGGGCAGCTGCCTTCGCCGAGGCCGCCGTTTTCACCGATAATTCCGTAAACGGTGTCGAGTACGGAAGGAAGTCTTTTTAAAAGCCTTCCCGTGGTCATATCGTTCAACCCGAGCATAAGCCCGTACTGCGTAAGCTGATAAACGCAGTATTTAATTGCAGCGTTCCTTAAAGCCGACTGAATATTGTGTTTCTGCTCGTCCGTGGCGTAGAAAGAAATATGCAGCCGTAAAGGATAGTTGTTGTTCATTACGTCAAGCGTGGCGTTGGTTTCGTAGCCGTTCACGGTTCCGTACGCGCTGTTGCCCGTAATTTCCATGCCGTAGCCTGTGAAAAAATCGGCAAACTTCTTTTTCATAATCTCCCTCAAAAATTTTTTATATAGCTATTATATACCCTATGCCGTAACTTGTCAACTCTTGCCGAAACTTGAAGAATAATTTTCTTAACGCTTGATAAAAGTAATCAAGGCAATATCCGCAGTAACTATGGCGATAATAGTTTCAAAGTTCATGAAGAATTCTTAAGCTTATATAATGAATTATAATTTACCTTTAAATTGCTTTTCCTGCATTTCATAAACGGGGTTGTAAACTTGTTTAACGAACTCAAACAGTTCCGTGCGTTCTTTTATTTGTTCAAAACCGCAAAGTTTTTTCGGAATTACGTAGTCGTGAGCAAATTTTTCAGGCATAAAACGGATAGCTATGTACATACCGCCTAAAAGCCCTTTCCAAGCTCTGATAAATCTTTTTTCTTTGTTTTTCTTTTTATACACTATATCTTCTTTTTTAAACGTCATAAAGTCTCCGAGATATTCACCCGTTTTTTGGTGTATAGGAAGTAGTTTAAGTTCATCGTCGTTTGCAATTATTATGTAATCTACTAACGACGTAGTTACAGTAGTACCGTAATCTTCATTTTTAAACAGGCACACGGCGTATTTATCGCCTGGCTGAATAAGTCCTGTTTCTTTTAACCCGTCAATCGTGTTTTGATAATTAATTTTCATAAAATAACCTCTGTAATTTTTTATAATTATACAACAGCCGAAAGCTTTTAGCAAGTAAAAGTTATTTCAGCGGAAAAGCGCTTCCTGAAGCGTCGCCGAAAATGGTGCCGACTACGGCAAACGCAAACAAAATAAGAACGAATATCAGAATTACTTCGTTTTTTATCTTTTCTTCAACGGTCGGCTTTTTTCTGCGTTTGCTTGCCACTGCGTTTTTGTAGCTTATGAAAATATGAGTTACGGCAAATACAACTGCGAAAGCGAGCAGGGGGATATTCGCCAGAACTACGCCGCTGAACAAAAATATGCACGACGGTATTATCGAAAGCGACAGGGCTTTCAATTTACCATTCTTGTTCCAACAGATTATCCAGAATATGAGATATGCAAGGCACAAGCCGCCGTTCACCGATAAGTATACGGTCAGCGCATGATTGAACCAGAAATTAAAGTAGGTGTACGGGATATTGAAAATCATTAAAACAAAACAGCCGTACCTGCCGACTTGCTCGGCAACTTCAACCGCTTTGTTTTTATACGTGTTCGCCGCGTCGTCTTTATGCTTCACGGCGTAAACGATATTCGGTAACATAATAATCGCCATAATGGCAAGCCCGTAATAGTTAAACCAACCCATAGAAATATTATAACATTTAGGTTTACATTTCTCAACTATATCGCATAATCAAAAAAACGCACGTGATACACTTGCCATATAGTGCATACGTGGTATAATAGTCTTTATGGAATATCTGGTAATAGTAATAGTTACGTTTATTTCGGGCGTAGTCGGCACGGGACTGGGCGGCGTAATAGGCGCGGTGCTTCGGCGCGATTCCAATAAAATAGTCAGCTTGCTTTTGTCGTTCGCGGCGGGAATTATGCTTGCCGTCGTGTGCTTCGATTTAATGAGCCAGCCGATAGAGATGATGAAGGAGGGGAAGCTTCCTTCTTTAACGCCGCTGATAGTAGTGGCGGCAGTAGCCGCAGGCTACGGCTTGGTATATCTTCTTAACTTTTTTATCGACAAAAAGACTAATCACGAAGTAAAGCATATCGACGAAAACCACCCTGCCACGGCGGACGACTTGGACGAGCTTATTCACTCCAATCACTACGAATCGCATAAAAATTCCAAATCGAATTTGTTCGTCGCAGGGCTTGTAATGATGTGCGCGATAGCTTTGCATAACCTGCCCGAGGGTATGGTAATAGGCGCGTCGTACGCAATTACGCCCGACGTTTTAAAAAGTCTTTTTTCAGGCAGCGGATTTATTATGGCGATAGTAATAGGACTGCACAACGTGCCCGAGGGTATGGCGGTTTCCGTTCCGCTCATATCGGGCGGAATGGGCAAACCCAAGGCGGTGTTTTTAACGGCACTCAGCGGCTTGCCTACGGTGTTCGGCGCACTGCTCGGCTTTGCACTCGGCGGAATTAACGATATAATGCTCGTCCTGTCCTTGGGCTTTGCAAGCGGAGCTATGCTGTACGTGGTTTTCGGCGAGCTTCTGCCCGAATCTATTTTAATGTGGCGGAGTAAGCTTCCCGCGTTCGCGCTGTTTATCGGCGTACTCGCCGGCTTCCTTTTAGTAATGTTTTAATAATTATAAAAAATAAACAGGCGCTGACGATTAAGTCAGCGCCTGTTTATTTTTTAGAGGAGAGTAATACCCTGAAACTAATATTCTAAATAATCAATAATTCCTCAATTCATTAATAATAATTCTTTCGTTATTTGTACCTACGGGGCGGTCGTATATCGTGAATTCAATAGTTATATTCAAAAGATTATTTTTGTAAATATAGTTAAAAAGAAAATCTATTTCGGGAATGGAGGATAGGCGTTTATCGACTACGGTTGTGGACATATTATATTCTGCGCCTCCGTACATTGTTCGATGGTCGAGAGTTGAGTCCGTGGTCGCACATATGCGGACAGTATCGCCGCTAATTTCAATTGCTCCTAACAAAACTTTGTTTTTATAATTATTTATTGAAACCGCAACGATGATCCTGCCTTGATATTCTTTTGATTTTTTAATACATTCATCAGCATTTTTAACGTAGAAATACTTTCCGCTCGAGTGGTCAGCGTCTCTCAGTACGTAAATATCCGCTTTATATTTTTCAAAAAATTTTCTGATATTAACGGTATCACCTTTTTCGAAAAATTCTTCAGGGACCCTGTTTAAACCTAAATTCATTATCAGTTTGCGGCTCTCGTCTTTCGTTCTTGAAATATACCCCATTTTAATGTTCCTTTATTCTGTCAGCCGAGCTGAGAGCGCAGAATTCCCCGCACATAGTGCATTTTTTGCCGTTTTCGATTTTGTGATTTCTCAATGCCTCGGAAGTCATTTGCGGAACTATCGCCGCAGAAACCGAACCTCTGCAACCTATTTCCGAGCGTGCGGTTGACATTTGTTTGTCGAGGCTTATATCACCGCTCCTTGCTATGTAACCGCAGTGAGCGGCTATTTTGGCACTGATAACCGCTTCTTTCAGATCGTCGCACGAAGGTAAACCGAGATGCTCAGAACGCGATACCGCGGTGACGAAATCAGCCCCTGCCGCAACCGCCGAAGATGCCGCAATAGCGGAAGAAACGTGGTCGAAGCCAAGACCGCAGTCTGTTGCAACGGTGAGTACCCGATACGGTACGCCGCATATTTCTTTCGATTTTTTAACTAACTCGGGAATAAGGTTTAATGGACAATGTCCGATGCCCTCAACCATAACGGCAACGCCGAAATCTTTCGCTTTCTTTGCAAGTTTAGCGTTCCTTTCAAGCTCTTCCCAGTATTTTGAATTTGCGTTTACCGCATCGTAGACGTTCGCCGGTCTGAAAACAGCACCGAGACTTATTGTAACTTTATATCTTTTTGCGATTTTAAGTATTTCGTCAAAATGGGTGAAATAAAAATTTTCTTTCCCAGTTTTATTGATGTTTTCAAGTACCATTGTGCCGCCTCGGCTGGTACAAGGTATAATTCTTTCATTATTATAGAAATAATTTATATCTTCTTTTAACACGCTTGCATGAATCGTGAGCATGTCTATACCGAGTTCGGCTTTTCGTTCAATAGCTTTGAGAATGTCGTCTGAAGTGAAGTATTTTTTATTTGAAGAGTATAAGGTGTCGGCGGCCACGTCATAAACGGCTATTGCGGATAAAGGCATATCAACGTTTTCAAGTATGCGCTTTTGTATTTCATAGTGATTAGCCATCAACGAATGATCGATTATTATATCCGCCCCGTATTTTTGCGCTAATTTAGCTTTTTCAATTTCTCTTTCGGCGCTGTCGCCTTTGCTGCTGACTCCAATGCTCGCAAGGACCTTAGGGTACTTGTTATCGCCTGCATATAATTTCTTATTTCTTTTTATATTTCCTATTTCCATTTTCATTCGTACCGTATATTTAAATTTTGGATACCCGTATTGAATAATTTAATTTGACCGGAAGTCTAAAATTTATAAGAGTGGGAGTTATTTAAAATAAGCTTTATTTTAACAGGGTTTTAATTTCGTCTAAGTTCAGCCAAGGTCTTTTTCGATGGATCATGCTGTGGCAATTTGAACAAACCATGATAATATCTTCAAGCTTTGTTTTTTCTGTTTGTTTCATTTCGGAAACAGGTTTTATGTGGTGTGCTTCGATAAATCCTTTTCCGAGTTCTCCATATTTTTCTTCAAAGTCAAACCCGCAAATCTGACAATATAAACGCCCGTTTTTTTGTTTGAACTGTTTTTTTGCAGTGCTTATTAACTTTGGATTACGTTCGCGGCAAAGGTGCTGTTTCAAATAAAACTTGCCTTCACTGAACTCGTCATCTTCTTGAGTTAGCTCAATTGCTTCCTTTGATTCAAAGTTTCTTAGTCCCCAATGACCATTGCCTAAGCCTTCGACAGCGTAAAATAGATCTTCTTTACTGTCAAACAAAACAGAATCGGAACTGTTTTTTTCTATTGTTGCACGAACAACAGCTTTCCAGCTTTTAGGTAATTCAGTATTAAAATTTTCTTCTATATACTTATAAATATCTTCATAGTAAGCGTGTCCGCCATAAAATATCAATGCTTCTTTAATAATTTCTTTATACGTCATTTTTGTTTCCTGTCGTTTTTCTATGTGAATATGTAAATTATATCATATAAAATATATAAATTCAAGTATAAAAAAGTTGTTTAAATTCGTTGGATTTTATTCTAATAAACAATAATTTAAAACGAATTACTAAAGTAACTTTATTAAAGGTAAATGAAGGGTTAAGCAATGTTAAATAGCAAATCGATGTATTATATAAAAAGCTCAGGCACCATTTAGTGCCTGAGCTTTAATAATTATTGTGACAGAATCTACAATTCGTGGAAACCGTTTGTCGGCACCCCGATGATATGTACTAACGCAAACTATTTAAAATTAGTTTTGCTTAGCCCTCGTAGCGGTCAAGGTTGGCGCGTATTGCTTCGATGAGGCGTTTCTCTGCCGCGACTTTGGTATCCTTTGCAACCTTCGTGCAAACGGACGTGCCGTAAAGCTTGGTAAGGTCGTCTACAAGGTTTTTAAGGTGTACGACGTCAAGTATGTTCACCGAGCCGCAAATTTCTTCTGCCGTAGGTGCCGTTGTTACAGGGGTAGTAGTGTTGTTCTTTTCCATAGAAATTATCTCCTATTTTATTTATTCTGCGCCAACGCGTTACAATATAATATGCTGAAAAGCTTTAAAAATGTATACATAAATATTAAACGGCACTGACAATAAGTCAGTGCCGTTTTAAAGTGGAGTGAAAGTAATCAAAAATAAATTTTATAATTATTTACGAAATAAAATATATCTATTTTCCAAAAAAGTTTTATTTAAAGTTTTTGATGCAAATTCGCTTTGCGTAACAAAAGTAAAGCCGTTTTTTTCTATAACACGTTTTGATTGAGAATTATCAATAAAATGAGTTACAGTCAACGCATCTAAACCAAGCACATTAAAGCAGTAATTTAATATGGCATTAACCGCTTCAGGCATTAGCCCTTGCCCCCAATAGTCTTTTGACAATACATAACCGATTTCTTTTATTTTAAAATTAGCATACTTTGTATCACAATTCGCCCAAGAGTTATGCAGTCCCAACGAACCAACAACTTTTGCGTTGCTTTTTAATTGTAATGCAAAAACATTTTTATCAGTCATGAAAGCGTGTAAGGTATCTCTTGTATTCGCTATCGATTTATGATGTTTCCACCCTGCCATTTCGCCAACGCCGTCAACCGATGCATATTCATATAAGTCATTCAAGTCGGTTTTTCTCCACGGGCGAAGCAATAAACGAGGAGTGTCAATTTTAACATTTGAAACATCTATTTGAATATCCATAGACTAATCATAGCATAAACTTAAAAATTGCGCAAGCTCAATTCAAACACTAATTGCGTTGTAGCGGACACCAGAATAAAAGTGTGGGAGGAGGTGTGTATTGCCGGTTCCCGCAAGCGGGAGCCCTCGGCAAACCTTCGCTTCGCTCAGTCGAACGGTTAGCTTCTTCTTGTACCACTCGACTTTCAAAACAAATAGGACAATGACGAAAGTCATTGTCCTATTTGTGGTGGGAGGAGGTGGATTCGAACCACCGAAGTCGGAGACGTCAGATTTACAGTC
>CAMWPZ010000087.1 GCA_947176305.1 uncultured Clostridia bacterium
TTTTTAAATTTTGTGTTTTTTTTAAAAAAATTTACGCGGGGCGGCGTATTCACTACGCCGCGCCGCATTATTAATTACAGTCTTTTACGCTTCTATATCCGTGAACGAGAATTTTTCTACGTCGAAAAGTCCCTTGTCGGTGATTTTAACCTTGGGGATAACCGCAAGCGACAGGAAAGCAAGCGACATAAACGCTTCGTATTCGCGCTTTACGCCCATTGCGTGCGCCTTTTCGATTAAAGCGCGGCTGTCGCTTTGCAGACTCTCGGCGTCGCGCGAGGACATAAGCCCCGCGATATCGAGAGTGAGCGAGCTGACTTCGCCCGTCTGCGAATTTACGAGCACCATACCGCCGCCTATTTCCTTCAAGGTGTTTGCGGCTTTCGCCATAGCGGCGTTGTCGTCGCCGAGTAAAATTATGTTGTGCGAATCGTGCGCAATGGTTATGCCCATAGCACCGCCCTTGAAGCCGTAGCCTTTGAAAAGCGCCCTGCATATGTTGCCCGTCATCTTGTGTCTTTCCACAACGGCGAGCTTCAATAAATCGGTACCCTTGACCTCAACGTCGCCGTTTACGTTGTTTACGTCTACGACTTCACAGCCCGTGACGACTCCGCCGGGGAGTATCGTCATAGCCTTGGCTTTACTGCTGTTTATTTTAAGCTTGAAGTCATCCGCGGTCAAAGACTTTACGTGAACGGTATTCAAAACCGACTTAGGCAAATAGCGCTTGGAAGTGTCGAACAAAGCTTTTCCGTCCTGCGCGACGAGCTTTCCGTCCTTGATTACGTACTTTGCGTTGAAGTTCTTTAAATTATCGACTACTACCAAATCGGCAAACCAGAAGGGCGCAATGCCTCCCTTCCACTTCAAGCCGTAGCACTCGGCACAGTTCAACGTTGCCATGGTTACGGCGACGACGGGGTCAAGCCCGTCCTTTACAAGGCGGCGCAGAGCGTCGTCCAGATGTCCCTTTTCCTTTAAGTCGGCGGCGTGCCTGTCGTCCGTGCAGAGGATAAAGCGGCGCATATTTTTTGCGTTTACGTACTTCGCGTTGCCGAGGTTTTGCGTGGACGAGCCGTGGCGGATATGCACGTACATACCCTTGGAAATTTTTTCGTCTATTTCGTCCTTGGTCACGCACTCGTGGTCGGTTGAAATACCTCCGCAAAGATATGCGTTAAGCGCGTAGCCGCTCGTTGCGGGCGCGTGTCCGTCGATTATTTTACCGTGTGCGTGCGCGGCTTCGAGCTTTTTTAAAACGTCACCGTCGCAGTTGATAACTCCAGGGTAATTCATAAATTCGCCCAAGCCGAAAATATAGTCGTTTTTGATATTCTTTTCGATATCCTTGCCGCCGAGAATTGCTCCGCTCGTTTCGAACGGCGTTGCGGGAACGCAGGACGGAAGCTGTAATTTCACGTCCAGAGGAATTGATTTTGAAGCTTCGGCTATGTATTCGCAGCCTTTCATACCGCAGACGTTTGTTATCTCGTGCGGGTCGGCTATAATCGTAGTCGTGCCGCGCGGAACTATTAGCGAGGCGAACTCCTCAGGGGAAAGCTGCGAGCTTTCGATATGTACGTGTCCGTCGATATAGCTCGGAAGTACGGTCAATTTCGAGCAATCTATTTCCCTCTCGCCCTCGTACTCGCCCGTGCCGACTATTCTGTCGCCGACGATAGCGATATCGCCCTTTAAAAGTCTTTGCTGGAATACGTCAAGGTATGTTGCGTTTTTTAAAACCAGATCCGCCTTAGTTTTGCGTGCGGCGGCGCTTATAAATTTTTCTAACATTTCTTCCTCCGTTTTCTCTATTATAGCACTTGCGTTTTACAAAGTAAAGCCGCCGCGCTGAATTTCAGCGCGGCGGCCATATCTTTAAAAATTAGTGGGTGAGAATGAACGTTGCAAGGAAGAACGCTGCGATTATCCAAGTAACTATGGAAATGCTCTTTATCTTGCCCGTACAGATTTTTACGAGTACGCTGGAAATTATGCCGATACCGATACCGTAAGAAATCTCATAGCCGAACGCCATAACCGCGATAGTGAGGAACGCGGGAAGCGCCGCTGCGGGGTTCGTCCACTCGATTTTCGTTACCGAGCTCATCATAAGCACGCCGACCCAAACGAGTGCGGTTGCCGTTGCGGGCGAAGGAACGAGCCTTGCGATGGGGCTTAAGAACATACCGAGAAGGAAGCAAAGACCTACAACCAAAGCGGTGAAGCCCGTCTTGCCGCCTGCCGCAACGCCTGCGGAGGATTCGACGAACGTCGTTACCGTGGAAGTACCTGCGATAGCGCCCACGCTGGTTGCGATAGCGTCTGCAAGCATGCACTTGTTCATGTTGAGGGGGTTGCCGTCCTTATCAAGAAGTCCGCCCTTTTCGCACGCGCCGTAGAGGGTGCCGAGGGTATCGAACATATCGAGCATGCACAGCGAAAGCGCCGTGGTGATTATAAGAAGAACGAGCGAGCCTGCCGAGTTAGCCGCAAGGTAGTCGGAGAAGTTGAAGCCTTCCGAGAATACTTTGCCGACCGACTGGTTGCCCCAGTCTTTGAACGCGTCGAAGGGGTTATCGAAGGTAATCGATTTGAAAATCGCTTTGCAGCCTTCGCTGCCGCCTGCAAGACCCAAAGCCGCAAGGATGTAGTACAAAACGGTTGAGCCGATAATTCCCCAAAGTATGCCGCCCTTTACGTTGCGCTTTGCAAGAATTGCGATTGCGATTACACCGACTAAAACTACGATAGGTCCGATAATCGTGCTGTAGTTGAAACCGTCTGCAAGCACGTTGAAGGATACGAGCTTGGTTAAAGTACTGTCGTCGTTTACTATAAAGCCTGCGTTCTGGAAACCGATGTAGGCAATGAACAGACCCAAGCCGACGTTGATAGCCTTTTTCACTTCATCGGGAATAGCCGTGAAAATGTACTTTCTGAGTCCCGTTGCGGTGAGGATAATGAATATTACGCCGTCTAAAAGCGTGAATACCATTGCGTTTGCGTAAGTTAAACCTTTACCGTACACGACGAGTGTAAACACGACGAACGCGTTTACGCCCATACCCGAAGCCTGCGCCAAGGGCATTCTTGCAAGGAACGCCATGAGCATCGTGCCCACGATTGCGCCGATTGCCGTTGCAATGTACGAAGCGCCGAACGAAAGTCCGGGAATAGCCGAGAACATACCGGGGTTTACGATAAGTATGTAAACCATCGCCATGAACGTGGTCAA
Organism: uncultured Clostridia bacterium; assembly: GCA_947176305.1. GTDB lineage: Bacteria > Bacillota > Clostridia > Christensenellales > Borkfalkiaceae > Coproplasma. The sequence continues at coordinate 3,242 of CAMWPZ010000087.1, forward strand.
GCCCGCGACTATTTCAGTCTTGTACTTCGAGCCGCTTTTGCTGATACCGAAGAACTTGTCTACCTTAGCCCAGAAGCCCTTGTAGGGGCTTGCGGTTGCAGTTGCCGCGCCGTCGGCTTCAACCGCTTCGGGCGTTTCGGGTGCAACGGGTTCGGAAACTACTTCTTCTTCCTTTGTTTCTTCACTCATTAAGTGACCTCCGAATTGTTTTTTCTTTATAAGTGGTATTTCACTTACTTTTCACATTGTAGCACACAAAAAGAAATTCGGCAAACGTTTGAGCGCATTTTGCCGAATTTCGTCGATTTGTATTGTAATAATAATTATAAGCTGCGTTTATACGCGTTACTTTAAGAGGTTGGTGCGCATTGCGTTGACCACCGCGGCGAGCATTACGCCGACGTCCGCGACTACCGAAATAATTAAGGGGAAGCCCGCAATGGCGATATCCAAAGCCATAATCGCCGCCTTTATAATAAGTGAGCCGATAATGTTCTGCACTACTATTCTTCTAGTGCCCTTCGCTATCCTTCTACCCTTGGGAATTAGCGGAAGCTTATCCGAAACGAGGACGATATCGCTTGCCTCAATCGCCGCGTCCGAGCCGACTTTGCCCATTGAAACCGCGCAGTCCGCCGCAGTCATTACGGGCGCGTCGTTTATGCCGTCGCCCACGTACAAAAGCTTGCCCTCGCCCTTCAAAGCCGTTGCCGTTTCAAGCTTTCCGTCGGGTAAAAGTTCAGCCTCGAAGCCGTCAAGCCCTGCCTTTTCGGCAATGATTTTTGCGCGTTCCTTTTTGTCGCCCGTGAGCATAACCGTCTTGGTAACGCCCGTGTTTTTAAGCTCTGCAAGCGCGGACTTCGCGTCGTCCTTTATCTTGTCGTCGATTTCCGCACTGCCGACGAATTTACAATCGAGCGCGACTAAAACGACCGTTGAATCCGTTTCGGGCAAATCGAATTTTACGCCGTTTTCTTCCAATAATTTTGCGTTGCCGCAGAGAAGCACTTTTCCGCCGCAAAGGCATTTGACGCCCTTGCCCGCGACCTCCTCCGCCGCCGTGACTTCTATATCGGTTGAAACTTCTTTAAACGCCGCGGCTATGGGGTGCGACGAGAATTTTTCCGCAGCCGCCGCAAGCGACAGAGTTTTTTCGTCGGTGTACTTGACTACCTCGAACGAGCCTTCTGTTATCGTGCCCGTCTTATCGAACGCGGCAATCTGCGCGAGCGCCAGCTCGTCAAGGCAGGTTGAGCCTTTAACCAATATACCGAATTTCGCGCATCTGCCTATGCCGCCGAAGTACGAAAGGGGCACTGAAATTACGAGCGCGCAAGGACAGGAAATTACGAGGAAGCCGAGTGCTTTATATATCCACTCCGCATAGGTTGCCCATACGAACGATGCGTTGACCGCACAGATTATCGTGGGAACTATTCCTGCGACTATCGCCGCCGCAAGGCACACCGCGGGGGTGTAGTATTTTGCGAACTTGGTAATGAATTTTTCGGGCTTTGATTTTTTAGCCGTGGAGTTTTCTACCATTTCCAAAATCTTAGCCACGGCGGAATTTTTGTATTCGCGCGTAACCTTGGCTTCAAGCACGCCCGACAGGTTTATACAGCCCGAAAGAATTTCGTCGCCCGCCTTTACGTCGCGGGGAAGCGGCTCGCCGTTCAGGCTTTTCATATCGAGTGAGCTTACGCCCTTTGTGATTTTACAGTCTACGGGAACTTTTTCGCCCGCCTTGATTAAAATTATATCGCCCGTTTTAAGCTCCTCGGGGGGAACTACGCGAGTTTCGCCGTTTTCGATAACCGTTGCGACCTCGCTCTTTAAGTCCATAAGTGTGGATATCGAACGCCTTGACGCGCCCACCGCGACGGACTGCAACAGCTCGCCTATCTGGTACAACAGCATAACCGCAACGCCTTCGGCAAAGCCTTCGCCTTCGAAAATGCCGAGAAGTATCGCGCCGACAGAAGCTATCGTCATTAAAAAGTTCTCGTCGAAAATTTTGCCCTTGACGATATTCTTCGCCGTTAAAATAAGTACTTTATATCCGACGGCAAGGTACGCTATGGCGAACATTGCGTAGGTTGCAATTTTAATTGCGAGATTTTTATCTATCGTGCCCGTTAAGTCCAGAACGAACGCGGGGATAAAAAACAGCACGGATACAGCGATTAAGATTATATCTTTAAGGTGTTTTTTAAGCGTGCTTTTCTTGGGGGTGTCGCCGACGATTTTCACGTCCTCGAAGTGGGTAATCGTATAAATTGCCTTGTCGCGCGCCTCGGGGGTTTCGCAGTTTAGTATGACCTGCATATTCATAAAATCGACCGTCGCCGAAACGCCGTCAACTTTGTTTAAATCTTCCTCCAACTCCCTTGCGCAGTTGGCGCAGCAGAGATTTGCGATTTTGATTTTCTCGCCCTTGACGGTTGCGGCGGTTTGCTCTTGTTCGGCTTGCGCATTTTCTTCGACTACCTTTACTTCCTCGAAGTGGTTACAGCAGTCCTTAACCTTTGCAAGGGTTTCAGCCGAGCAGGAAATGTAGACCTTCTGCGCCATAAAATCGACGCGGACGTCCTCCGTGCCCGAAATTTTTTCTATTTCTTCTTCAAGCTCTCTTGCGCAGTTGGCGCAGTCCAGCCCTTCAATTTTAAATACGTTATTCACAGTTCAGATGCTCCTTCGCGACGTTTATCATAGTTAAAACGTGCCAGTCGGAAACGGAATACAGAACGTTCTTTCCGTCTCTTCTGCCCTTTATAATTTTGTTGTCCTTTAATGTTTTAAGCTGGTGCGACACCGCGCTCTGCTGACCGGAAACGGCCTTTGCAATGTGCTCTACGCACAGCTCGCCGCCCGACAGCGCCAGAAGTATTTTAAGGCGGGAAGGCTCGGAAATGACCTTGAACCTTGCGCCCATTTCGGCGATTTTATCTTCGGAAGGCATACTCTCTATCGCGGCTTTAACTCTCGCCTCGTGCTCGTCTTCCCTTTCGCAGACCTCTTTCATTTGCGTTACTCCTTAATTTATGTTATGAATATATATTCATATGTTGATAATATATTAATACACTAATTTGCTTATGTCAAGCGTTTTTTAAAAATTTTTTTATTTTGCCGAAAACTGCACCCCTTACGCGCAGTTGTGCGTCGCAACACAAATTGTAATAAAAAAGTGTTACAAATTAACTATTTACATATTTCGGGCAAAGCGTTGCAAAAGCTGTCGGATTATGGTAATATTTGTATGCTTACAGATGCGGGAGGTAACACCTCTTTATTCGTAAGACTATTATAAGGAGGTAAATGTGAATATGAAAAAGCACTTAGGTAAAATTCTCGCAGGCGTAAGCATTCTTCTTGCAGTTCTTGCACTTATTATGGTGTTCGTCGGCTACGGCGCTGCTCCCGGCGATAAGGCAATAATGGGTTCGAAAAGCGTTAAGCTTTTAAAACTCGTTTTCGGAAATGAAGACCAAGGATTTGCAGCTTCGGCAGGACTTATCATTGCGTTTATTCTTGTAATAGGCGGAATTGCTTGTACCGTCGTTTCCCTTCTCGGCAAGGGCGGAAAAATCGTCCCCATCGTAGGCGCGGTTCTTCTCGTTGTCGGCGGCGTTCTTTACTTCTGCACCGTTCAGTTCGTAGCTTTCGACATTCCCGACGGTACACCCGACGCTATAGCCGATATGATAAAAGATGCGTTTAAGGAATCTTACAAACTCGGCGCAGGCTCTATACTTGCAGGCGTATTATCTATACTCAGCGGTATACTTTGCGCATCGACTATCCTTGTTAAGAAAGACTAATTTACATAGTCTCACAAATGAAAAAGAAACGGCTTTCCGAAAGGAAAGCCGTTTTGCTTTAATTAGTGGCGGGGGGGGGGGGGGGGGGGGGGGGGGGGGGGGGGGGGGGGTGGGGGGTGGGGGGGGGGGGGGGGGGGGGGGGGGGGGGGGGGGGGGGGGGGGGGGG
>CAMWPZ010000088.1 GCA_947176305.1 uncultured Clostridia bacterium
TAACTCGACTAATCTTTCCATACAGTTTTTAAAGGCGCAAAATTGCACTTTCTTTTACTCGTATTAACCAATTAATCTTTCTAATTGCCTTTCTTGTACTTTTCTCTAATCTCTCTATCTTTTCCTATGCAGTTGTCAGACTACGTTTTAATTCGACGACAGTCGAAGTTGTTTTTCTGTACGAAAAACATTGCTGTCAAACTGACAGCCTATTAATATTATCAAAATACATTTATTATGTCAAGCATTTTTACAAAAAAATTCAAAAAATTTTGCAGGTTTTGAAATAAAGCGGCGGGGTTAATTTGCTAACCCCGCCGCAAAGCCTATGCAAAATTTTAAAGCTTATCCGCAAGCTCCTTTAAAAATTCAACGGAATTTTTAAGCTCGGAAACGTCCTTGAAGTGCCCTGTTTCGATAATCGCCGCGCCGTCGAAACCCGCGCCCTTTAACCGTTTGAAGATTTCTTCAAAGTTATAAATGCCCGTACTCGGCAGACAGGTTTTGCCGTTTTCGTCCACGTCCGACAAATGCACGTGCGACAGCGCACCCGCCATATTTTCTATATACATTTGGTAGGGGTAGCCCGACAGCCGAGCCTGACGGATATCGAAAACCGCCGCAATCTGCGGACAGCGGTTTTTGAGTTCGCGGAAAACCTCGGGGCGGTTGCAGGTTGCCCTCGGCTCGTTTTCAAGGCTGAGCGTAACGCCGTACCTCGCGCAAAAGTCGGCAACCTCGCGCACGCGCTCCGCCGTCCAGTCAAGGTTTTCTCCGCCGCTTTTAAGTTCGCCGTGGAAGGTGTAATATTTCGCGCCGAAAAGCTGAGCCGAACGCATAACTTGGTCAAGCCAATAAAAGCCGTCGCCGCGCACCCTGCGCGAGCCGTCGAAAAGCTGCGGCTCGAAATTGTGCGGCGCAACGTGAACGGAGTTCACTTCCAAACCAACGCACCGATCTGAATACTTTTTCGCAAACTCGGGGCGGTACTCGTAAAAGGTCTGCAAATACACCTCGCAACAGTCCGCGCCCGCCTGCTTGATTATTTCGAAAGCTTCTTCAGTTTCCGCGCGCCCGCAAAGGCTTGCGGTTGAAATTCCTATTTTCATAGTTTCATTGTAACACACCGCACGGCAAAAAGCAAGCCCACCGTTTTTTAACCGCGGTGAGCAAGTTTAGTTATTTGTTTGCCGTAATCAGCTTTAACAAATCAGTTACAGTCTGCAACTCTATAGTATCAAGTTTATTTAACTCTTGAATAATCGTTCTGTATTCCACGGGATAATTGAACTGTTCTTCAAAAAATTCTCCGAGGGAAATGTTAAAGTATTCGCAAAAGTTTAACAGATTTTCAACCGACGGCATACTGTTTCCGTTTTCTATTTGATTTATATATTCCGAACTTTGCCCCAATTCCAAGCTAAGCTTTCGCGCGGAAATCTTATGTGCATTTCGTATAACAGCGTAACGATGCCGTATAAATGATTTATCCATATCATTATTTTAAAATATGTACTCAAAAAAAATACATAATTTTGCTATTTGATACTTGACATAAATATTATCACTATGTATAATTAAAATATACATATTTATGGGGGAAATTCAAATGAAAAAACCAATTTGGGCGAGCGTGCTTATGTTCGCAAGCGCCGTATTTACGCTTATAGGCTATTTGGTGGCTGGACTTTACGGTGACCACTTTTTACAGTTAAGCAGGGCAACTCGGGCTTGGACTGTAGACGGCTTCAACTCGTATTTTGGCGTAATTTTGTTCTTTGCTTTTAGTGCCGTTGCATCTTTAATAGTAGGAGGAATCTTTCATCTTAAACATAAAGAACGTGCGTATTATTATTGTACTATCGGCGCGGCATGTTCATCCGTTGCATTTATATTGTCGCAATTTATTAAACTACTCAGCGACTGGTCCTCTGCGGATTTGATATGCATAAACTTATTTATCATACTATCATTGACGTTGCCATTTATAAGTCTAATCTTAGCGTCCATACAAGAAGGATTTACTCTACTATTATCAGGGTTAATTACAAAAAAAACAATTTGGGCAAGCGCAATCATGTTCGTAAGTGCCGCATTTGCATTTGTAGGCTACCATTTTTTACTACTGAACAGCGGAATTCAACCTTTGACCGTTAGGGCCTTCTTGTATTTTAGCGCAATCTTGTTTTTTGCTTTTGGTGCCGTTTTATTTTTAATATTCGGAGGCATGTTCCATCTAAGACATAAAAAATTTGCGTATCATTATTGCACTATCGGTGCAGCATGCTCATCTATTGCATTTATATTGTCGCAATTTATTAAACTGCTCAGCTACTGGTCCTCTGCGGACTTGATATGCATGAACTTATTTATTATACTATCATTGACGTTGCCATTTATAAGTCTAATCTTAGCACCCAAACAAAAGGGCTTTATGCTATTATACTTGGGTTTAATTGCAAGCTCTTGCGGAACAACCCTACTCATTGGTTATTCAATATTTAAATCAATGAGCGGCAGCGGTATTGCAGTCGGCTTCATAATCTTAGGATTTTTAGCCCTGCTTTTCCCCGAATTAACCATAATACGAGCTATCCGCGGAAAAGAAATAAATTTTGAAATGGTTATATTGGGTTTACTTTTTCAGATAGTACAATTCCTGCTTACGTGCACATTGTGTGGTGTAGAAATAAATGCATATGTTGTATTGCTTGGAATTGGTTCTGTAATTCCTGCGACAATAGGTGGCATACTTATAAACGATAGTATTGAAAGCGGCTTTGCGCTTGTTGCCTTTGGAATTATTTTCTTCTTGGCATGGTTGATTTGGATATGGTGGGCACTTGGAATATCTATGTTCTTAGGGGCTGTTTTAACTGTTGCCGGCGTTATCATTTACGTAATTGAAGCTTTCTTAATGCGCAACAACAAAAACATAAAAATAACTAAATCGATATAAAAATTTTAAAAGCACAAAACGGGCGGCGCACGGTTTATCCGTGCGCACGCCCTTATTCTTTGCAAAATTTAATTCTGCGATATGTATTTCGAGAGGGAATAAGTTATATCCCTGTCGGCGATGTTTGCGACGGGGGCAAGAGGGAAATTGATTGCGGGCTGGGAATTAAAGCTTTCCGCATAGCTGTCCGCATCGGAAGTATTTGAAAAGGTCTGCGCGGCAAAGCCGTCCTGCGGAGTGCTTGCGGACTGCATAACCGAAGCCACTCCCTGCACGGCTGAAATGACTTCCGAAATTTCCTCCGCGCTCTTTAAGGCGGATTTCATATCCTCGCCGCCGACGGCTTCGAGGACGGGCTTTACCTCCGACAAAAGGTTTTGCGCGCCCGAGCTTCCGCCGTAAAGCAATAGCGCAAGAATTATAAAAAGTTGCATAATTTAAGCTCCTTGCATAAATTGATATTAACATTATATGTTAAAAGCGAGTTTTGCGCTAAATAAGGAAACTATGAAAGATTTTAAAAGTTACACCCCACCCGAATCAAACCCCAACCAAAACGCGAACGCCGCCGACGGCACCAAAGGCGGCGCGAACGCACCCAAGCCGAGCGACGTTAATTCCACCGTAGAGCTTGCGAAAGTTTTATCGCGCGCGATGCAAGGCAAAAGCGAAGGTCAGCTTTTACATACCATAATTGCCGAAGCCGAGCGCGGCAAGCGCGAAGGCACACTTTCAAATACCGACCTCGATAACTTTTACAACGCGCTTTCTCCCCTTTTAGACGGGTTCAAGCGCAGGAAGTTGAAGGAAGTTATCACCAAGCTTAAAAGCATTTAATCTCTCCTGAAGTTTTTTAAAATGCTTGGGCGGCGGACTTTTTCAGTCCGCCGCCCCTCTTTTTTAATCGTTATATAACTCGGTTGACAAGTATCTTTCGCCGCCGTCGGGGAAGATTACGACAATATTTTTATTTGTATTTTCTTCGCGTTCGGCTATCTTCAAAGCCGCGTACAGCGCCGCGCCAGAGGATATGCCGATAAGCAGTCCCTGCCCCTTTGCAAACCTGCGGGCGGTGGAAAAAGCTTGCTCGTCCGTGACGGAGAAAAATTCGTCTATCACGCTTTTATCCAGAATTTTCGGTGTGAAGCCTGCGCCAATGCCCTGTATGCCGTGCGGCGGTGGCGTGCTCGGCTGTACGGCGATTATTTTGACTTCGGGCTTTTTGGCTTTCAGAAACCTGCCTATGCCCGTAACCGTGCCGCCCGTGCCGACGCCCGCGATTAAAATATCCACGCCGCCGTCGGCATCCGACCAGATTTCGGGCGCGGTGATTTCCTCGTGCGCAAGCGGATTTTCGGGGTTGGTAAACTGTCCGAGCGTAACTCCCGCGCGGGCTTGTCTTATAAGCTCGGCACGCGCGATTGCGCCTTTCATACCCTTTTCCTTGGCGGTCAGAACGACTTCCGCGCCGTAAGCTTTCAGAATTTTCACGCGCTCGGCGCTCATATTTTCGGGCATAACGATAACCGCCTTATAGCCCTTCGCCGCCGCGATAGCCGCGATTGCAATGCCCGTGTTGCCCGACGTCGCCTCAACGAGCGTTCCGCCCTTTTGCAGTTCGCCGCACGCTTCGGCTTGCTCTATCATGGCAAGCGCCGCCCTGTCCTTCACCGAGCCGGCGGGATTGTAAAATTCGAGCTTGGCAAAAATTTTTGCGCGCAAGCCGTTTTGCTTTTCAAAGTTTTCAAGCCGTAAAAGCGGAGTGTTGCCGATAAGCCCGTTTAAAGAATTAAAAGCTGTCATTTTTTTGCAAGCTCCTTTATGGCGGCGACGAACTGTTCGCACTCGCTTTGGGTATTGAACGCGGACAGCGACGCGCGGATAAGTCCGTCCGAGCCGAGCGCTTCGTGCATGAGCGGCGCACAGTGCAAGCCGCCGCGCACGCAGATAGAGTATTCTTCCGAAAGCCTGTAAGCCGCTTCCTCGGACTGCATCGTATCGAGCTTCAAAGTAACTATGCCGTAAGGGTTGGGCTTGGAATACAGCTTCACTCCCTCTACCGCCTGCAATTCGTTGTGGCAGTATTGCGTGAATTTTAAGGTCTTTTGAATATCTTCGTCGAGGTGCGAATTTAAATACAAAACACCCTCGCCGAGAGAAATTATTGCAGGGTATGCAACCGTACCGCTTTCGAGCCTGTCGGGGTAAAAGTCGGGCATATTCAGATTGTAGCTTTCACTGCCCGTACCGCCGAAAAGCACGGGCGCGGGGTTGAAGCGTTCGGAAAAGACGAGCGCGCCGCTGCCCTGAATACCGAGCATTCCCTTATGCCCTGCAACCGCAAGCGCGTCGATACCGCTCGACTTCATATCGATTTTTATATGCCCGCAAGCCTGCGCACCGTCGCAGATTAAAAGCGTGCTTTCGGGAATTGCAGCGCGGATTTTTTTAATGTCGGGCGCCGCGCCCGTCACGTTGGAAGCAAGCGTTATAATTACCGCTTTGGTATCCTTGTTACATAATTTAATAACGGCGTCGTTGTCGATTTCGCCGTCTGCGGTCAATGGCGCGTAGTCTACGCGCACGCCCTGCTTTTTTAAATATTCAAGAGGGCGCAGAATGGAGTTGTGTTCGGCAACCGTCGTCACTACCTTGTCGCCCGCTTTCAAGCTTCCGAAAATGGCGATATTCAAGGCTTCCGTGCAGTTTTTGGTGAATACTACCCTGTCGTAGCTGTAACCGCCGAAAAACTCGCACAAGAGCTTGCGGCAGGAGTACACGCGTTCCAAGCACGCAATGGAAAGCTTGTGACCGCTGCGCCCGGGATTTGCGCAGAACTTCAATGCCGCAGTCGTTGCGGAAACTATGCTGTCGGGCTTAAAGCCGCCCGTGGCGGCGTTATCGAAATATATCATAAATTACCTCGGCTTCATAAAATGAATTATGGGGAAACGGGTTTTGCCTTTAAAACCCCGCCCTGACTATTATACTATGGAAGGAAAAATTTATGACTGAGGTACTTGCGGTGTTCCGCTCGCGCTCGCAGGCGATTGACTGCAACGCACGGTTGAGAGCGGCGGGAATTCCGTCAGGACTTGTGAACACGCCCAGAGAAGCGAATATCGGCTGCGGGCTTTCGGTAAAGCTGCCGCAGAGTGCTTACGAAAGGGCGAAACGCGTGATTTCAAACAGCAGGTATTCCGCGTTTTACGGATATCTTAAAATGCAGACGGAATTCGGCAGAAAGTTTATCGGACGGATAGGCTGATAAAATTTAAGGCTGATTTGAAATATTTAAAAAGCGGTGCGGCGCGCAACTTTTAAGTTGCGCGCCGCTTAAATTTTTGGCCGAGTGCAAAAATTTAAAGTTGCTTTTGTTTTGCGGGTGTGGTAAAATTTGAGTATGGACAAACGTACAGAAGAAATTTTGGCGGAGCTTGCGCGCCTTTACCCCGATGCACAGCCCGCGCTTAAATTCCGCTCGCCTTACGAGCTGTTGGTTGCCGTAATACTTTCGGCGCAATGCACCGACGAGCGCGTGAACAAGGTCACGGATATACTTTTCGAAAAGTACAACACTCCCGAAAAGATGCTTAGCCTTTCGCAAGCCGAGCTTGAAAAGTACATATTTTCCTGCGGGTTCTATCACAACAAGGCGGCGCACATACTTTCGGCTTCGCGCGATATCCTCGACAAATACTCAGGCGAAGTGCCCGCAACCCTTGAAGAGCTGAAAACGCTTGCGGGCGTGGGGCAGAAAACGGCAAACGTCGTCTATGCGGTTGCGTTCGGCGGCGACGCCATTGCGGTGGATACGCACGTTTTCCGCGTTTCGAACAGGCTTGGGCTTGCGCACGGCAACACCCCCGCAAAGGTCGAAGCAGGCTTGAACGAAGCTATCCCCAAAGAGTTATGGTCGAAAGCCCACCACTATTTAATTTACCACGGGCGCAGGGTCTGCCACTCGCAAAAGCCCGACTGCACAAACTGCACGCTTAAAAGCTTATGTGAATATTTCAATAACAAATAAATAAAGCCCGACGGCGAACGCCGTCGGGCTTATAAATTTTTATGTTGCAAGGGGGCTTATCTTCCGCCGCAGCCGCCGCCACCGCCGCCACCGCCGGACGAGCCACCTC
>CAMWPZ010000089.1 GCA_947176305.1 uncultured Clostridia bacterium
GCGTCCTCTAAAAGCTCTATAATGCTGTACGGCAGAAACTGCTTGTTTCCCCAGCACGACCCGCGCATAACCGCGTAAATGGAAGTCAGAATAAGCCCCGGCACGAGTATAAGGAATATATCGAGGCACCTGTCGTCCGAAAACAAAAAGCCGAAAAGCTTGCGCCCGAACAACAAAATTATAGCCATAGGAATAGTTACCATAAGCGTTGCCACAACGCCCGCGGTCACTGCGGCGTGCCTGCCCTTGGTGTCACCTGCCGCGTTGCTCTTTGCAATCAGTCTTGAAACGGTAACGGGAACACCGCTCGAAGCCGCCGTCAAAAATACGGCGAACACCGAAAGGCATATCTGATAAATGCCAAGGCCTTCCGCGCCGATTATGCGCGAAAGCACTATTCTGTATATAAAACTCAACATTTTTTCTATCGTGGAAAATACGGTAACCATTGCCGCGGACTTGTAAATATTCGCTTTCATCTACATTATTCTACAAAATTTGTCCGCCGATTATGAACGTTTTATTTTGTTAATGCGTATAATATACCAAATGTTTACGCTCGTTTCGGACAGAAGCAGATATTTCAGGGTAAAACGGGGGCAAAGCGCGGCGGAAATAGAAGCGCAGCTTAAAACCCCCGTGAACGGCGCGGCGTTCGCAGGCAGAATTTTGAAGGTTGCGGACGGTGATTTTAAGCTGTACTCGGCAAAGGTGGGGGATACCTACCGCACGGTTGCGCTTAAATTCAACGCGGACGAGGAAGAGCTGAAAAAAATCAACGGTTCTAAGCCCGTCTATCCCACCTGTAAATTATTTGTGCCGATAAATTGAGCGCGCGGCATATAATGTAATATTAAAACCAAAACGGAGGTCAAAATGTCATTTTTTTCCAATTTTCAATCGGATAAATGCCCCGGCTCGATAAGCGGCAATCCTTTAAACGGAATGTGTGAAAAGGTGTGCATACAGGCACAAAAGATTTTCGACGCCTGCATCAAACAGATTCAGATAGAAAATTATACCTTAACGCTCACCGACCAGCTCCCCGCCGACCCTACATACCCTTTAACTTTCATAAGCGCAAGGTCGGTATCGTCCACGGGCAACATCACAAGCATCAACGTAGAAAGGCTTGCGGATAAACAGGGCTGCGCAAGAGTGCAGGCTAACGTAAGTATTCCCGTAGAGGTGCTGTACACCGACGCTAACGGAGTGGAGGGTTCGGCGCAAGCTACCATAAGCGTTTCCGAGGACGTTCTTCTGTTCGTTCCCGCGCCGTCCATTATGCCTTACAGGATTACAAGCGAGGTTAGCGCAGTTTGCGCGGAAGGTACGTTCAACGCCGACGGCAACACGTTCACCGTCAACGCGTGCATCACGACCATTTTAAAGGTTGCGATAGACGTAGAGCTTCTTGTTCCCAGCTACGGCTACTGTGCAATACCCCCTGCACAGGACTACTCGCAGGAAGTGTGCGCAGGCTTCTTTGAACTTCCCCTTTATCCTCAGGGCAAAAACTGTTCCAAACAATAACTTCTCATCAATTACAACGTTCGGCGGAGCGCACGCTCCGCCGTTTACTTTTGCTCGTTTAATTCGACAAAATAACCGTAAATCAAGTACTATGCCACACATAAACGGCTATTTAATCAACAAATAAGCTTAATTTGTATATTAAAATTAGCCTTTAAAAACGCTTTAAATATTTTTGAAAAAGTGTTAAAATAATCTTATGAAAATATTTTCCATAAGCGATTTACACCTTTCGGGGCTTACGGACAAGCCCATGGACGTCTTCGGAACGGGGTGGGAAAATCACTTTGAAAAAATTAAAACCGACTGGGAGAAGAAGGTTTCCGACGAGGATATAGTTTTAATCTGCGGCGACACAAGCTGGGGCACAATCCTTTTGGAAGGGCTTTACGACTTAAACTCCTTAAAGGGCTTAAAGGGCAAAAAAGTCTTTATCCGCGGCAACCACGACTATTGGTGGAACGGCATCACAAAGCTTAGGGACGCCGCGCCCGACGACACTTTTTATTTTCTTCAGAACGACTGTGTAAAGTTCGAAAATATAATAATCTGCGGCTCGCGCGGCTGGACGTGCGAGGGCAGCGCCGACTACACCGCACGCGACGAAAAGCTGTATTTAAGGGAAGCCGAGCGCTTCAAGCTCTGCTTTAAAGAGGTTGAAAAAATCAAAGCCGAGGGCGACAGGCTTTTGGTTATGATACATTATCCGCCCTTTTCTATAAAAGCGCCCGACACGCTTTTTACGAAAATGTTCGAAGAAAACGGCGCGGAAAAGGTCATATTCGGGCATATCCACGGCGAAGCGTATTTCCCCCTGCGCACTGTCAGAAACGGCATAGAATACATTTTGACCTCGTGCGATAAGGTGGGCTTCACCCTGCAAAGAATTTTATAAAATTTTATCTTGCACAATTTATACGCTTTACAAAACTTTATAATAGTGTTATACTTTTGAAAATCGGATTATCGGATACGGGTATAAAAATGCATCGGAAAATTTTAATTCGTAAATTTTTTCAGATTGAAATATTAAAAAGCGGAAAGCTCTCGGCATAAAAACCGAAGTCTTTACCGCTTTTTTTTCGTAACCGAAACGGGAGATACAATGCTAAGAAGAAAAGACTTACTGGGGCTTTACGACTGCTCCGCAGAAGAAATCACGGAAATACTCGACGTAGCGACCGAAATGCGCACCTTTTTAGAGCAGGACAAGCGTAGCTCCGACCTTTTAAAGGGCAAATCGCTCATAACGCTGTTCTATGAAAACAGCACGCGAACGCGCACCTCGTTCGAGCTTGCGGCAAAATACTTAGGCGCAACCGAAGTCAATATCTCGGTTGCGACAAGCTCGGTGCAAAAGGGCGAAACGCTTATCGACACGGGCAAAACGCTCGACGCAATGAAAACCGACTTCATAGTTATCCGCCACCCCATGGCGGGCGCGCCCAAGCTTTTGGCGCAGACAGTCAAAGCAAGCGTGTTAAACGGCGGCGACGGTATGAACGAACACCCCACGCAGGCTTTGTTGGATATGCTCGCGCTCAAAGAAAAGTTCGGCAAAATCAAGGGCCTGAAGGTTGCAATCCTCGGCGATATTAAGCACAGCCGCGTTGCAAAGAGTAATCTGTTCGGCTTAACCAAGCTCGGCGCGGAAGTATGGATGTACGCCCCGCAAACTCTTATGCCCAAAGAAATAGAAAAGCTCGGCGCAAAAATCGCGAAATCGCGCGAGGAAGCCATAGAAGGCGCGGACGGAGTAATGGGATTAAGAATTCAGCTCGAGCGCCAGCACGGCGGACTTTTCCCGTCGCTTTCGGAATACTCGAAATTCTACGGAGTAAAGGACGGGCTTTTAAAATACGCGAAAAAGGATGCGATAATTCTGCACCCCGGCCCCGTAAACAGGGGCGTTGAACTCACCCCGAGCTTAATCGACGGAAAGACGAGCGTAATAGAAGAACAGGTCACCTGCGGCGTCGCGGTAAGAATGGCGCTTTTGAAATTGCTTGCAGAGTACAGGGAGAAAAACTTATGAAACTTTTAATCAAGAACGCAACTCTCGTTTTAAAGGACGGCGAAAAAAAGTCCGACATACTTTTAGAGGACGGCAAAATTTCCAAAATCGCAAAGAGTATCGACGGCGCAGGCATAAAGGGCTGTAAAATTATCGACGGTACGAACAAGCACGTTTTGGCGGGGCTTATCGATATGCACGTGCATTTGCGCGAGCCCGGGTTTGAAGGCAAGGAAGATATCGAAAGCGGCTCTAAGGCGGCGGTTGCCGGCGGCTTTACGCAAATCTGCTGTATGCCCAACACCAACCCCGTGTGCGACAACGCGGTCGTGGTCACCTACATCAAACACCGCGAAAGCGAAGTCAACCTCTGCAAAATCAACCCCATAGGCTCTATAACCAAGGGCGAGCAGGGCGAAGCGCTTTCCGAAATAGGAAAGATGAAGGAAGCGGGCGCGGTCGCAATTTCCGACGACGGAAAGTCGGTAATGAACTCGAACATAATGCGCCTTGCAATGGAGTATGCAAGCGGTTTCGATTTGAAATGCCTCTGCCACTGCGAGGATATCGATTTAGTCGACGGGGGAGTCGTGAACGAGGGCTACAATTCCACACTGTGCGGACTTAAAGGAAGCCTGCGCGCCGCGGAAGATATTATGATTGCCCGCGATATTTCCCTCGCGGAAAGTTTAAACGTTCCCGTGCATATCTGCCACGTTTCAACTTACAGCGGCGTGGAAATTATAAGAAGCGCCAAAGCCCGCGGAGTTAAGGTCACGGCGGAAACCTGTCCGCACTACTTCACACTCACCGACGATATAATAACCTCGTTCGACACGAACACCAAAGTCAATCCCCCCGTCAGGGAGGAAAAGGACAGGCTTGCGATTATCGAGGGCATAAAGGACGGTACTATCGACTGCATAGTCACCGACCACGCGCCCCACTCGCAAAAGGATAAAGAAGTCGAATACAACCTCGCCGCGTTCGGTATGTCGGGCTTGGAAACGAGCTTCGCGCTTAGCTATACGAACCTTGTAAAGAACGGACAAATCACTTTAACCCAGCTTGCAAATATTATGAGCGCAAACCCCGCAAAGGTTTTAAACCTTCAAGGCGGCGAAATAAAGGAAGGTGCAGCGGCAGATTTGACGGTTGTAGACTTAAACGAAAAATGGATAATCGACGGACAGAAGTTTTTATCCAAGGGCAAGAATACGCCGTTCAACGGCTATGAAGTTTACGGTAAAGTCGTCTGCACGATAGTGGACGGTCAGATAAAATACGGTGGTTAAGGAGTAACTTATGGTAGATAAACTCATTGAAAAAATTATAAAGCTTCAGAACCCGACATGCGTCGGGCTGGATACCCACTTCGACTATCTTCCCGACGATATGAAAAAGGGCGTAAAGTCTTTGGAAGAAGCCGCGGCGAAAATCACCGAATTCAATAAAAATATCATAGATAAGGTGTGCGATATCGTGCCTTCCGTAAAGGTGCAAATCGCCTACTACGAAGCCTACGGCGAAGCGGGAATTAAAAGCTTTAACGATACGGTGAACTACGCTAAGAAGAAGGGTTTAATCGTTATCGCCGACTGTAAGCGCAACGACATCGGCTCGACTGCAAGCTGCTACGCAAAAGCTTATCTCGGCAACACCGAAATAAACGGAAAAAGTTTAAGGGCGTTTTCCGCGGATATGCTCACTGTCAACGGCTATTTGGGCACGGACGGAATTAAGCCGTTCGTTGACGAAATAAAGAACTGCGACAAATCCATTTTCGTACTTGTAAAAACCTCTAACCCGTCGAGCGGCGAATTACAGAATTTGAAGCTCGAAAGCGGCGAATACATTTACGAGCATATGGGTAAGCTCGTCGAAGAGTGGGGCAAGGACACGGTCGGCAAATACGGCTATTCCGAAGTCGGCGCAGTCGTCGGCGCAACCCACCCCGAGGAAGCGGAAAACTTGCGCGCAAAGCTTCCCACGACTTTTTTCCTTATCCCCGGTTACGGTGCGCAGGGCGGAAGCTCGCAAATGCTCAAGGTCTGCTTCGATAAGCACGGCTTGGGCGGCGTCGTAAACAACTCGCGCGGAATAATCTGCGCGTATAAAAAACCCGAATACAGCTGCAAAAATTACGCGGACGCGGCAAGGGAAGCGTGCATAGCTATGCAGAAGGATTTGTCTGCCGCAATAGGTAAAATGGGAAGATGAAAGACTTAAAAGCAACGGTTAAATCAAACGAAATAATCGCGGAAAATATTTATTCTTTAACCGTCACCCTGCCCGAAAGCGCGGGCGAAATTCACGGCGGTCAGTTCGTCAATATTTCCACGGGTGATAATTCTCACCTTTTAAGGCGGCCTTTGGGCGTTGCCAAGGTCGAGGGCAACGATATAACAGTATGCTATCAGGTAAAGGGCAGCGGCACGCAAAATCTTGCAACGCTTAAAGAGGGCGCGCCCTTAAATATCCTTTTACCCCTCGGCAACGGTTTCGACTTAAAGGGCTGTAAAAATGTAGCCGTTCTCGGCGGCGGCGTGGGCGTGTTTCCCTTGGTTGCGACCATACGCGAACACTGCAAAAATATAAATTTTTATACCTACGTCGGTTTCAGAAACAAGTCCGCCGTGTGCCTTCTGGATGAGCTTGAAAAAAGCAAGGCTTTAACCGTCACCACGGACGACGGAAGCTACGGCAAAAAGGGCAACGCTGTCGAAGCGTACTTTGCGGACGCGGCAAACTTAAAGGTCGACGCGATAATCGCGTGCGGCCCGCCCATAATGTTAAAGGTATTAAAGGGCGAAATCGAAAAGCGCGGAGTTAAGACCAAATGCCTCGTGTCCTTGGAAGAGAGAATGGGTTGCGGCTTGGGCGCGTGCCTCGTGTGCGTGTGCAAAAAGCACGACGGTCAGAACGCGCGTGTCTGCAAGGACGGCCCAGTGTTCGATATTCACGAAGTAGAATTATAAAATTAAAATAAAAAATCTTAAGGAGGTTTTTAAAAAATGGAAGGAGAAATCATCGTAGCCAAAAAGAAAACGGGTATAGCGGTGTGCTTTATTGCCTTTATAGTTCTCGGCGTAATTTTGTTGGCTATAGGCGGCGTTATGTATGCCAAGAGCGAAATGATTCAAGTACTGCTTATTATGGGCGTTGTCGGGCTTGTACTCGTCGGCTTGGGAATTTTCGTAACCGTAAATTTCTTTAAAATGCCCAAGGCGGTTATAGTTTACAGGGACGGAGTTTTATATATGCCCAAGGGCTTTACCTGCACCCCCGACGAGGTAAACCATATTCTCGTCACGGTCAGAAGTTACTACGGCATAGCAAACAAATGGGGCAAATTAACCCTCACAATAAACGGCACAAAACACCACTTCAATTACATAGACCAGATTCAGGACGCGGCGGATACGCTTTCCGAAATTAAGAACGAATATATGCAAAGCGTAGCTCACGCTCAGTTTATGCCCCAGACGGAAGAAAAGGAAGAAAAGAAGGACGAACAACCC
>CAMWPZ010000090.1 GCA_947176305.1 uncultured Clostridia bacterium
ATACTGGGCTTGGTGGTCGAGGCACGTTTTCTATAACCGCTACGTCGAGCCACCGAAGCCCGTTTATGACAAGCTTTTAAAGCTTGTGAAAGACAAGGAATATTTCGTAATAACTACCAACGTTGACCACTGCTTTCAAAGGGCGGGATTCGATAAAAATCGGCTATTCTATACGCAGGGCGATTACGGTCTGTTTCAGTGTTCCGTGCCCTGCCACGACAAAACCTACGACAACGAAGAAATTATCCGCCGTATGGTTGCCGAGCAAAAGGATATGAAAATTCCGTCCTCTCTTATCCCCAGCTGCCCCGTGTGCGGCAAGCCAATGACGATGAATTTGCGTTGCGACGATAAATTCGTGCAGGACAGCGGTTGGTACGCTTCTTGCGACAGGTACGATGCGTTTATAAAAAACCATAAAAGCGGGCGCGTGCTTTACCTTGAACTCGGCGTCGGCGGCAATACTCCCGTTATAATTAAATATCCGTTCTGGCGGTATACAAGCGGCAACCCCAAATCGACCTATGCCTGCATAAACCTCGGCGAAGCTGTTTGCCCCCAACAGATTGAAAAGAAGTCTATCTGCATAGACGGTGATATCGGGGAAGTTTTAAGTCAGATATAAAAAATTAAGGCGCGGCGAAAAGCCGCGCCTTTTATAAAATTTTGCGCTATAAAATAAGCAACGTCAGCATTATGGCGGCGGACACGGCGATTGCAACGCGCGCCGCGGTTTTTACGTAATTTATCATACTTCTTTTCCTGCCTTTATTCTTTCGTAAGTATTTAAGCCCTTTAAATTGGAAAGGTCATAAAATAACTGCTCGCTTCCGACGGGCTGGGAATATTCGCCGCCGCGCGTCAACAGAATTTCGTCCCAGTGACGGTCCCTTATTTTACCTTTCTGTCTTTCAATATACGCCGCAAAAGTCATTTTTTTGTACCTCCCGATGTTTACAAGTTTATTTTACACGTTATACTTGACAAATACTGTCATATATGATAAAATTTTTTAAAAACTTTTAACGGTTTATACTATTCGGCTTACTTTAAAAATATGCCGCGGAGGAAAAATATGAAATATCAGATTATGATTGATATTATGATGCTTTTGCTGTCAAAGCGGAAGCTTACGGCGCAACAGATTGCGGACAAGTACGATATTTCGGCGCGGAGTGTGTACCGCTACGTTGAGGAGTTGAACGTTTGCGGCGTGCCCGTGGACGTCGTGCGCGGGCGATACGGCGGAATTACCATTGCCGACACCTTCCGCCTGCCCACGGGATATTTTACGCGCGAGGAATACGCCTCCACCGTCAATGCGTTGCAGGCAATGAGTTCGCAGGTTTCGGATTTAAGCGTGGTTTCGGCTCTGGAAAAGCTGCAAAGACAGCAAAAGCAGGAAAAGCGCGAGCTTGCCGTTTGCGGTAACATTATAGTAGACGGCGGAACTTGGGGCGACAGCAAAAGCTTTTCCGAAAAGATGCGCGTATGCGAAAAAGCCGTGAACGAGCGGCAAAGCCTTTTTATCGATTACGTTTCGCGCGGCGGCACGCACAGCAAGAGAGTTATTGACCCGCACGTTTTAATATTCAAGCAGAACGTCTGGTACGTTTACGCGTTCTGCCACACGAAGCAGACCTTCCGCACCTTTAAGATAGGCAGAATTAAGAGCGCGACCTTTACCGGCAACGAGTTTGTAAAGCGTGAAATTTCGCGCGACGAGCTTGATTTGGACTTTACCTACACATCTGCCGAGCTGTGCGAGGTTACGCTTGAAATCGACAAGAACTCGATTGCGGACGCCGAGGAATGGCTTGGAATTGACAATATAGAGCCGCTCGGCAACGCGTTCGTTGCGCATATGACGCTGCCCGACAACGGCGGACTTGTGAACAAGATTTTAAGCTACGGCGGCGCGGTAAAGGTTTTACAGCCCGCATCTTTGAAGGAAAAGGTAATTGCCGCGGCTAAGGCGATTGCCGAGTGGTAAAGCGGTTACACAATAATAAGCGAGATTCTTCACTTCGTTCAGAATGACGGTATAGAAAAAGCGCGGTGCTTAAAGTTTTTAAGCACCGCGCCGATTATTTTATTATTGAATTACCACGGCAGGGTTTCGCCGCCGAGAATATGGATATGCAGATGAAAAACGGTTTGCCCCGCGTCCTCCCCTTGATTTATGACAAGGCGATAGCCGTTTTTAAGTCCGTTTGCTTCCGCGATTTGCGGAATTTTCAAAATCATATATTTTAAAAGCTCGGCTCTTTTTTCGTCGGCTTCGGATATAAGCTTGAAATGGTCCTTGCCTATTGCCAAAAGGTGTACTTTTGCCTTCGGCTCTATGTCCTTGAACACGAGCATTTTATCGTCCTCGTAGACCTTTGACGAGGGAATTTCACCCTTTATAATCTTACAGAAAATACAGTCGTTAATCAGCATCCCTCATACTCCTTATTTTTAATCTCAGCCCGACTATTATAACGCTGCACGCTAACGCGGTTGCACAGCCTACGCTGCACATTACAATCAGCATATCGTAGCCCTCGAACTCTTCGGCGTTCAGTACCGCCGTGACCGTGCCGTCGGTTTCGTGGTAAACGTAGCGGTTTAACTCGTCCGAATTTATATCGAAAACGTATACCATTTCGTCGGCAAAATAATAGGTACTGCACGCGTAGGTATAAGTCAACTTGTTAGTTTCCACCTCTACGGAAATGCTGTCAATCTCGTACTCGGGCGAGCCGTTGTCATAGCCGACGTAATAGCCGTAAAGATATTCGTAGCCGCCGCTCTTTTCCGACTGTATAACGTAGCTCAGCGCGATATTGTCGTTTTCGTCGCGCGTGTACCTTTCCTCGACGTTATGCCCGTAAGGGTCGTAAGCGCGTTTGAAGTTCTTTTCAAACGTGCGCCCGTCCTCCAAATAGGCGATAAATTCTTCTTTGGAAGAAAACTCCTCGCGCTTGTACTCCATACCTATGGGCATTGCGCAGAATAAGAGAACTATTACACAGATGACCGTCCACATTATGACGTAGGTCAGATTTGCGGCGTTGGTGTAGCTCATCTTCTCGCCCAAGGCTTTGGCTTCGCGGATAATCGCCTCGTTTACCGAGGTCAGGTCCACTTCTGCGGCAAGCGTCTTTATGCGCGACAGGTGGACGATCGCGATATTCACCGCCGCGGCGGCTATCGTGCAGAGCGCAATATCGAGAACCTGCCACCAGCCTTCAAGCGGTAAATCCCAGCAGATATGAAGCCCTACGCCGAAAAGCAAGGTCAAAATAAAGCGCACGGACTTAAACGGATTTCTTATATAGCTGAAAGCCCAGCCGATTGCGCCCGTCCATAAAATGTGCGTGCAGAACGAGGACATACCTCTGTCGATAAACAGCGTGACCGTCATCTGGATATCTACGAAATATGTTTCCGAATAATAGAAAATATAGCCCATATCCTCTATTACCGAAAAGCCCGCGCCGACGGTTGCGGCGGTCAAAAAGCACGCGTAAGGGTTTTTCTGCTTTAACACGACTATTGCGGCGATTGCAAGAATAGCTTTGCAAACTTCCTCGATACTGCCTGCGGCAACGGCTTCTATCCATTTGTTGGGAATTGGAATAAACATATAGCAAGCCTGCGTTAAAACGCACGCAAGCGTGCCGCCGCCGACCAAAATCGCGAACAGCATAAACAAGCTTACGTCGCGCTTGGGGTACAGCTCGTACAGTAAAATGATAAACGGCACGGTAAAGGTTATGCCGCCGAGAAAGTTAATGGACGGAATATGCAGTGCGTTATTCGTAAGGCGCAGGACGAGAACGTTTATGGTGAACAGCACTAAAAACGCGAAAAAGGCACGGACGTACAGCCAAGGGTACGCACCGCTGACGCCTGTGTTATCGTCGTTCAGACCGCGTGAAAAAATCTCCTTGTACTCCGCCTTAGAGTGGGCGCGGAAGGTTTCCTTGAAAAAGTATGTAATTTTTGCGCGGACGATTGCCGTTTTAGATTTGTTCATTTATTTCGCCGAGAACTCCGTCCTTAAAAATTTGTTTTAAAATTGCTTTATATTTTTTACCCGCTTGCAGTTTGCCCGAAACGTAAACGCGGATGTAATTGCCCGTATAACCCGAGGTGTAGCCCTCTTCGAAGTCTTCCGCAATAATAGTCTGTTCCGTGCCTGAAAAGCCGTTTAAAAATTTGTTTTCACTTGTCTTTGCGGCTTCTAAAAGGCGGTTTAATCTTTCCGATTTTACGCTCGGGGGGATATCCTTCATTTTATATGCAACAGTCCCCTCGCGCGGTGAAAACGGGAACGCGTGAACGCGTGCAAACCGCGCTTCGCTTATTATGGAAAGGCTTTCAAGAAAGTCCTCCTCCGTTTCCGTCGGGAAGCCTGCGATAATGTCCGTAGTGATTGCAGCAGTCGGAAAATGCTTGTAAATAAGAGCGCACTTTTCAAGATATTGCGTGCGCGTATAGTGGCGGTTCATTGCCTTTAAAACGCTGTCGCTTCCGCTTTGAAGCGATAGGTGGAACTGCGGCGCGAAGTCGTAAAGCCCCGCTAACGCAGTTAAAAGCCGTTCGTCGATTACGTTGCACTCTAACGAGCCTAAGCGGATACGCTTTTTAACACTCTTTAATTTTTCAATGAGCGGAACGAGGTCGCCGCCGTTGTACGACGATATGTTTATTCCGTTTAAAACTATTTCGGGACTGTCCGTTCGGGATATTTCTTTTAAAATATCGTCCATGGGGCGCGAAACTTCCCTGCCGCGCAAATAAGGTATTACGCAGTACGAGCAGAAGTTGTTACAGCCGTCCTGAATTTTTATGAAGGCGCGCGTTCTGACCTGCTTGGGGTATAAAAGCCCGCAGTCATAACCCCCGTAAATTTTCGTGAACGCGGTGATAACTTCCTCTTTTTTGCGTGCGCCGGTGACGAAGGTCACCCCCTTGTCCTCGAAGCTCTTTTTATCCTTTTCCGAGGCGCAGCCGCACACGAAAATTTTTGCGTCCGCGTTAAACTTTTTTGCGCGGGCTATGAGCTGGCGGCTCTTTTTTTCGGCTTCGCGCGTGACCGCGCAGGTATTCAAAACGTACGCGTCGGCATAGCCCAAGGCGTTGTCCGTCTGCCAGCCAAGGCTTTCCAAGGCAGACATAATCGACGCGCTTTCCACCTCGTTAACCTTACAGCCGAGCGTGAAAACTACGGCTTTCATTTAAGCTCTCCGAGGGCGAACGCCGCGAGCGCGGTTAAAGAAATTGCTGCGGTTTCCGCACGTAAAATTCGTTTGCCGAGGGTTATTTGCGAATATCCGTATTTTTCCGCAAGCGCCGCTTCCTTTTCGGAAAAGCCGCCCTCGCTTCCTACGACGAGCACAACCCCGCCGCTTATATTCAAAATTTCGGCTTGCGAAGCTTTTGCAAACTCGCAGGCGAAAAGCTTGTGTTTATAGTCCTTTGCGGAAGAAAGCGCTTTGTCGAAATTTTCGAAGTATTCGATTTCTGGCGCGCACGAGCGCATACACTGCTTTGCCGCCTCGCGCGCAACTTTATTGAGCCGTTCTATCTTGTTCGCGTTCATAAACGCGGCACAGTATTCCGATTGAAACACGCCTATTTTCGCCGCGCCGAGCTCGGTTGCCTTTTGCACGACTAACTCGGTCTTGTCGCCTTTGAGGGCGCCTATCAAAAGGTAAATTTTTGCAAGCGGCTCTCTGCCGCCGACCTCCGCGCTTACGATATGCGCGGTCAGGCTGTGCTTTTCGACCTTGCAGACGACGGCGGTATACTCGTTGCCGCTTCCGTCTAAAAGGACGATTTCCGTACCCTCCTCGACGCGCTGAACAGTGCGCGCGTGGGTAAACTCCTCTCCGTCTAAGATTACTTCCGTCTGTTCGGGATATGAAATTTTATCAATGAAAAATCTTTTGCGACCGCTCATAATTTAAACGAAAGCGCGAACCACTCGCCCTCTTTTATCTCTTTTTCGGGCTTCAAGCCCTGTGCTGTGAACGCATCATACACCGCTTTTAATCTGCTTTCTATAATTCCGCTTAAAATAAGCGTACCGCCCTTTTTCAGGTTTTTGGGTATAGACGGGGCAAGGCGGCAGAGAATTTCCGCCGTGATATTCGCAAGCATAATGTCGCCCTTTATATCCGCGGAATTCAAAAGGTCTGCGTGCGAAACTTGTACCTTGTCCGCAACGCCGTTAATCTCTGAATTGTGGGTTGCGCTTTTTACCGCTATGTCGTCAATGTCCGTAAGGTACGCAAATTTTGCGCCGAGCTTTATAGCCGAAATGCCTAAAATGCCGCTGCCGCAACCGACGTCTATACACGTGCTTTCGGGCGTCAAATAGTGCTGTAATAACTTTAAGCACATTGCGGTTGTTTCGTGCTCGCCCGTGCCGAAAGCCATATTAGAATCGAGCTTTATGACCTGCTCGTGCGGCTGTTTTTCGTAATCTATCCATTCGGGGCAGACGACGATTTTTTCGCCTATGTGCAAAGGGCGGAAATGCTTGCGCCAGATTTCCAGCCAGTCGTCGCCTTCCACTTCCCTTTTCGTTACTTCGAACGAGCCGAAGCTTATAAAACTTCCGCCGTTTTCTTTAAGCTTTTCCAAGTCCTCACGGATAAGCGGCAAAGTTTTTTCCGTTTCGTCCAAAGCGATAAAGGCTTTGACGAGCACGTCCGAAGGAAGGGTTAAATTTTCGTCGATATAGTCCCAATACATTGCCTTGTTTTGCTGCAGGGCGATAACGTCCTTGACGTCGGAAATAGCTACGCCGTAGTTGGTGTAGCGCCAGAGAACGTCGGCGACAAGCTCGCTGCCCTCGCTGGTGGTATGTATGGTAAGCTCGGTAAATTTCATACGGATATTTTAACACTTACCGCGCGTTTTAGCAAGTAATTATATTGCGGTAAAGCTAAGCCGCGGCAAATTATTAAAAATGATAAGTTTGAGCCGCGGAACGGATTTTGTCAAAAATATTTTATAGTCTGGACGTTGGTAACACACGGGCTGTGCG
>CAMWPZ010000091.1 GCA_947176305.1 uncultured Clostridia bacterium
ATTTTATAATTTTTTAAAATAAACAGCGGCGCGTTTTAAGCCTTAAAACGCGCCGCCGAAGCTTATTTTTAATTAGTTTACGTTGTTATTGTCTACCGAGAAGGCGTAGGTATCTCTGTCCTCGGGGAAGATAGGTCCCGAAATTACGGGCAAATTAAGGGGTGCGATGAACGCGCTTGCCGTAAGATTGGTGACCGCCGCGCGAAGATAGGGATAAACGATTTTCGTTCCCTCGATAACGAAGGTGCGCTCTTCCTTTTCCGTTCTCGCGTCCTCTACCTCGAACACGCCGACCAAGGTCGCGTAAATATCGAAGGGCTTAGGCTCAGCCTCAGTTGATTCGATTTTCACCGAAAGCGCGATAAAGTTTAATTTATCGTTGCCGTTTACCTTGCGTACCTGACGGGAAAACTGGGGCTTTATATCCAGCTTGTCCTCGGGGTTAAGTTTTACTCTGTTAAGTTTGAACGACAGTTCTTCCGCCGTTATACCTTTAAAATCGATTTTCATAAATTCAGCTCCTTAAATAAAGTTACTTTCGTAATCTTATATACTCCTATTATAATAGTAAACAAATTCAAAGTCAATTAAACCCGCGCTTTTAATTGATTAAATTTAACTCGTATTATATAATTGTATATATGAAAATAAACCTTGACGAGCTTAAACCCCTTTTATTAAAATCGGAAAAGCCCTCCCGTTATACGGGCGGAGAGTTCGGCGCGCCCGACTTAAAGGAGAGCGCATTCAACTTCTGTATGTGCTTCCCCGATTTATACGAAGTGGGTATGAGCAATCTCGGAATTAAAATAGTAGCCGAAAGCATTTTAAAACGCGGCTTTACGGCTGATTTCTGTTTTGCGCCTTATAAGGACTTCGGCGCGGGACTTAAAGAACGCGGCGTGCCCCTCTACTCCTTGGGACTTAAAAAACCGCTTGCCGAGTTCGATATGCTCGGCTTTTCACTGCAGTTCGAGCTGTGCTATACAAACGTTTTGTATATGCTCGACTTGGCGGGCATACCGCTTTTGAGGAGCGAGCGCACAGGCAAAAATTATCCGTTAATCGCAGTCGGCGGGCCGTGCGCCGTAAACCCCGAGCCGCTTGCGGACTTCATGGATATTGTGTTCATAGGCGACGGTGAAAGAGTTGACGCGGACGTTGCCGAAAGCTTCGTAAAGCACGGCGGCGCGACGAAAGAGTTTTACAAGGAAATTTCAAAGATGGACGGCGTGTACTGCCCCGCGCTGACCGAGGCAATTTACGAGGGCGGAAAGATAAAAGAATTCAAGGGAATAACGCGCGTAAAAAAGGCGCTCGTGCAGGATTTGGACGGTGCCATTTTCCCCGACAAGTTTGCCGTGCCCAACTGCGAAAGCGTGCACGACAGAGCGGTTATCGAGGTTATGCGCGGATGCTACCGCGGATGCCGTTTCTGTCAGGCGGGGTTCATTTACCGCCCCGTCCGTCCGCGAGGTGCGGACACGCTGACTAAGCAGGCTTGCTCGCTCATTAAAAATTCGGGCTACGACGAGGTGAGTTTGAACTCGCTTTCCACGGGCGACTATCCCGAGCTTCGCACGCTTCTGAAAAGCCTTAAACAAAGCCTGCCAGAGGGCGTGACGCTCGCCCTACCGTCGCTGCGCGTCGACAGCTTCGACGGAGATTTTGCGCAGGATTCGCGGCGCATTTCCCTGACGTTCGCGCCCGAGGCAGGAAGCCAACGCCTGCGCGACGTAATTAACAAGGACATAACCGAGGAAGAAATTTTACGCGCGGCGGAAAGCGCGTTCGATATGGGCTACTCCGCCGTAAAGCTGTATTTTATGATGGGCTTGCCCACCGAAACCGACGAGGATTTGATTGAGATAAATAAAATTTGCGCGTACATAAAAGGCGCATACCGGAAGAAACCGCGCAAAAAACAGCTCAGAATTTCCGTGTCCTGCTCTACATTTATCCCCAAGCCGTTCACGCCTTTCCAGTGGGAAGCGCAGGCAACCGAAAAAGAGATAGAGGCAAAGCAAAAGGTCTTAAAGGAAAGTCTGCGCGTAAAGGGCGTGAATTTGAGTTGGAGCGACAACTTCACCGCACGGCTCGAAGCGGTGCTTGCACGCGGCGACAGGCGGCTTTCGGGCGTAATTGCGCAAGCCTATAAAAACGGCTGTATATTCGACGGTTGGGATAAGGAGCTGAACAAAGAGGGCTGGCAAAAAGCTTTCGACAGCTTAAAGATAGATATGCGCGAATACACGCGCGGGCACGGCGAGGACGAAGTTCTGCCGTGGGATTTTATCGACGTCGGCGTGACGAAAAAGTTTCTTTTATCCGAGCGCAAAAAAGCGTACTCGGGCAAGGTCACGGGAAGCTGCCTTGAAAGCTGTAAGGGTTGCGGCTTGCAGAATAGCTGTACCGCTGCAAAGGGGGCAGCAAATGATAGCCTTTAAATACACCAAGACGGACGGCGCGGAATACCTTTCCCACCTCGACCTGTTGCGCCATATTGACCGCACGCTTAAACGCGCGGGAATAAAGGTCAAGACGAGCGAGGGCTTCAACCCGCATCCGAAAATTTTTATGAATAGCCCCTTGGGCTTGGGCATAAAATCGGTTGCCGAATACTGCGCTGTCGACTGCGAATTCAAAGGCAATTTTAAAGCGGTTTTCAACGCGAACTCGCCCTCGGGCGTGAAGTGCCTTGACTTTAAAGAGGTCAAAGAAAACCCCAACTACGCGTATTCGATAAAGTCGTGTCTTTATTCCGCCGAGGGGTTGGCGCCATTCAACGCGGACGAAATTTTAAGTAGAAGCAATATCGCCGCAACCGACACGCGCGGACGCGAAATCGATTTGCGCGAAAGAATATGCGGTTTGGAATTTACGGACGGCAAGCTTTATTTCACGCTTTTATGCGGCGAAAAAAATCTTCGCCCCGACTTCTTCTGCGAATACCTTGAAAAGCTTTTCGGCGGCAAGGCGCAGAATATTATAAAATTACAGGCGTTCGGAGAAAACGTTTTTTAAGAGGAAACTATGGCAAAAAAGACGCTGTACTTTGACAGGCGTTGCGGTATGGTTGCATCAGCCGTGACGGAAAACGGAAAGCTGACCGAATTTAATTACGAGAGAACGTGCGGCGGCGTTGCAGTCGGCAACGTCTATAAAGGGCGGGTTGAAAGCGTGTTGCAGGGTATGCAGGCGGCTTTCATTAACTGCGGGTTGGAACGCAACTGCTACGCCTCGTGCGAGGACGTTGCGCCCGACAGCTCGAAATACGAAAGCGCGGAAAGCTACTCCCCCTCCTTCCCCGAGCTGAAAGAGGGTGACGAGGTTTTGGTGCAGATATTAAAGCTCCCCGTCGGCAACAAGGGCGCGAGAGTGACCACCCTTCCCTCGTTCATCGGCAAAACGCTTATCTATATGCCGCTTACTTCCTTTATCGGAGTTTCGCGGAAAATCGACGACGGCGAGCTTAGGCGAAACCTTGCGTATTCCGTCGGAAGTCTATTAAGCAAGGGCGAGGGCGTAATAGTGCGCACGGCGGCGCCGTACGCAAAGCGCGAACATATGGAAACAGAGCTTGACTTTTTGCGCAACCTCTTTTCTGGGGTTGCCGAACGCTTCAAAAGCGCGAAGGTCGGCGAGCTTTTATATACCGACTTCGATTTGCCCGCGCGCGTTCTGAGGGACACTTTAAGCTACGACATTGAAAAAATTATCGTCGGCACGAAAGAGCTTGAAAGGGATATTACCGCGCTCGTAAATCTTTTTCCTGCGGCAAGCCGCAGACCGGTAGTTCTGCACACGGGCACGCGCGATATGCTTGACGAGGCGGGAATTGCCGCGCAGATTTACGCGCTGACCTCGCCGCGCGTTCCGCTTGAAAACGGCGCGTACCTCGTTATCGAAAAGACCGAGGCGCTGACGGTTATCGACGTGAACACCGGCAAGTTTACGGGCGATTACAATTTGGAACAGACAGTCTACCACACGAATATCGTAGCGGCGCGTGAAATTGCGCGGCAGGTAAAGCTCAGGAATATCGGCGGCATAGTCGTCGTGGACTTTATAGATATGCAATCCGCATCGCATAAAAAAGCCCTGTGCGAGGAGTTGGAACGCGCGTTGAAAAAGGACAAAGCCAAGTGCGCGGTTTCGCCCGTTTCAAAGCTGGGGCTTGTGGAATTTTCAAGAAAGCGCACGGGCGCGGGGCCTCTGCCCTTAATGGTCACGCAGTGCAGACACTGTCACGGCACGGGGCAGGTCAATTCGGCGGAGTTCACTATCTTCGGCGTGCGCACAAGACTTTTAAATCTTGCCGCCGACGGGGAAACCAAAGTGCGCGTTGATTTGAACGCGGAGGTCTTTGAAAAGCTTTTAAGCTGGACGGAGTTCGCGGAGGATATCCGCGCGGTCACGGACGGAAAGATAGAAGTTTACGCCGTACCGCATAAATCTTACGAATACGACAAAGTCAACCTGCGCGGCTCGTCCTCGGCTGAATTTTCACTTCCCCCCAACGCAACTAAAATTTTATAAAGACGCTGATTTAAAAAAGGCGGCGCGGACTTAATTTAGTCCGCGCCGCTTTCTTAAATTCAAAGCCGCAAAAATTTATTTCACAACATTGCCGTCTGAGCAGCGCACGATATACTCGCCCGTATTCTCGTTCCAGCCTGAGACCTTGAGCAGATTAGTCCACTGTTCCACCGTACCTTTGTAAATGATTTCGGTAAGATTTGTACATCCGCTTAACAAATCAGTAGATATAATTGAAATTTCAGACGGCAAAGTTATGCTTCTGAGATTTTGACAGTTCTGGAAAGCGCATATACTTATACTCTCGACGCTGTCGGGAACTACTATCGCCGTAAGAGCAGTGCAATGATAAAAGGCGTTTATTCCTATGCGTTCTACGGTTTCGGGGATAATAAATCCGGTAAGGCTTTCACAGCCTTGAAACACTTCGTATCCTATCTCGGTCGCGTTCTTACTCCACGTCACGGTTTTAAGCTTGCTGCAACCGATAAACGCGCTGTTCCCCACATATTTTACGCTGTCGGGAATTTCAATTCCAGTCAGCTTTTCGCACACGTAAAACGCTTCATCACCTATCTGCACCAGATTGTTTCCGAGACTTATGCTTGCAAGCGAATAGCAATATTTAAAAGCTTCTTCATAAATTACCCTCGTACCGCTGTGTACGGTGCAGGAAGTTATTTTCGTATCCTTGACGTTAAGAAGAACGACGTAAGGGTTGTGTTCGTTGCCTACGTAAACCGCATTGCCGTACTCGGTCAATTTAAGCCCCGAACATTCGTAAAACGCCCTGCTGCCGATTTTTTCTATTCCGTCGGGCACGCTTAATCGGGTAATTTCTCTGCAATGTGCAAACGCATACCTGCCGATTTCCTTTAAGCTTTCAGGCAAGGTAACTTTCTTCAGCCCGACGCAATATTCGAAAGCCGAATAATCTATCAAGGTTACGCCTTCGGGAATAACTATCTCGGTAAGCGCCAGACAACGGCAAAACGAGTAAGACCCGATTTTCTCAACGCTATTGGGAATATACACGCTTTCAAGTACAAAGCATTCGTTAAACGCATCATCGCCTATTTCCGTTACACCGTCGGGTATGACCGCGCTTTTAAGCTTTTCACAACCTTCAAACGCGCTCCACCCTATTTTGGTTACGCCTTCGGGAATTACAATGCCCGTAAGATTTTCGCATTTGTTAAACAAAAACGACTCAATTTCCGTCAGCCCGTCGGGCAGCTTAATCGTTGTAATAGCGGTGCAATACGAAAACGCGCTGCTGCCGATTTCGGTTACCGTTTGTGGTATGGAAATATTTCTGATACCGGTACAGCCGTAAAACGCGTCGCTTCCGATTTTCGTTACGCCTTCGGGGATATTTACGCCCTTAATAGTCGTACAATTTTTGAACGCCGAGTAGCCTATTGCCGTTACGGGCTTGCCGTTATATTCCGACGGGATATTTATATTTATACCCGTTGCCGTTCCTCTGCCCTTAACGGTATAGCTTTCACCGTCGGCGTTCAGCGTATAAAGCAACCCCTCCGTCAGCGGCGAAGTCGGGTCTATGCCGTAGCAGTTCGCGCAGATATTATTGACGTAATTATGCCCGATTGCGGTTGTTTCCTTATCCTTATAGCTTTCGCCGCAGACACATTTATGCAGCGTGTAGCCCTTATCCGCGCAAGTAGCCGCAACGACGCTGACCGTATAATTATGCCCCTTAGCCTGAACGAAGTTATCCTTAAAGCTATCGCCGCAATCGGCACAGGTATGTAAGGTATAGCCTTTCTCCAAACAAGCGGGCGCAACCGTGCTTACGTCGTAGTTATGCCCCTTAGCCTTGACGGTATTTTCCCTGTAGCTGTCACCGCATACCGTGCAGGCTTGGGTTGTATATCCGTCCTCCGTGCAAGTCGGCGCGGTAACCGCCGCTTCGTAGCTGTGCCCCGTAGGCGCAACCTCGCTATCCTTATACGATTTTCCGCATTCGCACAAATAGAGAGTGAAGCCCTCCTCCGTGCAGGTCGGCGCAACGACTCTTTTAGTATAATCGTGGTCGTGTTCGGATTTCGAGCAAGCTGCAAGCCCCGCCGCGCAGGCGGACAGTGCAAGCGCCGCCAAAGCCGTAACAATCAGTTTTTTCATATAACCCCCTCGCAATAAAAATATTGCGCATATTCAGTGTAACGCAGGTTGAAATATTTTTCAAGTGTTTTGATTGATTTTCCGCGAAAGCGAAAAGGCGGCGCGGACGCCAAAACCCACACCCGCCCCCCGACAAATAAACAGGGGGTTAAAAATATACGAATAACAAACAAAACCCACGCCCCCA
>CAMWPZ010000092.1 GCA_947176305.1 uncultured Clostridia bacterium
GGCAAGCCTGAACGCACTCGCCGCGGTTCGAGGGGCGGTTTGCAAGGTAGTCGGCCAAAAGACACCTGCCCGATTAGGAAATGCAGATAGCGCCGTGCACGAAGGCTTCAAGCTCGATATCGGGAACGAATGAATGAATTTCGGAAATTTCTTCAAGGGATAATTCGCGCGCTAAAATTGCGCGAGTTGCGCCGATATCGTGCCAAAATTTAACCGCGTATTTGTTGGTTAAATTCGCCTGCGTGGAAATATGTATCTGAAGTTTGGGCGCGGCCTTTTTCGCCGCGTAGATTGCGCCGCTGTCGGAAACGATTACCGCGTCCGTGCCTACACTCTGTAAAAACGCAAAGTAATCTTCCATAAGGGGCAGGTCGTTGTTCTTTGCAAATATGTTTGCGGTGACGTAGACCTTTTTATTTTGCGCGTGCGCGTATTTTACGGCTTGCTCGAGTTCTTCGCGCGTGAAGTTATCGGCAAACGAGCGCAAAGAAAAATCTTTGCCGCCGATGTACGCCGCGTCCGCGCCGAAGTAAAACGCCGTTTTAAGTTTTTCAAAGTTGCCAGCAGGGGCTAAAAGTTCGACTTTCATAATAGTTATTTCTTTACGCTCAGCGCAAGTCCGTCGCCGAGGTTTATTATCGTCGTTGTTAATTCTTTATCCGCAGTCACCGCGTCGACGTATTCTTTAACGTGCGTGTACAGCATTTTGCGCTTTTCGGGAACAGGGGCTTCGCCCGTGAGCCAACCGAAAAGTAGTACGTCGTCCGCGAGGAGTACGCCGCCCGATTTCAATAAATTTTTAAGCCGCGGCAGGTATTTAATATACTGTACCTTGGCGCAGTCCAGAAATATAAAATCGAATTGGCCTTCAAGCGTTTCTATTGTTTCGCCCGCGTCGCCTAAAACCTGCGTTACGCGGTCCTTAAAACCGAGGGCGGAAAAATTTTCAGCCGCTTCCGCAAAGAATTTTTCGTCGCGTTCAACCGTGGTGAGGTGCGCAGTTTTACATATATCGAGCATTACCGCGCCCGAAATTCCGACCGCCGTGCCGAGTTCTAAAATGTTTTTCGGCTGATATGCGGAAAGAAAGGTTATCAAAAAATTCAGCGTTTCGTCGTCCGCAGTGGGAATTTGTCTATCGAACGCGCTTTGGCGCAACGCGGAAATTTTATCGCTTACCGCGGGGCGGTTGAATTGCGCCGTAGGGGTTGCGCGTTCGCCTGCGGCGGTGTTCATATGTGCGTAACCGTATTTCATATTTCAACCACGACGGGCACGACCATTGGCGACTGCCGAGTTTTCCTTATAAGGTAGTTTAAGAAATTGCGCTTTATGACCTTTTTCAGCTCGTCCACGCTGCCGCGCGATAAGTCGTAACCTTCGATTGCGCGCAGGATAACCTCACGCATTTCCTTGTTGTAGTCGCGGTGGAAATCGAACACGAAGCCGCGCGAATTTATCGCAGGCTCGCCCACCACTTCGCCGTTATGCACTGCAACGGAAATTATGAAAAGCCCTTCCTCGGAAAGCTTGCGCCTGTCGTCTATAACCACGCTCGCCTTCTCGTCCTCTATGCCCTCTCCGTCGATAAGGCGCGAGCCTGCCGAAATATCCTCGGCGCGGCGTACGCCGTTTTGAGTGACTTCAAAGCAGTTTCCGATATCGGGAATAAAAATTCTGCTCTCGGGCATACCGAGCTGCTCGGCAAGCTGGCCGTGCTTTTTTAAGTGGCGGTATTCGCCGTGCACGGGAATAAAGTATCTGGGCTTTAATAGCGTATGCAATATTTTGTGTTCTTCCTGACACGCGTGCCCCGAAACGTGGACATTTTCAAGGCTTTCGTATACGACGGAAGCGCCCTTTCTATATAGGTTGTTGATTACCCTGTACACGAGTTTTTCGTTGCCAGGGATAGGCGACGCGGAAATTATGACCGTGTCGTTATCGCCTATGGTCACCTGCGAGCTGTCGCCGTTCGCCATACGCGTTAAAGCACTCATCGGCTCGCCCTGACTGCCCGTGGAAACCACTACTATCTCACTGTCGCGCATATTTTTGATGCGTGAAATATCTATGAGCGCGCCTTCGGGTATGTGAATTTCGCCAATCTTTTCGGCGGCATCCACAACGTTCAGCATACTCCGCCCAGAGAGTGCAACCTTGCGCTTGTGCCTGACCGCAATATCGACGATTTGTTGCAGGCGGTGAACGTTGGAAGCGAACGTCGCGACGATAAGTCTGCGTTCGGAATTTTCCGCGAACAGCCTGTCCAGCGTTGCACCGACCGTCGTTTCACTCATGGTGAAGCCCTGCCGCTCGATATTGGTGCTTTCGCCCATATACAACAGCACGCCCTGCGCACCAATGTCTGAAATGGTCTTTAAGTCGATAGGCTCGCCTGCGACGGGGGTTAAATCGATTTTAAAGTCGCCGCTGTGGAAAATTACGCCCTGCGGCGTTTCTATCGCAAGCGCGAGCGAGCCGGCGATTGAGTGGTTGACGTTCACGAAGCGTATTTTAAAACAACCTATCTGCACGCTGTGCCCGGGGGTTACGGTTACCTGCTTGCTCTCGTTTATGCGGTGTTCGCGAAGCTTGCTGTCAACTAAGGCAAGCGTGAGCTTCGTGCCGTAAACGGGAACTTTCAGCTCTTTCAAAAGGTACGGCACGCCGCCTATATGGTCCTCGTGTCCGTGCGTTAAAACGAGCGCGCGGACCTTGCGTTTGTTTTCGACAAGGTAAGTTATATCGGGAACGATTAAATCTATTCCCGGGGTTTCCTCGGTGGGGAAAATCGCGCCCGCGTCGATAATTATAATGTCGTCGCCGCACTCGATAGCCGTCATATTTTTGCCGATTTCACCAACGCCGCCCAAGAAAACAATCTTGACGGGCTTTGCGCCTTTCTTCACCTTCTTGCCCGATTTTTCGATTGCGGACTGCTTGCGCTGTTTAGGCTGTTTTTGCGGCTTTTCCTGATTACGGTTTTTCTTGCCGTCCGTGCGCTTTAAGCTCTTTTTATTTTCCGAATTTTCCGTGTAAATGTTGCTTGCGCTTTTGGCGTTATCTTCCCCGCTTCTTTTCGGGGTGCGGAACTTTCGTACCGTGCGCCTTTCATTGTTCTTGTTTTCCAAATCTATATCTCCGTACACTCTCTACATTAAACGGGGGGTTGATAAAATCAACCCCCGCCGTTCATTGTCTTACGTTTACTTTTTCTTTCTTACGTCTTTTACGATACCGTCTTCGATAAGTTCTTCAATGGTTTCGTAAGGATACATCGCCGCGTAGTCACGCTCGGGCACGAACCTCTTTTCCGCGCCGCGCGCCTCTAACATTTCGTCGATAAGTCTTATCGCCTTTTTAACGCCGAGCGCGCTCTTTATCTTTACCATCATCGGCGTGCCTGCCATCGACTTGTTGTCGGTAGCGTCAAGGTGGTGGTAAACCGAGGTCTTGTAGGCGTTAGGGTCGAGCGCGAGATACAGGCAAAGCGTCTTGCCGCGGATTTTGAAGCGTGCAATCGTTTCCCTGCCCTTGTTGAAGCGCTCTGCACCCCAGGCAATGTTTGAATTTACTTTCTTGTAGGACAGAAGCGCGTGCTTCACTGCGCCGTAATACTGCTTATATTCGTCGGGGCTTTGGATAATTCTTGCAATGAAGCTTCTGTTATACTTCATCATATTCGCAAAGTCGACGCCGCCCATTTCACTGCCGGGCATAAGCTCGTCGTCCATATCGTCCGAATCGTCTATATCGCGTTCGGGTCTTTCGTCCTCTTCTTCGTCCTCTTCGTCCTCGATTTCGGGTGCGTTACCCGCAACCAAATCGCTCACGGTTATTAAGGGTACTTCTTCCTCGACTACGGGTTCTTCGTAAACCGCCGTGGAAGCAATTTCTGTCGCGGTGGAGTTGGAAACTACCACGCCGCTTGCAAGCATATCTTTAATTTCGTTTATTGCGTTTTCAAGCTGAGCAATGTCCGCCGAGGTTTCGCTTTCAGAGTCGGAAACGGTTTCGCCGCCGTTTGCAAGCATTTCCTTGATTTCGACAAGCATATCTTCTACCTGAGAAACGTCCGCGGGCTGGCTGTTGGTTGCGACCACGCCGTTTTCAAGCATAGTCTTGATTTCCGCGATTGCGTCCTCAAGTCTTGCGATATCATCGCCATGAACTTCCTCGCCTTCGGGTGCGGTGAAGCCGCCGTTCTCGAGCATTTCCTTAATTCCGGCGATAGCTTCTTCAACCTTTGCAAAGCGCTCTGCCGAGCCCTTTTCGACTTCTTCGGCTACGAGCTCGGTAATCTTGCCGATACCGTCCTCGTCGATTACTATGTCGTAATCGTGGTCGGCCTGTGATTCTATAATTCTATCCGTTATGGTGTTGCAGATTGCGTCGTTATCGATCTGGGGCATCGTCATTGACGAAAGCTGTGCGTTCAATACGTCGATAACCGCGTTCATAACCTTGTCCGCGATTTCGTCGGTATCGAAGTCGGGCAGATAGTTGGAAAGCACTGCCGCGGCTTTGTCCGCAATAGCGTCCTCGTTGATGCCTGCAACCGTGATTTTTTCGCTTATGCGGTTAGCCATTTCCTCGTAGTCGGGTTCGTTAGCCGCCGCCAAGTCGAGCGCGTAACGCAGTTTTTCAGCAACCGCGTCGGAAATCATAGAATAGTCTAACTTGTCGCAGATGTCCTTTGAAATGGACGAGCAACCCTCGTCGTCGACGATAATTTCAAAGTCTTCCGATTTAAGCGAGCCGACTTTAAGCGCGATTCTGTCCGCAAGCTCTTCCTCGTCGATATTGAGAGGAACGGCGGAAACAGCCGACGCGGGAGCGACCTCGGAATAAACTATTCCTTCTTCCTTTATGATGTCCGCAAGCTCGCGGGCGATTTTTTCTTCGTTAAGTCCGATATTGATGTTGTCCGAAACAAGACGGGCAATCTTTTCCTCGTCTATTTCCACGTCGACGGGCTGTGCAACGGGTCTGTCGTCCGACATTCCCAAATTGATACCTGCAAGCACGTTGCGTGCGATTTTGTCCTCGTCCAAATCTACGTTGAGGTTTACGGCAACGTCCTTGCCCTCGTCGTTCAGATGAAGGTTAATGCGCGAAACGACTTCGTTCGCGATTTTTTCTTCGTCGATATTTACTTTGCCTTCAAAGCTGTCGGGAATTATAACTTGTTCGGCAACCTTGCTTGCGATTAAATCGGGTGAAATAACCTCGCTGACGGTAAGCTCTGCAATCTTTTCGGCAAGCTTGTCGTAGTCGATTTCGATCTGTTCCTTAACAACCGTCTGCACGGGCATAACGGGCTGAGCCGCAGGCTGGGAAGCAGCCGCTGCCGCCGCTGCGTACTGGGCGCGGAGGTTGTCCTCGCCGATTTTTTCAATGCGCTCGGAAACGGTTTCGATTTTTTCGCCGACGACTTCGATTTTGTCGTTTATGTCGAGGTACGCGCCTTCATTGCGCCTCGAACGCTCGGTCAGGTCGATAATCTTATCCGAAAGCTCCACGCAGGCGTTTTCGGTGCGTTTGTTCTGCTCGGAAATGTCCGCGATTTTGAAAGCCAGATCCGCATAGGTGTTGTCCGTGCGGTGCGACTGGTCAACCACGTCGTTGAGTTTATCGGAAAGCTCGGCGTAAGCGATTTCGTTGCGCTTGTTCTGTTCGCCGTAACCGTCAAGCTTGTCGGAAAGCTGAGTGTAAGCGTCCTCTGCGGTCTTGGTCTTGTCCGCAAGCTCGGAAAGGCGGACTAAAAGTTCGGAATAGTCGCCCTCGCTGCGCTTGGTCTGTTCGGAAAGCTCGGTAAGTCCGTCGATAAGCACGGTATACGAGCGTTCGCCGTTTTTATTCTGTTCGGCAAGGTCGTTTACCTTGTCGGCAAGGCTTGCGTAAGCGTTTTCCCTGTTGCGCGCCTGTTCCGTAAGCTCGGAAATCTTGTCCGCAAGTCCCGCGTAAATGTTTTCGCTTTGCTTTGCAAGATACAAAAGCTCCTGCCTGAGCGCGTTGTTTTCGCTCTGTAAGCGGTTGAACATTTCCGCCGTCTGCTTTGTGAAGTTCGCAGTTTCCTGCATGTTCTTCTGGAAAAGATCGAGCACCGCGTCTATGCGCGAGTTCGAAAGTTTGGTCTGACGGATAAGCTCGTCCTGTTTAACCGAAATATCCTGATTCGCCTTAAGAATTATATCCGCTTTCTTAGGGGTCTGTTCTCCTCCCTCCATAGGGGAGTTAGTTTTTCCGAATGCCATTTTGCACCTCTTTGGTTTTATAAATAAAAATTAAAGCAAACTCTTATAAAAAGAGCTTATGTAAACAGAGTGGTTGATATATAGTGTACACCAAATTTATAAAAAAGTAAATATAAAATTATGAATTTTTTGGGTTTTTTTTAATAATTTTGCGGTTAGTTCGGGGATATTCGGGGGTGTAGCGCATCTGCGGTGGTTTGCAAGGTGGCGGAAATGTGCCCTCCGACGGGCTTGAAACGCATTATTTTAATGAATAATCAATGTATATTTTATACATAAATGTATAAAATTACTAATTATTACACAGCGGCGGTTTGCTTATGGGCGGTATAATTT
>CAMWPZ010000093.1 GCA_947176305.1 uncultured Clostridia bacterium
GTTCTCGAATATAGCGTAAACGCCGCTGCCCGAGCCTGTCATATTCACCGCAAGAGGGTCAAACTCTTTAAGCTCGTCAACGGCACTTTGAATATCCGCCGAAAGCGAGCAAGCCGCAGGGGTAAGCGCGTTGTTCACGCTATCCGAAAGCGCGTGCAAATCGCCGTTAATAATTGCGGTTTCCGCACCGTTGCTGTTTCCGCCGAGTTTACCCGCTTGGTCGAAACGCCTGTAACACTCCGCCGTACTTACTCCGCCCTTGGGGATAAGAAGTAAAAGGTTTAGCTTTAAGTTGCCCTCTATCGGCTGAACGATATTCCCCCTGCCGAAAAGCCGAGCGTAACCGCCCATAAGCATATAGCGCGTGTCACTTCCGAATTGGTCGGCAAGCAGTTTTTTGCCCGCCGTATCGTCGATTTTATAAAGGCTGAAAAGCGCGTTCAATACCCCCGCCGCGTCCGCAGACGAGCCTCCCAAGCCCGCGCCCATGGGGATATTTTTGTAAACGGTTATATCCGCGCCGCGCGTTTGGTAAGCTTTGATAAAAGCTTCCGCCGCCCTTGCCGCATTGTTTTCTTCAAATGGTATGCTCTCGCTTCCACAGCCGTGCATAGTTATAGAAACGAGGTTATCCTTGCGCTTTTTAACGACGATTAAGTCGTACAAGTCAACGGTGGTGACCACGCTGTCGAGCATATGATAGCCGCCCTCAACGCCCGTAATATTCAACGTTAAATTTATTTTGGCGTAACTTTTTACGCGCACGCTTTCCATAACGGCATTATACCACACCCAACTGCAATTTACAATTATTTTATAAAATAAAAAAGCCGAACGAAAAGCTCGGACAGGAAATAAAGACAAAAAGAAAAGGTAGGGTTAGCCACCTACCTCAATGTCGGGTAATCCGACAGGCGCAAGGCATTTCAGCCTTACCTGCATTCAGCCCTACGGACTGTGGTGTTTCCGTGTTTCAGGAACCGAGATTATAATACCACAAGACTTTAAAAAAGTCAATGCAAATATAGCAAGAATAAAAAAATCCGCGTCGGCTGTTAAGCAGGGCGCGGGGTGATACGTCCCGAAAACATATCTGTCTTGATGACAATATTATTATATGCCAACGACTTAAATAAGTCAACAAGGAGAAACAATAAAAGGACCAAAAATTACTGTTTACCGTACAATAATTTTATCAAAATCAAATAAAAAAAGCAAGGACTGTATTTCATCCTTGCCTTTTATTCATATACAACACACCGCAAAAGTTCCTCGGCTGTGTTTGAAGTTTTATTTTACTTACTTACGCGTTTTTGGGACGGTAGATAAGTATTCTTTCCTTGCCCGATAAGGGGAACGTAAGCTCTGGGTTGGTCGTCTGAATTTCCTCGGGGCTTTGGCAAAGCTTTTTCGCCGTATCCCACAAGTCGTCGCCCGCGCAGGGAACGTACACGCTTACCGCGCTGTCGCAAGCTTCAACCGCATCGCCCTCGGTAACGTCGGAAAGGTATTTAACCGTCACGCGCTCGCACTCGGTTGCGGCGATTTTCAATACCGCTTCCGCCTCGCACTCGCCCTCGGAACGCTGGCGGATATTAAGTCCGCACACCGCAACCGAGATATTGTCGCAGCAGTCGCCCAAGCCGTTGAGCGTGACCGCGAAAGGCAGGTTAACTTCGGTCGAGTGAACCTCACCGTTCTGCTCGTACAAAAGCGTTGCCGAAACGCCACCCTCTATGCCGTCCTCCGAGCGGGTGAATTCCGCTTTGGGCAGGGAAGCCGCAAGGAACGCGCAGGTATAGTCGAGCTTGGCTTTCGAAGCGCAAAGTCCGCTTATGCGTTCGGAATAGACCTTGACCTCCGTGCAGGGGGTTGCCTCCTCCTCGGCGTAGGTCAGGTTGAGCTTGCAGTCCTTGGAGAACGCGTCCAAAACGAGCGGAGTTTCCTCCTCCTCGAAATATCTGCCCGCAAAGCCGAGCGAAGCTACGACCTCGACCGCGCATTTGCCGCTGTCCTCGTTGACGCGTGCGTTCACGCTTAAATCTTTTATTTCCGCACGGCATACGGCTTTGCGCGCAAGCAAAGCATCCTCGCACGGAATTTCCGACTTGAAAGGAACTATCCTGTCAAGGCTTACGGGCGAGCCGCCGCGAACGGCAAGCAGGGAAAGATAAATTTCGCCCGTGATTTCCACCGCGGAAGCGCGGCAGATACAGTCGGTTATAAGCACGTCGGCGGCGGGAATTAAAACGTCCTCCGCATTGCAGTCAAAGTCGTCCTCGACCTCGCTTTCGCCCGAGAAGGTGACCGCCGAATAAAGCTTTTTATTTTCGCACTTTGCAATAGCGCCCTCGGCGCCCGTGACTAAGTTGCGCTCTGTCGAGGCGTAGACGGAAATTTCCGCGCCTACGACCACCGCGACGAGCCAGTTCGAGCCGTCGCGTTTAAGCTGAGTTTTTTCGCAGTTCAAGCTGCAAAGCGAACGGTGCGCAGGGGCGAGATTTTCGTCGTCGGAATAGTGCGTGAATTCCGCGCCTTTCTGTACGCGGCAAAGCTTTCCGTCGCCGTCCGCGTAGACGAGCGTGCAAACAAGCCTTCCGCCGTAATTTACCCTGCCCGAGGAAACCTCGCACGAGGACAGCGAAACCTGCGGGAACACCGCCACTGCCTCGCCTATTTCCTGACCGGAAAATTTAATTTCTACTATGGACTGCGATTTGATTACGGCGACGCGCCGCGTGAAAGTCCCCGTTTGGTACTGCGTTGATAAAGACATATTAACCCTCCCTCGGCACCGCCGATTGTATACAAGGTATAATATGCGTATTGTTTGCCCGATATGACAGATTTTTTATCAGGCTTTTCTCGGGTCTATTTTAACCCTGCCGCAGAGGATTTCCGAATACGAGTACGCCGTTTTGCCGAGGAAGTTTTTATCGTCGGGGCTGACGGTGAA
Source organism: uncultured Clostridia bacterium (assembly GCA_947176305.1). Classification (GTDB taxonomy): domain Bacteria; phylum Bacillota; class Clostridia; order Christensenellales; family Borkfalkiaceae; genus Coproplasma. The sequence continues at coordinate 2,957 of CAMWPZ010000093.1, forward strand.
AAGCGACGGATAAATTCCGCTGAGCGTTGCGGGGAAGGTCACGAACTTGTTTCTGCCTAAATTCAGCTTGACGGTAACGGGTCTTTGGTAGAGGTTGTTTACCGCCTCTTTAATTGCGTTTATGGTTATATTTGCTTTAATCATAAAATAATTATTGCCAAAAATAGCCAAAATTATGCGCCCGACGGGTTTTTCCGTCGGGCGCTTCTGATGCTTAAAGCTTATTGAATTTTAGAAATCGTCGTCATCGTCCTCGTCGTCGAAGTCTTCGTCATCGTCGTATTCGTCGTCCTCCAAGTCGGTTAACGAATCCACGTCGTCGTCAAAGAAGTCGTCCTCGTTTTCTTCCTCGGATTCTTCCTCGTCCTCCATATCGGCGTCAAGCTCTTCCTGTAAGGTTTCGTCGTCGATAGTCAAATCGCCGTCGTCTTCCTCGTCGAGGTAGTTCTTCCACTCCTCGTCCTTGTCGGGGTCGATTTCTTCCTCTTCCTCGTACTCGCTTTCCTTTTTGCAGGCTTCGCACATCTTTTCGCCGTAGCGTATTCTGTTCACACCGCATACGGGGCAAAGCTCGTACTGTTCAAGCTCGCCGTCGACCTCCTCGAAAATTTCGTCGTCAAGGTCGGCGAACTGAAGCTTCCTACCCTTGAGTTCGGCTATACAAACGTCGCAATACTCCTGCTTTTCCGCGTCGATATAATTCAATTCGCATCTGGGACATTTAACGTATCTGACCATATTTTTATTATTCTCCATATCCGCTTTATAATAGCGTATGCGACCGCCCGCGCCGCGTGCTATATCCGCGGTTTCGGGCAGGTTGTTTTCGTGGTAACATTATATTAATTATAACTGCGTTTGTAAACTGTTTTACGGATATTTTTTGGCGTAATTTTAAATTTTTTTGAAATTTATCCGCGCGCGAAGTTTACTGCGTTTAATATGTGCAACCCCCTTCCGCTTATGCGGAAGGGGGTTGTAAATTTTTATTGAATTTATCAGTCGGAATAAACGTCAACGTCCTTGTCGTCCGTCGTGTCTACCTTGATGCGCTTCTTGGTGTACGCGGGAAGTTTTTCCTTCTTTTTCCTTATTATAATAAGGGTACCTACAACTGCCGCGCCGATAACAATAAGTCCGCCTGCAACAACGCCGAGAACGAAGCCTATCTTCGCGCCCTTTTTAAGGTTGGCAAACCAGCTGTCGTTTACTTCCTCGGGATATGCGGGGAAATAGCTTTCGTGCATTGCGTTATAGTAGCTTTCAATATCCGCGTCGTTCATCTGTCCGAGAACTGCGTAATAATAATCGCGCTTGTTTGCCGCAACGTCCTTGCCGTTCACCTTTACGGTTGCGCCGTATTTAAGGTCAACCCACTCTTTTACGGCTTCCTCGGTTTCAGCCTTTATGAACGCATTGTATTTTTCTATCGATTCCTTGGACCAGAGGTATTCCTCTTTTTTGCCCTCGATATCTACGTAGGCTTGAATAAGCTCACCGATGTAATCGCTTTCGCTTGTATAGAACGCGTATCTCAGAGCCTGAGGCAGATTTTCGAAGTTGCTGTCGTCGATGTCCGAGATAGCCTTTTCTATGCTTTCATACTGCTCGCCCAAGTCTTTAATCTGCGCGTTGGTCATCATTTCGCCGCTTTCAGCATCGCGCAAATCGCAAACCATAACGTATTCGTATTCGGTCATACCTGCGGTCTGCGAGCAGAAAAGTATCTGGTTATCGAACATTTCGGGCTTGTACCAGCTGCTAGACGAATCCAAGTCGAGCACGCGGACTGCGGTGTATTCGTCAACCGCGTCGGTTACGCGAAGCTCGTTATAGTCCTTGTATTCACCGTCGTAGCAGATGCGGTATACGGTGTAGCCGTTGCCGCCCGAAAGCGAATAGTATATATAGTTCTTCTCTCCGTGAACGGCGGTGAAAAGCAAGGTTGCCTGTCCGTCGGTGGTGAGGTAGAATCTGTTTTCGGGGGAATAGGTCGAGGGAATTTTACCGTCTACGAGGTTTAACTTTTCAAGCCCCGTCGAGCCTGCAACAAGTGCGCCCGTAAGAGTGCCGTTGTCGTACAGATAGATATACGAAGAAGCCGAGCCTCCGTCCCTTATAAGACAGTCGTCGTCCGAAGGGTTGTTTGCAACGGGCTTCCAGTCAGCCTTCAACACCTCTTCCGCCTTTACGTTGAACAGAACTGCCGTGCTGTTCTGCGCGGTCGTGCGCGTGTAGTACAGATATCCGTCCTCATAGGAAGAAATAGTGTACTTCAATGCGCTTCTGTCAACCTTGTCCGCGCCCTCGCCGTTGAAAGGCGTTATGCTGTTCGTCAGGTTCTGAACCTTGCCTATACCGTCGAACACGAGCTTGCCGCAGTTGACGTACAGGGGATCTTTTTTCGCGTCGTAGTCCTCGACTATGTCGCCGAGCTTGTAATCGTTGCGCTCGGTCGCCGAAGCCGAAACGGTGTAAATCTGGTTATAGTAGCTCGAGAACGAAGTGTTCGTAACGTAGTCGGTTACGTTCATCGTATAGAACACGCGGGGGTTAGTCAAGTCCTTTTTATCGAAGGTGACTGCCGAAACGTTGTACGCAAGAAGCGTGTCCGCGCCCGTCTTGGTGTTGTAGCTGTGTAAGTTGGTGCAGCTCGTTCCGTACAAATCCTCGTTGGTTGCAACGTAGAGAATATAGACGGTGCCGTTTTCTTCAACGTAGCGGTATTCGGTGGAGTTGTCCGCAAACTGCAAATAGTAGTCTTTTACCGTGTCCGTTCCGTCGAGGCGGGTGCTTCTGAACTGCAAGTAGGAATTCTGCACGTCGCCGTTGCCCGTCTTTTCGGTCGAGGGGGTCGTATAGTAAACTCTGTCGCCGTAGATATAGATACCCGCGTTAGAGTTGCCTGCATAAACTATAGAGGGAACTACCGTCTGCACGGACGAATAGTTGCGCGCCGCCAAATCGGTTTTGGAAATGCGCATAATCGCGCCCTTTACGACGTTACCGAAGGTATTGTCCGCGGTGTAGCTTTCGCGGCCGTTGATAAAGTATACGTAGTTGCCCTTTTCAACGGCAAGTCCGCCGTTTGAAATTTCCGCAGAGCTTGCGGAAATATCTCCGTCGAGGGGTTTAACCTTGTATTTGTTGCTGCACGCCGCCGTGAGCATAATGCCCAAAGCTACCACAAACGCGGCTGCAAAGCATATAATTTTAGTAAAAGATTTACGCATATTCAACTCCGAATGAGTGTAAAATTTCAGTATTTGCGATTTTGCTTTTTTACGCATATCTAATTATATACTAATCGAAATTTTTAAGCAATAAATTTCGGCTTGATTTTAACGAAAATTTACCAAAAGGAGAGTATTTATTACGGAAAAATTCGCACTTTTAAACATATTGAAAGCTTTGGAAGGCTTGTCCGCAAATAAAGACGGAAATACGCAAACCCCGCC
>CAMWPZ010000094.1 GCA_947176305.1 uncultured Clostridia bacterium
TAACGAGTACTACGATAAGGATAATGAGGAATATAAGAACTGCCAAGGCTATCAACAGCCACCACCAGTTATTCTTTAAGAAGCTTAACGCGTTTCCGAAGAACGCCGCCGCGCCGCTCTGAGGTACGGTGTAAGGCACCTGCGCGGTGGTTGCGGTTTGCTGCTGCTCGCCGTTCGCGTCCTTGGTAATGAACCTTACGTTGCCGAGGTCGGAATCCTGACCTGCGAACACTGCGGAAACGTTATACGACTTGCCGCCCTTGATTTCGGGGTTCTCGATAAAGTTACCGTCCGCGTCGTAGTACTGGTAGCCGACTTCCAGCGTACCTGCGCTGATTAAATCTTTAATGTTCTGGGGCAGTTTAAGCGTTGCGCCGTTCTTGCCCTTATCCCACATATTCGTCGCGTCGACGAGTATAGGGGAAACGTTCCAGTTGTAGTTCGCCTGAGCGTCCGTACCGCTTACGGAAACCTCTCCGTCAGCCGCCGTTTTGGAAGCCGCGCTTATCACGCGGTTGCCCGCATAGGAAGCTACGGGAGCCGTAGTACCGTCGGAGTAATCCCACTTATAATTCGTATCGGTGAGGGTAAGCGTTGCCACGTAACCGCCTTGGTGTACGTCGCGCGCCGCGTCCACGCCGCCGATAAGAATAATGTTCATACCGTCGGGGCCGTAGGTCGTCCAGCTATCGCCCGTGAGATATTTCGAAATAGTAAGCTCTGCGCCCGTGAAGGTCATTTCCTTCAGCGTGGGCACTGCAATCTTCTTCGCCTCGATTACGTAGTTCACGAACGGCTTGGTGCAAGCATAGCTGTCGGGGTCGGTGAGCGTAATTTCGATTACGTACTTACCCGCGTCCGCGTTCGAGAAATCGAAGCCCGAAATATCGCCGATAAGGTTAGCGGGGTCGATTTTATCCTTGTATACGGTGAGCGTATAATATGCGGTCGGGCAGGTCGAACCGTCCTCGAGCTTGAATTCGAGAACGTCCGCAAGCGTGACTGCGTCCTTATACTCGCTCTTGTCCTTTAATACGGTAACCTTTATAAGGTCCTTGCTTTCGCCGAGCGAGAACAGCTTGTAACCGTCCTTGCCCGTGCTGTCTTTAAGCACGTACTTGTCGTTGCCGTTGACCTGAGGCACCTTGGTGCTGTCGATAACCGCCTTGACGTAAACGTTTACGGGGTTGGTCGAAGAAGCCTTGTATGCGCCGAGCGGGTTAGTTAAATCCGCAAGCGCGGTGTCGCCCACGCCGATAAATCCGCCGACGACGGGGTTAAGCGGGTCGGTCAGATCTGCGAGGTAATACTCGTACTTGATGAAATCCGCAAACGCAGGGTCGTCAAGACCTAACTCGTAAATCTGGTAAGGCACGCCGACGCTGTCCTGAATGGGATCGCCGTTACTGTCGGTGTAGAAGCCCGTCGTCCAGTTGCCGCTGTCGATAACCTGCGGGCTTATGGTAAGCGCATAAACCTGCGCGTTGCCCGTAATGGGGTTATAGTTGTCTTTTACCGTGTAGTGAACGGTCAGCGTAATCGTGCCGGGGCCTTTTCTGTTGCCGAGGTAGTCGCTCGACTGGATATCCCACGTATCGATGCCCTGAGGAAGCTTCGAGGTGTTGACCTGAACTTCTATGTTCGAGCCGTTGTATTCGGGGGGATTATCGGGATCGTAGTCGTGCCAGCTGTCGGAAGCGCCCATTCTGTATTGTAAAAGGGTGTTCTTTGCAAGCTCGGTCGCGTCAACGTCGGCCTTTTCAATGGTGTACTCGAAGGAAATCGTGCCCTTCGTAGCGTCTATATAGGTGTAAGTGAACTTGTTACCGTTCGTGCCTGCCGAAGCCGCATACTCGGCTTCCGTGGGCATCTTGTTGGTCGCCTGCTCGGTCGACTTAATCTGTACCGTAACCATTACGGTGACCTTGTCGGCCTTTGCAAAGCCCTGACCTGCGCCGAGGGTGGAACCGTCGGAATACTTGTAGGTGTAAGGACCTGCAACCTCTAAGAAGTCGATATCCGTGAAGTCGAGAGTTAAGAAGTACTCAACCGCCTTCTTGGTGTTCGCATCCCACGCATACGCTAAATTCTTAACGGTCGAACCGTCGTCGAAGGGCAAATCAACAGCGTTATCCGCCGCGCCCATCGTGCTGTCCTTGTATACCTGCTTGATGTCATCAAGACTTGCTTCGCCCGCCTTGATTTCAACCGCCTGCGAATAAGTGTACGCGCTGTCGTCGGTGACGATTACGTAGTTCTTGTTTACGGGGTTAGCGGTCGCGTCCGCAAGCTTTAAATATACGGTATAGTTGCCCGTCTTTAAGGTTGCGTCCAAAGCCTTTAAATCGTTGAATTTCAGCTCGGTCGCGCTCGTATGCTTCTGGGGGTTATCCGAAGCATTCGTGTCGTTGTCGTAGTAGTACCAGATTTCGAGAACAGGCTCGTCGTATAAAAGCGTTACGCCGTCGCCCGGGTCAACGTCCTGTATCCACGTATCGGTGCCTGCGTCGTAGGTGAACTGTCCTACGGGACCCTTGCCCGAAGCATAGTCGTAGGTCAGCTTGCTCGTCTTGTCGCTCGTCTTGATGGTGAACGAACCGCCGGTTGCGTCGGAAGTGAATACGAAGCCTAACTTCTTGGGTGCGATTTCGTACTCTACCTCGTGCGCCGCCTTGCCGGTTGCGTTGCCCTTCCATTCGTAGTTACGAACGATAGGGGTCGTGCTGTTTTTAACGGTCGAGGTTAAAAGCTGATAAGCAATCTTATACTTGCCCACCTTCTGCGCGCTGAGGTCAAGTCCCGAGGTTGTGTCCGCGGTCATGCCCATATCTATGCCGAGCGTATCCTTGGGCATTGCGTCCTTCGTGAAGGTCGTTCCCGAAAGCGTGCCGTATTCCATATACTTCTTGTCGTACTTGGCTACGGTGAAGGTCTGCTCCTGTCCGTTGTATTCGAGTGCGGCAACCACGCCGGGCGCGTCAACCTCGTAAGGCTTAATGGTGTATACCTTGGACGAGCCTTCGCCCGTGTCCGCAACTAATTTATAGTTGGAAGTCGTCGCGTTTTTATCCGAATAGGTAACGGTATATGTGCCCGCTTCCTTCGGGTGGTCCGTGCCGCGTACGCCGTCGCGTTGCGCGAATATCTTGTCGATATCGCTGTCGTAGCCTTCGCTGTTGACGAACTTCAATACAACGCACGGCAGCAATTCCGAAGTCGTGGACTTGTCGGTCGTCTTGTCGTAGCCGACTGCGGTTGCGACGTTATCGCCCGTGGTTAAAAGGGTATAGTTGAGGTATATCCACGGCGCAGCCGAAACTGCGGTGGGGTTCAGGGTCAAGTCTGGCGTGAACGTATCTACGTTGAACGTGGTTTCCCAGTTCGCGCCCGTCATACCTGCGCTGTTCGCCCACGTGTATTTAATTTCCGCCTGTTTTACGGTTATCGTGAACGTTGTTGACGTGGACGTCGATATCGAACCGTCGTCAACCGAACGCCATTTATAATCTTTACCCGTCGTGAAGTTACACGTTATTTCGTACTTACCTGCGTTCTTTACGCTGAACGACGTCAGCGTTTTTATGTCCGCAGCCGCGGTCTTGCCCTGCGGTGTGAACACAATTTTATACTGGACCGCCGCCCCCGACGTTGCTATGTGGTCGGGCTCGGTCGACGCGGCGGCACCCGACGTCAGCTTGTGCTGTTCTTTGTCGTACCATTTGGTAACTCCGCTCACGTCGGAATTGCTTGCGTCAACTTCGGTTTTAATCATGTTGACAAGCGTTTCCAAATCGGTATATTCCGTACCGTCGTACGGGAATGACAAATCCTTGGGTGCGTTGACCGTTTCATAATCCGCGCCGGTTGTAGCGCCCGCCGCGCTCAGCGCGGCAGATTTCAGATTGAGATGAAGCGCAGGGCGCACAGCGAGAGCGGAGGAAGTATACGTGACCTAATAGCCACCGGCAGCCGTAAGGTAACAGGCAGCGGTAGCACGGCCGCTGAAGCCGGAACGCAGCCAGGAATATGCGTTCTGCGTTGCGTTATAAGCGGGCTGTGCCGTTACGCCCGAGGTGATATTTATTCTTTGGTCGTTGCTTAACTGCCAGATACCGCCGTCGGGGGTGTTGCCCGTTTCGGTAAGGGAAGGAAGCCAGACTTTATCGTTTTTCCAGTCGGTGTAGCCCGCCTTGGTGTTTGCAGGAATTGAAACGGTCGCGCCGGAGGAGTTTTTACTGTTCGCGGCGTGGTCGCTGTAGTTCGTATTAATGTTGGGACGGTCGGTTTGGTTGTTGTTTACGCCGCCTTTATAGTAGTTTTCAGCGGTAGGAGTGCCGTAAGCGTCGCTGGGGAAGTTGAATGCAACGTTATAGTTTGCGCCGGTCTGTCCCTGCAGTTCTACCCAGCTTTCCTTTTCCTGATAGTCTACGTTTACAGGTGCGTCAAGGTAGCCGGACAAGTCGCCCGTGGCAAATCTTGCATACGTACCGGTACCGGGAGCCGCGGTTGCACTGCCGCCTGCGTTGGCCTGGTCTTTGCTCGTATACGTACGGTAAGTGCCGCCGTTACCCAAAGTTGCACAGCGGATAAAGCTTGTAGAGTAAATATTACCTATATGCGTATAGGTATTGTTATTCCACATAGTATAGCCGTTGCCCGAGCTGAACTGGCTGTTTTGCGAGCTGGTAGCCTGGTACAAGTCGACAATTACGTCGCCCGACTTATTGGTGGTTACGTAAACGACTTCCCACTGAATGCCGCCGAACGTGACGTAAACGTCGGAACCGTTACGCGTACGCAGGTCCTTCGCGCTTATGGCTTTCGTGGAAACGCCCGAGCCGAGCTTCGCCGTGCCGTTTGCCGCAAGGTCCTCCTTTACTTTGTTGTAGGTACCCGAATACTTGTGGTCGGTGCCGAGTATCGCGTCGTACAATTCGGCAAGCTTTTCGCCGTCGAATACGTCGCCGCCCGTGCCGGGTGCGATTTCGCCGATAATTATGCCGCCGCTCGGCGCTTTTGCCACCGCGGTTTTACCGCCGATGCCGGAAAGCATTCCGAACGATACGCAAAGTAAAATCGCGCACGCCGCCGCAAGTATTGCGGATAAAATCTTTCTCCCTTTATTTATTTTCTTCATAACCTTTAACTCCTTTTGTCCCTTTAAGTCAAATTTTATATATATTATTTAATATGGTTTACGTAGTGGGGTGCCCTGTTTCTTGTCCGCAAACGCGAAAAAGCGGGCGTACAATCCTTTCAAGATTGTACGCCCGCTGTAAATTTCATAAATTTAAGCCGTAGCGATAAAATCGGGGGATTGTACCGTTCAGGCTCCTTTTTTTAACCTTTTGACGGTACTTCCCGAGGGCATTATTCAAATTGTGATAATTGTGGTATGGTTATTATAACATATGATATTAATTATTTCAAGGTTTTTTTACAAATTTTTTAAAATTGTGGTCGGCTCGTCCGAAAAACACAATATATTGTGGTTTTCGCCGTTTTTCACATTTTTTGTGCCTGTCCGCAGGCCCTTTTTTGGTTATTTTAATCAAAAAATTTCTTTATTATATCGTAAATTGCCGAGCGGTATTCTACGTTTTCCGTGCCCGAAGTGAAGCAAAGCGGCGGATAAATTACGCACCACCAGTTGTCGCCCGTGCCGCTTCCGAGTTCTATTATAAGCGCGTCGTAAAGCCCGTTTTCAAGCGTTAAATCGCCGTAAACGCGCGTGGGGAACTCCTCCTGCCTTACGCTTGCGCGCGAGGTGTAGTCGAAGCCGTGTTCTTTTAACACTTTGTCGCAAACCTGCTCGATTCCGCCGAGTATGCCGCTTATCACGCGCATAGCCGTTTGCTTGTCCGTGCACTGCGCCGCGTAAGGGGTTATGTACTTGACGACTTCGTCTTTTACTATGTATTTGACGCTTTGGTCGGTCTGCGAGTTCGAGTTTGCGCGGACGTGTATCCTTAAATAGTCGTTTTTTACGATTTGTTCGCTGTTTCCGCCCGCGCGGCTTACGAAAACCACCGTCGCTATCACCGCCGCAACCGCGCACAACACTGCAAGTAACTTTTTCATATCTTTCACCTCTCAATTTTGCTTACGCGTTGTTTATTGCCCGCCGTGATTTGATTTATACAATCATTTTAAAATTTTTTTGCATATAATGTTTGTGTACGGTTTCTCCGCCTTCGCTTCCGTTTCCAAATTTTTTATAAAAATTTAAAAATGCGCGGAAAAACGCTTGATTTTTGCAAGCATATTTGTTATATTATTTAAGCGTTCGGGAGCTTAGCTCAGTTGGGAGAGCAACTGCCCTACAAGCAGTGGGTCACAGGTT
>CAMWPZ010000095.1 GCA_947176305.1 uncultured Clostridia bacterium
AGCTAACACTTAATATTTGTTCTCCCAAAAATCCGTTTAAAAATAAAAAAACAAGTCAATAAGTTAGTAACTTTTAATTTTTGGTTGGCTATGCTTGACGTTATCTTAGACGCGCTTTTAGATACAGTTAAGGTTTTCCCGTTCCTGCTCGTAATTTATATATTAATCGAGTTTTTGGAAAACAGGACTTCGTTCGCGCGCAACAAACAAATATTGCAGGGCAAGCTTGCACCGCTAATCGGCTCGGCTACGGGTTTAGTACCGCAGTGCGGCTTTTCGGTCATGGCGGCAAAGCTTTACGATAAAGGGCTTATCCGCACGGGTACGCTGCTTGCCGTTTTCCTCGCCACCTCGGACGAGGCGTTTATAATTCTGCTTTCAAGCGGCGCCGCCGCCGCGACGATTATGCCGATTGTCGTAATTAAGCTTATGGTCGGCGTGGGTATAGGATATTTGGTGAACTTTTTACTTTCGGGCGAAAAGCTTGCCGAAATCCCTCAGGCGGAGGAAATACACGCGTATTCCTGCGGCAGGGAACACGACGGTAAAAGCGACTTGAACGTTTTTTTGTGGGAGCCGTTAATTCACTCCCTGAAAATCGCGTTTTACCTTTTAATAGTAAATCTGATTTTCGGGTTTATAATCGACGCGGTCGGCACGGAAAAAATCGCGGAATCGCTTATCGGCGGCGCGTACTTCCAACCCTTTATAACCGCCGTTATAGGACTTATACCCAACTGCGCTTCGAGCGTAATCATAACCGAAACTTATATCTACAACGGCATAACGTTCGGAAGCTGTGTTGCGGGGCTTTGCTGTAACGCGGGCGTGGGGCTTGTCGTGCTTTTCAAGAACACGAAGAAGATAAAAAGGAATATCCTTTTCGTGCTTGCGCTGTACGGAATTTCCGCAGTCACGGGCTTGGTTATAAACAGTATTTTAGTCCTCTGCGGTATGCTTTAATCGTCCTTCAAAAGCATTGCGATTTCGTCAAGTCTTTTTTGCATAGTGCTTTATAAAATATCTGCAATTTTCGCAAGTTTTTATATTATCCATAATTTATTTATAAATCATTTTTGTTAGATTGTACTTGCAATTCCGAAAAACGGAATTGCTTTTATTTATCATAGCACTATGCTTTACAAAAAACTTAACGGTACTAAAATTTCGTAGAGCCGAATTATTTTTTCAAAACCCTGTGTGTTTTGAGTTGACTTATATTTTTGCGTTTGGTATAATTTGTAAGCGTTGAGAAATTCAACGACTAATTCGCAAATGGCGGAGCGGGGTGAGACAAGGTATGTCAACGATAAAAGTAGGCGAAAACGAATCGGTTGAAAGCGCGTTAAGACGCTTTAAAAGAAAGTGCTCGCGTGACGGTATAATCGGCGATTTGCGTAAAAAAGAATTTTACGAATCCCCTTCCGTGAAGAAGCGCAAGAAGGCCGAAGCGGCAAGAAAAAGAAATAAAAACTAAAACTTGAAAGGTCTGTCCGATGAAAAAATCGGACGGACCTTTTTCAATAGAAAATAAGTCGATATATGTAACATACTGCCGTTTTTTGAACTTACGAAAAACGCGCAAAAGGAGAGGTATGGAAGATTTGAAACTTATGGCGAGAGCCGCCAAACAACGGCTGAAAAACAACTTTTGGGAAGAATTCAAAAAGAATTTAGACGAAGGCGCGTCGTTTGCGCGTGAAAAGGGTTTAAGCGAAACTAAGGTCAAATCAACGATATGCGGCAGAGTACAAAAGAAAATCAAGGGCGAAAAGCAGGACGAATTTTACCTGAAGGTAAAAAACCTTTTAGACACCGAGGGCGAGGTTTCCGACGCTTTGGGAAGATTAACCGACAGGGAGTACTACGACACGCTTTCCTACGAGGAAAAGCAGAGGTATTCCTTGGAGCTTTCGGCAAAATATTTAAAGGCTTTGGAACGCTACAAAAAGGAAAAAGAGCTTTTGTTTTAATCGACAGTAAAAACCCCCGGGCGCGGGGGCTTTTATATTTGTGTTTTTAAAAGGGCTGTGGTATAATTTTTTCATATGGACGGCATACTCGACTTACTCAACGAAGAACAGAAAAAACCCGTGCGCGACACGGAGGGCGCGGTTTTGGTGCTTGCGGGCGCAGGCAGCGGAAAAACCCGCGTTTTAACCTCGCGCATAGCTTATATTCTGCGTGATGGCAAAGCCACGCTTTCGCAAATCCTCGCCATAACCTTTACCAACAAGGCGGCGGGCGAAATGAAGGAAAGGCTGTTGAAAATGATAGACGGAGAGCCTGAGAACGCGAAATGGATTTGCACAATTCACTCTATGTGCGTAAAAATTCTTCGTCAGTTCGCGGACAGGGCGGGCTTTAAATCGAACTTTTCCATATACAGCGAAACCGAGCGTGCCAACGTTATAAAGAAGACCTTTCACGAGCTTGACTACGACGACGAAAAACTGTTGAAGTCCGCGAAGTTCCACATAGCCAACGCGAAGATGCTCGGACTGGACCCCGACCAGTATTACAGGAAGTACCGCGACGAGTTCGGCATCGATAAAATAGTAAACGCGTACGACAAGTATAACGAGCATTTGCGTTTAAACAACGCGCTCGACTTCGACGATTTGCTTTTAGAAACTCTGCGCCTTTTAAAGCGCGACAAGGAAGTTCTGGACTTCCTTTCGGACAAGTTCAAATACATTCTGGTGGACGAGTTTCAGGACACCAACAAGGTACAGTACGACATTATAAAACTGCTTGCTTCAAAGCACGGAAACCTGTTTGCCGTGGGCGACGACGACCAGTCAATCTACGGTTGGCGCGGCGCGGAGATAGAAAACATTCTGCGCTTTGATAAGGACTTCCCCGAAGCAAAGGTGTACAAGTTAGAGCGCAACTACCGCTCGACCAAGGCGATACTTTCGTTTGCAAACTGCATAATAAAAAACAACTTATCGCGCCGCGGCAAAACGCTGTGGACGGAGGGCGAAGACGGTGACAAGCCAGTCTACTATCAGGCGGAGGAGGAAGCCGTAGAAGCTTTGTATGCCGCGCGGATAATCGCCGACGGAGTTTTGAAGGGCGGCAAGTATTCCGACTATGCGGTGTTAATGCGCATAAACGCGCTTACGCGCTCGTACGAGCAGGAGTTCACGAAATACGGAATACCTTACAAGGTTTTCGGCGGCTTCAAGTTCTACGACAGAAAGGAAATAAAGGACGCGCTTGCGTATTTGCGGCTTATTTCCAACCCCTATGACAGCGAGGCGGTTGAAAGGATAATAAACGTTCCGCGCCGCGGCATAGGCGGCAAAACCCTGCAGGTTATGAACGATTACGCCCAGCAGACGGGGCTTTCACTCTACGACGCGTGCGTGGACTGCGAACAGCTTTCCCTGCCGCGCGCAACTAAGGATAAAATCAAGGACTTTGCGGCCCTCGTGCGCGACTTCATAATTTCCGCGCAGGAAACGCCCGTAAGCCAGCTTGTGCGCGACGTTTTAACGGTTACGAATTTACGTTCGGAGTACGACGACGGCACGGACGACGGGGATTCGAAGCTTGCAAACCTCGACGAATTTATCGCCTCGGTCGACGACTTTTCGCGCCTCAACCCCAACGCAACACTCGACGAGTATTTAAATCAGGTAACGCTTGCAACCGACGTGGACAACATGGACGACGGCGACTACGTGACGATTGCAACTATTCACGCGGTCAAGGGCCTTGAATTTCCCTGCGTGTTCATCTGCGGACTTGAAGAGGGAATTATGCCCTCGTCGCGTACTGACGGCGTAAGCAGGGAAGCCGAGGAAGAGCGGCGGCTTATGTACGTTGCGATTACTCGTGCGGAAAAAAACTTGTACCTCACGCGCTCGAAATCGCGCTATCTGTACGGCCACAGAGATTTAACCCGCCCCTCGCGCTTTATTGCCGAGCTTGCGCCCGAGCTGGGTATTCAGCCTATTCAGTCACCGTATGCTTACGGAGGCGGCAGGTATCAGAATACTTACAGGGAAGGAAGCTACGGCGGAGGCGGCAGGGCGCTGTATTCCTCGGCGGACGGTTTCGAAAGCGATATACCCGTAAAAACGACTTCGAGCTTCAAGCCCTCGTTCGGCTCGGCTAAAAGCAACCCCGTCGGCGGCAAGAAGGATTATTCCGTCGGCTTGCGCGTGCGCCACCCCAAATTCGGCGTGGGCATGATTATCGCGGTGAAGAACGGCGGCACGGTTTTAAATGTCGCGTTCGACGGACAGGGAATAAAGGAATTGTCGGCTTCTATCGCACCCTTAGAAATTATTTAGGTAAGGCTTTTATGAAAAACAGAGTTCGCGAACTTATAGACCAACTCAATAAATGGGCGTACGAATACTACGTTCTTGACAACCCGTCCGTACCCGACAGAGAGTACGACAGACTTTACGACGAACTTCGCCGCTTAGAGGAAGAAACGGGCGAGGTGCAGTTTGACAGCCCGACAAAGCGCGTCGGCGGCGAGCCTATTAAGGGCTTCGAGCGCCACAGACATATCGCGCGGCTTTACAGCCTCGACAAGTCGGTAACGTACGACGAGCTGGATGCGTTTTTCACGCGAGTGGAAAAGGTTTCGAAGGACAACGAGTACACCGTAGAATACAAGTTCGACGGGCTTACCGTTTGTTTAACCTACGACAAGGGCAAGTTTGTCCGCGCTTCAACCCGCGGCAACGGCGTCGAGGGCGAGGACGTAACCGCACAGTGCTTAACGATAAAATCCTTCCCCATGACCATAAGCTACATGGGACTTTTGGAAGTTCAGGGCGAGGCGGTAATGCGGTTGAGCGTTCTGGAAGAATACAACAAGACCGCAAAGGAACAGCTTAAAAACGCGAGGAACGCGGTCGCCGGCGCAATTAGGAATTTAGACCCTAAAATCACCGCCGAAAGAAAGCCCGAAATTTTATTCTATAACGTAAACTACTCCGAAACGGAATTTTTAAAAACTCAGGAAGAACACTTCGAATTTTTGAAGAAAGAAGGTTTCAAGGTCTATCCTTTCCTGCGCGTCTGCAAGAGCGCGGACGAGGTGAAGTCGGCAATCGAGGAAATAGAAGTACAGCGCAAAAATATCGACGTTCTGACCGACGGTGCGGTAATAAAGCTGAACGACTGCACCGTGCGCGACGGTTTGGGCTATACCGATAAATTCCCGCGCTGGGCAATGGCTTACAAGTTCGAAGCCGAGGAAAGCGTGACCACCGTCAAGGAAGTTAAATGGCAGGTCGGAAGAACGGGCAAGCTGACGCCGCTTGCGATAGTCGAGCCTGTTGAGCTTGCGGGCGCGACGGTCAGAAAAGCCACTTTAAACAACTTCGGCGACGTTTTAAAGAAGGACGTTAAAATCGGCAGCCGCGTTTTAATCCGCCGCTCTAACGAGGTTATTCCCGAAATTTTAGGCGCGGTAGAACACACGGAAGGCAGTGTTCCCGTCAAGAAGCCCGAATTCTGCCCCTACTGCGGAAGCGCGGTGGAGGAGGTCGGCGCAAACATATTCTGCCCCAATAAAAAATGCCGCCCGAGAATAGTCGGCAAAATCGAACACTTCGCACAGAAGTCCGCAATGGATATAGAGGGGCTTTCGGAAATGACCGCAGGCCAGCTTCACGATACGCTCGGCTTGACGGAGTGTTCCGAGCTTTATAAACTGACCGCAGAAGATTTACAAAAGCTCGAAGGCTTCAAGGATAAAAAAATCGCCAACCTTTTAACGGCAATAGAAAAGAGCAGGACGGTACCGCAGGAAAGGTTTTTGTTCGCGCTCGGCATAGACGGCGTCGGCAAGGTCGCCGCGAAGGATTTATCGAGGAAATACCCGACCTGCGCAGAGCTTGCAAACGCAACCAAGGACGAGCTTTTAGAGCTTGAAAACATCGGCGAAATCACCGCGGAAACTATCGTGGAGTGGTTCAGGGACGAAGAAAACGCGAAAGAAGTTGAAAGCCTTTTGCAAAGCGTAACGCCGCAGGTTATAAAAAAGCAAGCTGTCGGCGGAGTGTTCGCAGGGCAGTTCGTCGTGCTTACGGGCACGCTTGCAGGCTTTAAACGCTCCGAAGCGCAGAAGCTTATCGAGGACAACGGCGGCGAGTGCCAAAGCTCGGTCACGGCAAAGACCACTCTGGTTTTGGCGGGCGAGGCGGCAGGCTCGAAGTTGGATAAAGCCAAAAAGCTGAACATAAAAATTATCGACGAAGACGAATTTAAAAATATGCTATCGCTGTAAAATATAGTGGCGGGGGGGGGCACAAGCCGGGGGCGAACCGAAATAAAAAAAAAAGGATGAGTCGGGGAGGGGGTGG
>CAMWPZ010000096.1 GCA_947176305.1 uncultured Clostridia bacterium
CGTGCATATGCACGGCGGCGCAATTTTTTTAAACTTAAATTAATTCCTTGATTTTTAAAACTGCGGCGGCGCGGTTTTCAACGCCGAACTTAGAATATATCGAGCTGATATAATTTCTCGCGGTACCGTCGGATAATTTCATTGCCGAAGCTATCTGTCTGTTCGTAAAACCGTCGTTGAGCATAAGCGCGATTTCCACTTCCCTGTCGGAAAGTCCGTAAGCTTTTTTAAGCTTTATTTCCTTGTCGGTGGAAACCATCATAGCCGCGTCCGTAATCTTCTTTGCGATTTTCGCGGGCAATATGGTATCGCCTGCGTATGCGTTTTTAATCGCGTCGATAAGCGCGGTCGAGCCGATGTCCTTTAAAAGATAGCCGCTTGCACCGTTGTTTATAGCGCTTAAAATATAGTCGCTGTCGTCGAAGGTCGTAAGCACGATTATTTTAATGTTCGGGTTGCTTTCCTTTATGCGCTTGGTTGCAACCACGCCGTTCATATTCGGCATACGGATATCCATTAAAATGACGTCGGGCTTTAATTTCTGCGCAAGGTTTACGCCCTCCGCACCGTCGCAGGCGATACCGCAGACGGTTATGTCGCTTGAAGTTTCAAGCACGCTTTTCATGCCCTCCGCCAAAATCATCTGGTCGTCGACAAGTAATACTTTTATCATAAATTACTCCTTGATTTTCCTGTAAGGTAAGGTTATTTCCACTTCGAAGCCTTCGCCCGCTTCGCCCGATATTTCGCAGCTTCCGCCGAGGGCTTCCGCCTTTTCCACTATGCCTTTAAGTCCGAAGCCGTACTTCGGCTCGCCTTTAACTCCGCAGCCGTTGTCCGAAATAAGCAGAGTGATATTCGAAAGCACGTTTTTCATTTCGATATAGAAAGCCGTTGCGCCGCCGTGGCGTATGCCGTTTGCAAGGCACTCTTTAACGCTGTTGCAAAGGAACCTATATTCCTCCTCGCCTACGCGCACGTCCTCTAAATCGCACCTGATTTTAAGCTCGGTTCCGTCGATGGTCTGGGCGATAATTTCCTCTATGGCGGTTTTAAGAGAAATGGAAGAATTCCTGCCCGCAAGCAGGTGTACGCTTTCGCGCATCTGTTCGAGGGCGTTTTTCGCCTGCATATTTGCGGAGATTATCCTTTTCTTTGCTTCGTCGGGGTCGGTGTCGATTAAAAGCTTTGCCGCCTCCGTCTGCATAATTACCGTGGTCATTGAATGTCCCGCGTTGTCGTGTATGTCCTTTGCAATGCGGTTTCTTTCCTCGAATACGGCGGTGTGAGAAAGCTGTTCATACACGTCTTTAAGCTGGGCCTTGTTCTCGTCAGCTTCCTTTAAGGCAAGCTTAAGCTGTACGTACTGCGCGTAGAATTTCAAAATGAACGTACAGATTATAAAGTGTACTACAAGAATGAAAATACCTATAAAGCAGTCGCCCAGAATCTGGACGATACTTTCGTAAAGCGAAGCGCCGTTGTTTATGACAACCCAGCCGCTGACGAACGAAACTATATACAGCGCACAGCTTACGACGAACAGTCCCGTTTTAAGCTTTATTTCGTCAACCGAAACGTAGAACTGCGTGAGTATTATGCAGTACAGCATGGGCAGGTACGTGTTGCCCGTCAATGCGCACAGCGCGAGCAGAAGCCCCGTATCCAGCGTGTAGAAAACTATTTTTAACGCAAACTTTTTGACCGCGAACGAGTTGATAATTTCAAGCCCCGTAAGCGTTGCGCAGCATGCGACGACTGCGATTAATTCACCCGTGCCGCCCGCCGTCATATACTGTGTTGCGTACTGCGCACAGACGAGTATTTCCGTGACTAACAGAACGCCCATTAATATGAGCTTGAAATACTTGGTGAACAGCCTGTCGTTTATGTTGAGTTTGAATTCGTTGTTATTCATCGGATATCCATTTAACGGTTCTGTCCAAAGTGACCGTCCGTTTAATTAAGTCGAGCTTGCCTTCCGAGTAGTAGCTGTAAATATTGCCGTCCGCGCAGATAATATGGTCGATTAAATTTACGCCGTTCATACTGCAAATAAGCTGCAGCTGTTTTGTGAAATTATCGTCGTCCGCGGAAGGGGTTGCCGAGCCGTTCAGATGGTTGTGCGCCGCGACAACTCCCGTCGGGCGGGAAAGCGAAATGCCTTCGATTATCTTTTCTGCAGTCACGGTTACTTTGTTTCTGTCCTGCGTAGTAAAGCTTAAAATGCGCTTTACCTTACCGCTCTTTTCTGTTAAATAAAGCTCTAAAAATTCTTCCTGCTTCCCGCGGAGCCGTGCCGAGGCAAACGCCGTACACTCGCCGAATGTCTTTAAGGTTATCGAGCTTTTAGCCGCGTCCATTCGGTTATAGCAAAGCCCCACCACCTTCAAATAACGCGCAACCGATTCGCCCACGCCGTCAACCGTCATAAGCTCGTCCACGCTTGCGGAAAACATTTCGGTGAAACTTACAAACCTTTCCAAAAGCGCGTGCGCCACGGGATTTGTGTTCATCCTCGGGCAAGCGTTGTATAAAAGTATTTCAAGAATTTCGTGGTCGAACAGCGTTTCGTCCGCGTCCAGCTTTGCGCCCATGCGTGCGCGGTGTCCTTCGTGCAAAATTTTACCCCTAAACCTTAATTTTACGGTAAATTCATTTTACCATAAATTTAAAAAAGTGTATAATGTTTTTGAACGGAATTTTAAATTAGGTGAAATTATGAACGAACTTTTTAATTCGGCTGTAAAGTATATTTCCGAAATAGTTAAATTCGACAGCTCGCAAAAGCCTGCCGTGGAAGGCGCACCTTTCGGCAAGGAAACGGCGGACTGCCTCGACTGGTTTTTAAAGCTTGCCGCATCCTTCGGTTTTGAAACTAAAAACTACGATAACTACGCAGGCGAGGTTATATACGGCGAGGGCGAGGAGTTTGCGATTTTGGCGCACCTCGACGTCGTGCCTGCGGGCAGCGGCTGGACGCACGAGCCTTTCGGCGGCGAAATAGATTATAAGAACGAAAAAATCTGGGGCAGAGGCACTATGGACGACAAGGGCCCCGCCGTATGCGCTCTACTTGCCTTAAAGGCTTTGAAGGACAAGGGCTTTGTGCCCAAGAAAAAAATTAAGCTTATAGTCGGCTGTAACGAGGAAAACGGCTGGGCGTGCATTGATTACTACACCTCTCACGCGCATATGCCCGAAACCGGTTTTTCGCCCGATGCTGACTTCCCCGTAATTTACGCCGAAAAGGGCATACTTCACTTAAAGCTTAAATTCCCCGCAAGCGCAGATTTTGCAAACCTGCGCGGCGGCGAACGCGGAAATATGGTGTGCGACCTGTGCGAGGTGACCGCGCCCGTCGACAAAGAGAAACTGAAAAAGTATAATCTAACTTGCGAAAGCGGCAAAATAATTTCACGCGGAAAGTCGGCGCACGGCTCTACCCCAGAACTCGGCGTGAACGCCATCGCGCCCGTGCTTCTCTATCTCGGTCTTGACGATATGCACGCGCTGTTATTTAAGGACGGTTTCGGGCTTGGCAATTTATGCGACGAAACGGGCAGGCTGACCTTTTCGCCCAACGTTATAGAGCAGACGAAGGACGGAATTTTCGTGACCTGCGATATACGCTATCCCGCAACCTATGAAAAAGCGCGCATTTTAAACGCGGTTGAAAAGTGCGGCGTAAGCTATGAAATTTTGCACTACCAAGCCCCCCTTTACAACGACAAGAACTGCGAGCTTATTAAAACGCTTTGCGGAGTTTACAACGAGGTTACGGGCAAACATATGCAGCCCGTTGCAATCGGCGGCGGAACTTATGCGCGTGCGCTCAAGTGCGGCGCGGCATTCGGTCCCGAGGAAGAGGGCGAAGAACAGACGATTCACAAGCCCGACGAGTATATCACTTTTGCGAAAATTAAGCGCTGTCTTGAAATTTATAAACTTGCCGTAGAGAGGTTGACCTGCAAATAAAATGGCTAAGAAGAAACTTTCACGAAGAATAATCGCGCTTATCGTCTGTCTTTCGATAATCGGCGCAATACTTTTAACCTGCCTCGGCTTGCAGATTGCCTTTACCGTTGCCGACGGCATTAAGTGCTGGCGCCCCGATTACGAAAAGCTTTCCGAAGCCGAAATGCGGCAGCTTATAGAAAACGAGGACTACGACGGACTTTATAAGCAGACGGGCCTGACCGAAATCGGAATTAAGCGCGCGCTTGAAAAGGGCGAAAACGGAATTGAACGCATACTGCAAATTCAGGACGATTTTTTTGAAGAGCACAAGGTTGAAAACGATTTCTTCGCGCCGTTCGTGTGTACGGACTATATCGAAAAGCAGGTAACGAATATCTATTTAGAGGACGGAGATATTCTCGTCACCTCCTCCACCCACCTTTCGGGCTGGCGCATGGGTCATGCGGGGCTTGTCACGAACGCGTCGTTTAGTCAAGTTTTACAGGCGAACGCGATAGGCTCGTCAAGCAGTATGGGAAAAGTCGAAGATTTCACTACGAGGGTGAATTTTATGATACTCTCGCCCAAAAAAGCCGACAAAGACACCAAGGAAAAGGTTGCAAAGTCCGCCGCGAAGAATTTGCTCGGTAAAACTTACGACCCGACCGCAGGCGTTTTTTCAAGAAAGAAAAAGTGCAACAAAACGCAGTGCGCGCACATAGTGTGGTATGCGTATAAAGAATATGCGGGCATAGATATAGACGGCAACGGCGGACCGATTGTTACGCCGCAGAACATTGCAAACTCGCCCGAAATGGAGCTTGTGCAGGTTTTCGGCTTCGATATTAACAAGCTTTGGCGGTAAAATTCTATCTTGCGAAAAAATATAATTAAGTGTATAATGGCTATAATATAAATAAAGAACTTAGGAGATTTTATTTATGAAAAAGAAATTTATACTCCCCTGCGTACTGTCCGCAGCACTGTGCGTACCGTTTGCGGTTGCGCTTTCGGGCTGTAAGAGCGATAAGAACAATAAAGCCGACGTAGATGCGAGCGAGATTTACGCGCTTTCCGCCGCTTCGAGCGTGGAATATTTGCAGACCCTTGACGAGGGCGCAAGTAAAAGCGCGGCGGCTTTGGCTGCGCAGGCGCGCCCCGCTTACGTCACCGACAGCGACGTTGCAGGAATAAAGAACTGCCTTACAATGTTCAAGGATATTTTAAGCGACGGTATTAAACAGACCGTGACCGACAACACCGACAAGGAAGGCGAGTTCAAGGACTATTCCTACGTTCTGACGGTGACCGTACCCGATACCGCAGGAAATAATGACGTTTTCACTATGTACTACAACGAAACGGACACGACCACCAAAACCGACGACGGTGAAACAGAGGTTTTAACGAGGCTCGTCGGAGTTATGGCTGTCGGTGATTTAAGGTACGACGTGACGGGTTTAAAGGAAGTTGAATACGAGGACGGCGAAACCGAGGTTTCGATAGAATTCACCACCAAGAGCAAAATCAACCCTTCCAACTATATCGTCGTGGAACAGTCGGTTGAAAATGGCGAAATAGAATACGAGTACAAGATTTACGAGAACGGCAGAAAAATTATGGACGCCGAAATCGAAGTGGAATACAAAAAGAACGGCGTCGAGCTTGAATTTTCCGTAAAAGACGGGCTTGCGGGACAGAAGACAAAATACAAAATCACCACCGCAGGCAACTCGGTTTACGATATTCAGTTTAAAGTAAACGGCAATACCGACAAAATTACCGCAAGAGAGCTTGCCGACGGAACGTTTACGTTAACCTACTCCAACGGCTACACCGAAACGGTTTAAATTAAGATAACAAAAAAGACGGGCAACCACCCGTCTTTTTTGTTTTACATTTTACCTGCGTTATAAGCTTGAAAAAATTTCCGAGTTTTGATAAAATCAAATAAAATCATACGACTTCGGAGAAATTTTATGGAAAACAAACTTAGTGATTTTTGCACCTGCAATGACCGCGCCTGCCCTCTTCACCCCGCAAACCACGACAAGGGATGCTCGCTTTGCATGGCAAAGAATATTAGAAATAAGGAAATTCCCTCCTGCCTTTTCAACGCCGCAAACGGATATCCGAGTAAGGACGGATACTCTTTTGAAGCGTTTGCAAAACTTATACTGGGCGGCAAAACCGACGATTAAAAGCATCCCGCAATCTTCGAAACCGAAGATTGCGGGATGTTTTATTTTAATAGCAATACCTTATTGAGGAGGCAATAAATA
>CAMWPZ010000097.1 GCA_947176305.1 uncultured Clostridia bacterium
GTCCGAGAAGGCTTTTTCGAAATCGCGCGTATACCAAGGGTCGGCGACGTCGCGCGGGTTATCCGTAAACGAGCAGAGCTTGTAAATTTTATCGCCGAACTCCCCGCCCGTCAAGCGCAGTAAATCGAAAAGGTTACTCGAATCCATAACCAGAATATAGTCGTTATTTATAATATCTTTCAGGCTTATCTGCTTTGCGATATGGCTGCCCGAAATTGCGTGCATATTCAGCGTGTGCTTTGCAGGCGGATAGATTTGCGAGCCTTCCTCACAGTCGGACGTGCCGAACGAGGTTATGTTAAAGCTCAGCGCAAGCTCCCTCTCCTTTACCATATCCTTGAAAATTAGCTCAGCCATAGGCGAGCGGCAGATGTTGCCGAGGCATACGAAAGCGACGTTTATCATAAAAAACCTCAGTCGCCTATTTTAAGCTTTTGCCAGGGCGTGCCGCTCGGGACGTAGTTTTCCAGATAGCTTATAATTTCTTCGGCGGTATCGAAATAGGAATACATTTCGTTACACTTGAAGGTAATGAACTTGCGCTCGGTTACCATCTGCATAAATTTTTCCATATCGTCGTAGTAGTTTTCGATATTGTAAATCGCGATGGGCTTTTCGTGCCTGCCGAGCTGTCTTAAAGTCAGCACCTCGAAAAATTCTTCGAACGTGCCGATGCCGCCGGGGGTGATTATAAATGCGTCGGCATCGTCCTCCATTATCTTCTTGCGCTCGGACATAGTTTCGGTATAAGTCGTTTTGTCGCAGTTATCGTAAATAAGCTCTACGCCCTCATCGCGGAAGAATTTGGGAATTACGCCGTGGATATATCCGCCGCCGCGCTTAAAGCCGCGAGCCGCCGCGCCCATAAGACCTGTTGCGCCCGCACCGAACACGAGCGAGTGCCCGCGCTTTGCAAGCTTTTCGCCGAGCTCTTCCACCTTTTTTATATAAATTTCGTCAATGTGCGCGCTTGCCGCGCCGAAAATACATATCTTCATTTCTATCCGTTTATCCGTTTAAAAAATTTCGGTTACCTAATTATTATATACCGTTTTGCGGAAAATGTCAATACGGGGCAAATTTCACGCGTGGTAAGCTTATTTCAAAAGCTCTTTCAAAGTCTGCATCAGTTTGTCTATCTCTATGGGCTTAGCCGCAAAGCCGTTCATACCCGAATCCATTGCCTCTTTCCTGTCCTCTTCGAAGGCGTTTGCCGTCATTGCCACGATAGGTATCGCCGCCTTTGCGTGGTCGGCCATAGCCCTTATGGCTTTCGTTGCTTCATAGCCGTTCATAATGGGCATCTGCACGTCCATAAGTATTAAATCGTAAGTGCCCGCGGGCGCTTCCTTCATTTTCTCCACGGCAACGCTTCCGTCGTCCGCCGTGTCGATAATAAAGCCCGCCGCTTCTAAAATAGTCTGCGCAATTTCCATATTCAGCTCGTTGTCCTCAACGAGAAGAAGCTTCTTTCCGTCGAAGCGCAACTCTTCGGCGGCTTCCGTTTCACCGTCATTTTCAGCATATGGCGCCGCGAGAACGCTTCTCAGCTCGGAGAAGAATAGCGGCTTCGAGCAGAACGCGGTAACGCCCGCTTCTCTCGCTTCCTTCTCTATATCCGTCCAGTCGTAGGCGGTCAGTATGATTATAGGCGTCATATCGCCTATCAGCTTTCTGAGTCGGCGAACAAGCTCTATGCCGTTCATATCGGGCATCAGGCAGTCGATTATATACGCGCTGTAAGGCTCGTTCTGCTCTAAGGCAAATTCCGTGCGGATTATCGCCTCGTTCCCGAGCGTCGTCCAGTCGGGGCGCATACCTATGGTTGAAAGCATCTTGCTCACGCTCACGCAGGTGTTCACGTCGTCGTCCACGACGAGCGCCCTCAGGTTTTCAAGCTGTTCAAGCCTCTGCGGTTTAGCGGTGTCATCGGCAATCTTAAAGCAGAACTTCACGGTAAATTCCGAGCCCTTGCCGACCTCGCTTTCAACCGTAATCGTACCGCCCATCATATCCACGATGTTTTTGGTAATCGCAAGCCCCAAGCCCGTTCCCTGAATACCGCTTACGGTCGAGGTCTGCTCGCGCTCGAACGGCTCGAACACGTGCTGTAAAAATTCGGGGCTCATACCTATGCCGGTATCTTTGACCTTGAACTCGTACGAGGCGTAGCCCTCGGGCGCGTCGGCGGTCTGAATAACGCGTACGCTTACCATACCGCCCGGCTTGGTGTATTTCATTGCGTTGCTTAAAATGTTTAAAAGCACCTGATTTAAACGCAGCTTATCGCAGATTATCGTCTCGTTCGTCACGTCTAAAGTATCGATATAGAATTCAAGCTGCTTTGCCTTCACGTCGGCTTGAACTATGGTTTTCATATCGTGCATAATCTCGGGCAGGCTGGTTTCCTTCTCCTCGATTTTGACCTTGCCACTCTCTATTCGGCTCATATCCAGAACGTCGTTGATAAGGCTTAAAAGGTGATTACCCGAGGTCATAATTTTTCCGAGATAATCGCGTATCTGTTCCTTGTTGTCGAGATGCGTCACCGCAAGGGACGTAAAGCCGATAATCGCGTTCATAGGCGTGCGGATATCGTGCGACATGCTGTTGAGGAAAGTCGTCTTTGCCTTGTTCGCGTACTGCGCCTGCGCCAATGCTTCGGCAAGAACGTTTTTCTGCTCCTGCTCCTTTCGTATCAGCTCGTCAATGTTTCTGAAGCCCGCAAGTATAAAGCCGTCGTGCTCTTTATCCTTATCAGTAAGCTTTAAAAAAGTGTACTGGAAATGGTGAATATCTTCGTTGTCCACTACGCGGTAGCTGCCCAGATATTCGTCGTCCGCGCTCAGCTTTTCTTTTACGTTTTCAAGTGAAAGCGCTTCAACCAACTCGTCTCTGTCGTCGGGGTGGACGCGGCTGCTTCGGATATAGTTATCGAGAATAGTGCCGTAATTATATTCCTCGGGCGAGCCTTTTTTCAGTCCCTTGGTAACGTAACCCTCAAGCTTGATAACTCGGGCGGTGGCTTGTTCTTCGTCGATGGCAAAAACGTTCGTATAGTCGCGGCTCAACGCTTCAACGATAGCAAGCTGTTCGCCCATCTTCTTGTTCGATTTCTCCGTTGCGTACAGCATTTTTTTGTTCCACCGCACGCGCAGATATAGCGCAACGATTGCGCATATTATGAGGACGATTATTAAGCTAACCACAATAATTACCGCAGGATGCGCCTGCAGATATTGCAGAAAAGAGCCGGAGTATGATACGTAATCCAAAGCAAGACGGTTAAGCGTATCGTCGGGCATCTGCTTGATACATTTGTTGAGTATAGTTATAAGCTCATGGTCGGTATCTTCGCTTATCCGCATACTGAACGTCGTACTCATACTGTCAACCGAATAATACAGCGAATTATTGTGACCTTGGTTTATAAACCACTGCGCGGAATAGGAGTAAACGTAAGCGGCGTCCGCCTTATGGTCCAAAAGGGCGCGCATAGCTTCATCGTCCGTGGAGCAAACAACTACGGTATATCCCTCGCGTTCAACGTATTCTTTAAACCGCGTATCCGCCAAGGCGACGGTCCTTACGTTTTTAGCGTCCTGCCTGATAACTCTCGCCATACTCGTCGTCATATAACTGTCGGTATTGAAGGCGTGGCGTTCTGCGTCCTCTACCGTGTCGTCGTCGCCGATACTGTCAAGTATCAGGTTTACTCCGTTCGTATCGGGAGGAACGAGATTATAATGCTCGGCGGAAATCCCTGCGCGCTCCATTACCTCGGCAAAATAATCGGGTATAATGCCCTTTAACTGTCCGTTCTCTATATAGGAATAGGGCGCCCTGTCGCCGAGCGCGGTCACGGTCAAGGTTTTCTCTCCCTCGTTTACCTGACGGATATATTCCTTCTCGCGTTCGGTAAAGGACAGCGAAGAGGAATAACTCGGCCCGTAGTACTGATAGTACAGCACGTTCTGCCAGTCGCCCTCGTTTATATCCATCTGCTCGATAGCGTAGTTTATCTCGTTTAACAGTTCGGTATTGCCCTTTTTGACGACGGCGTAAAAGTCGGCTTCCGTGAGGATATCCAGCGTCTTTTCGTTTTCCGACTTTCTTAAATCGCTGTAAAGTATTGCGTCAATCTCACCATTCTGCAAAGCGTCGGCAAGCTCTTTCGAATCGTTGTATTCTTCCTTCGGAATATAGTTAAATCCTTTTTCTTCGGCAAAGTCCTTTAAGATATCGTTCTGACTGTTTCCCTTTTGCAGACCTACAACCATACCGTTATAGGTGCTGTAATTGCCGCGGCGATACTGTGTGTCGTCGACGCGGATAGAAAGTATTGTTCTTTTCCTTCCCATGGGCAGAGAGAAGTCGAACTTCTCTTCGCGCTCAGGCGTTCTGCTGACCGAGGTCACTACGTCGATTTCGCCGTTTTCCAGCATATCGAGCATATTGTCCCATTTTTTATCATAGCCCGTGTACTGAAAATTGAGCCGTGAATATTCGGAAACGAGGTTTAAAAAACTTATGCCGTAGCCCGTCAGCCTGCCGTCCTCGTCCTTCATATGGTAGCCTTCCAGCTCGAACACGCCGGCTTTATATGTGCGGCTTGCGGACTGCTCTCCGTCGGCAACCGCCGCTATGAAATTAGATAAAACGAAAATCAGGCACGCCATAAATGCCAAGATTATTGTCACGCACACCTTGAATGATTTATATTTTGAAACGTTCTGCATACTATATCTCCCTGTCAATCCTGAACTGTTATAAGACAAGTTTTCTTCTGATTTTATTATGCCAAATTGCGCCCGCCTTGTCAATATTTTATTATTCTCAGTCCGCGTTATCGGATTAATTTTAAGATATCCGCAGGCTCTTTTGCGAGGAAGTCCGCGCCGCTTTTTGTAAGCTCGTCACTGCTTCCGTAACCGTACAGCACGCCTATGCTTTTAAGCCCGTTTGCCTTTGCGCCGAGTACGTCGTGTTTTCTGTCGCCGACCATAACCGCGCTTTCTGTATTGACTTTACCGCCCTCTATCGCGTAGGCGATAACGTCGGCTTTTTGCGAACGCTCGGTGCCAAAGCTTGCTCCAGCGACAAAGTCGAAATATTCGGAAAGATTGAAATGCGCAAGTATTCTTTCGGCAAACGGCTGGGGCTTGGAGGTTGCAAGCAATATTCTGACGCCGCGCGATTTTAAACCTTTCAGCATATCCTCAACACCCGAATACACGCGGTTTTCGAAGATGCCCTTTTGCGAAAAGTATTCCCTGTAATACTCCACCGCCTTTCGCGCCTTATCTTCCGCGAAGCCGTACCTTGAAGAAAACGATTCCAAAAGCGGCGGACCGATAAAATCGATAAGCGTACGCTTGTCGGCAACCTCTATTCCGAATTTTTCAAGCGCGTAAACTATGGAATTTGTTATCCCCTCGAACGGGTCGGTAAGTGTGCCGTCCAAATCGAATAAAACAGTATCAAACATATTTTTAACCTAATTTTAAAGCGCCCGCTTTTTTCTCGTTGCGGACGCTTTGAATTTACTTTTTTTACATTGCGGGGCCGGTTGTCGAAGGCGTGTATACGCGAGCGGCAAGCTCCTGATTTAAGGAATACAGTCCCTTTGCGTCGTAGCCGAACATTTTCATCTTTTTAATCTGGTCCTCGGCATTCTTTTCTTCCTCGCCCTGCTCTTTAATGAACCAATCCAAAAACTGCATTGTTTTAAAGTCCTTCTGAGCGAACGCTGCGGAGTAAATGTTGTTGATGAGCGAAGTCACGTACTGCTCGTGCTCGTAGCCTGCGTTCAGGGGGTCGATATGCTCTTTGAAGGTTTTGTCGGGCTTTGCGATTTTATCGAAGGTTACGCGCACGCCGTTGTCGATTAAATAGCGGCGAATCATCATTGCGTGGTCCCTTTCCTCCTGAGCCTGAATTTCATACCAGTGTGCGAAGCCGTCAAGCCCCTCGTCCGCATAGTAGTTTGCAAAGTCAAGATAAAGGTACGCAGAGTACAGCTCTTTATTGACCTGTTCGTTCAGTAAATTTGCGATTTTTTCGTTTAACATTTTTAAAATTTGCCTCCTTAAACGCTTTACTTG
>CAMWPZ010000098.1 GCA_947176305.1 uncultured Clostridia bacterium
CCCGTTGCGGTTTGCCGGTTTTTCTTCTTCTTCTCGATATTCGGTGCAAGCCGCGGCGTTTCTGACTGATTACTTAAAGATATATTCGCAATTTTAAAGCCCTTATCTTTAATAAGCTCGACCGTCTTTTCAAGAAGCTTAATGCTGTCCGCGCCACGGTATTTTTCGTCCGTGTCGGGGAAGTAGTGACCGATGTCTTTAAGCCCCGCCGCGGAGAGCAGTGCATCCATAAGCGCGTGAACGGCAACGTCGCCGTCGCTGTGCGCAATCAGCTTTTTATCGCACGCAATTTTCTCACCGCAGAGGGTGACAAACTCGCCATCTCCAAACGCATGCACGTCCACCCCGAAACCTGCGCGGCAACCGTCGGGAAGAGTGTGGGCGGAGGGGATAACACTTTCGAAGTCCTCTTTATAAGTCAGCTTTATATTCGTGCGCTCGCCGTCGATTAAATGCGGCTTGTCTATAAACTTTCCGTAAACCGCGCTGTCGTCGGTAAAGGCTTCGCCCTTTGCCTGATTGTAGGCGTGGTGAATGTCGTTTGTAAAAAACCCTTGCGGAGTTTGAACGAGGTACAGGCTTTCCCTGTCAAGCCTCTCTTGCACCGTGCCGTAATGCCCGTAGACTACGGTGTCCGTCGCCTTAACTGCGCAAATCGCGCTGCCGTGCGACTTTACGGTTTTAATGCAGTTTAAAATTAGCTGTTTTGAAACGAAGGGCCGCGCTCCGTC
Organism: uncultured Clostridia bacterium; assembly: GCA_947176305.1. Classification (GTDB taxonomy): domain Bacteria; phylum Bacillota; class Clostridia; order Christensenellales; family Borkfalkiaceae; genus Coproplasma. The sequence goes on from CAMWPZ010000098.1 coordinate 732, forward strand.
GTGAATTAAGACGATATCGCCAGTCACGGCTTCGAGGGCTTTTTTCACGCTTTCCGTGCGCGTCGCGCCGCCTAAAACTATCTTGCAGTTGAAGGGCGCGCAGATAGCGGAGATTTCTTCTAAATCAAATTTAGACGAGGTTACGATTACCTCGTCTATTTCGTCCATATCGAATTTTTTCAGGGTGTGCCATAAAACGGGCGCACCGTACAGCGGCGCAAGCAGCTTGTTTTTATTCAAGCCCGCGCGCTCGCCTTTTCCCGCCGCGCAGATAACCGCGCTGACCTTCGCGTTTTTCATATATTTTCCTTATAATCACGGAAAATCGCAGGCGCATATTAGCCGAGATTTTCGTGAACTTTATATTATTTCGTATAAAGAGGAGGCGTCGTCCTTTTTCACCGTTTCGCGTATTTCCTTAATCCTGAACTTTACCGAGCTTTCGGTGTAAGTAATTTCAACAATATCGCCGACCTTTATTTTATGCCCTGATTTAACGGCTTTTCCGTTCACGGTCACTTTGCCCTTGTCGCACGCTTCCTGCGCCAAAGTCCTGCGCTTTAATATCCTCGAAACCTTTAAAAACTTATCAATTCTCATAAATAAATAATTTTTTACAAAATGCCTAAAAAATACTTGACACGCTTGAAAAGGTGCTTTATAATAATACACTGTATTAAAATGCAGTTTTTGTACTCATTTTCCGTTTTTGCCGAAATTTACCTGATAAAAATCGGCTGAATACGGCAAAAAGCGCACCTTTTCAACCATTAAAGTATACTACATATTATTTAATTTGTAAAGGGGTAAAGGAAAAAATTTATTTTCAGAAAAATTTTTTTCCGAGGGTAAGACAAGCAGTATAAAAACCGCGCACTAATTTCGTAACACAAAAAGATTTTTTCCGGTGAAAAGATATATACGGATAATCGCCTATGTGAAAATAAATAAAGGCAGTTGCCAAAAAGGAGAATTATTCTTAAATGAATTTACCGGTTCACAAGTACGGCAAAACCGAAAGACGGAAATTCGGCAAGATTAACGAGGTTATCGATATTCCCGACCTCGTTGAAATTCAGAAGGCGAGCTACAATTCGTTTATCAACGAAGGCATAGCCGAGGTGTTCGAGGACTTCTCGCCCATCACGGACTATTCCGACCACTACGAACTGTATTTTCTCAATCACTGGTTTGACGAAACTCCCAAGTACGACGAGAAGGAGTGCAGAAACCGCGACGCAACGTACGCGCTTCCTTTGCACGTAACCGTAAGACTCGTCAACAAGGTCAAGGACGAAGTTATCGACCAGCCCGTGTTCATGGGCGAATTCCCCTTAATGACCGATTCGGGCTCGTTCATCATCAACGGTGCCGAGCGTGTTATCGTTTCCCAGCTCGTCCGTTCCCCCGGCGTCTACAACGCGTCGACGAGGGACAAGACCGGCAAGGAAATGTTCGGAACGACGGTTATCCCCAACCGCGGCGCGTGGTTAGAGTTTGAGCAGGACGCGCAGGGCGTTATGTGGGTTCACGTAGACAGGAAGCGTAAAATCTGCGCGACCGTTTTATTGCGTGCACTCGGCTTCGGCTCGGACAGGGCGCTTTTAGACCTGTTCGCAAACGACAAGATGATTGAAAACACCATCGCAAAGGATACGACGAAATCCGAAAGCGACGGTCTTATCGAGCTTTACAGAAGACTTCGTCCCGGCGAAGTTCCCACCGAAGCTTCGGTTAAACAGCACTTGAATAACTTGTTCTTCGACCCCCGCCGCTACGACGTGGTAAAGGTCGGCAGATACAAGTTCAATAAAAAGCTCAATCTTGCTTACCGTCTCCCTGGTTGCAAGCTTGCGGAGGACGTGTTCAACCCCGAAACGGGCGAAGTAATGGCGCACGCGGGTGAGGTTGTTGACGAGGCTAAGGCTATCGAAATGCAGGACTGCGGCGTGAACGAAGTGTTCGTTCTCGTTTCCGACCCCGTCGACGGCGAAATCAAACACAAGATTATCGCAAACAACACCGTAAACTTCAAGGCGGTCAGCGATAAGAGCCATAAATTATTCGGGCTTCTGCCTACAATTTATTATCCCAACTTCAAATTTATGCAAAAGCTTGCGGCTGAGTGCGAGAGCGCAAAGGTCGAAGAGGTTGCGGGAAAATACCTTGACGAGATTAACGCAATTTACTACACGGCTGAGGTTGCCGAAACCGAGGACGAAAAGCCCGAGGATAAGAAGAACAGGGAAAAGCGCCGCGATATGCGCGTGAAGTTTGTTGCAGCCTGCAAACGCTTTAACGAATTGCTTAACGCGAACGTCGACGCAATCGACGCCGAAGACAAAAAGACCATTAAGCCCATCGTTGAAAAGCTCAACCACAAGCACATCACGGTTGACGATATCGTTGCGGCTATTTCCACAAATATCGACTTGCAGTATGGCATCGGCACGATAGACAATATCGACCACCTTGGCAACCGCCGCGTTCGTTCCGTTGGCGAGCTGTTGCAGAACCAGTTAAGAATAGGTATTGCAAGACTTGAAAAGCTTATAAAAGAGCGTATGGCAACGCAGGACGCAATGGAAGTAACCCCTTCGGGACTTGTAAACGTGCGCCCCGTTTCCGCGGTTATCCGTGAATTCTTCGGCTCGTCACAGCTTTCGCAGTTCATGGACCAGACCAACCCCGCAGCAGAGCTTACCCACAAGCGTAAGCTTTCCGCGCTCGGCCCCGGCGGTTTAAACCGTGACAGAGCAACGTTCGAAGTGCGCGACGTTCACCACTCGCACTACGGCAGACTTTGCCCCATTGAAACCCCCGAAGGTCAGAACATCGGTCTTATTTCCTCGCTTGCAACCTTCTCGAAGGTCAACGAGTACGGCTTTATCATGAGCCCGTACCGCAGAGTTATAAAGGACAAGGACGGACTTGCAACCGTAACCGATAAGGTTGACTATTTAACAGCGGACGAGGAAGACAGATACATCGTCGCACAGGCGAACGAGCCTTTGGACGAGAAAAATCATTTCGTAAACGCACACGTCGGTTGCCGCCACCGTGAATTAATCACGCAGTTGGCACCCGAAAAAATCGACTATATGGACGTAAGCCCGAAACAGCTCGTTTCGGTTGCGACCGCGCTCATTCCCTTCCTTGAAAACGACGATACCAACCGTGCGCTCATGGGCTCGAACATGCAGCGTCAGGCAGTTCCTCTTATGAAGACCCAAAGCGCAATTGTTGCAACGGGTATCGAGGCCGCAATCGCACGCGACAGCGGCGTTATGGTCCGCGCAAAGGAAGCGGGCGTTGCGGTAGGCGTTTCTTCCGATATGATTAAAATTCAGGAAGCAAACGGACTTATCACCGAATACAAGCTCAAAAAATTCGAACGCTCCAACCAAGGCACCTGCCTCAACCAGCGCCCCATAATTTCCACGGGCGACAAGGTTGAAAAGGGCGAAATCATTGCCGACGGTCCCGCGACCAACAACGGCGAGCTTGCTCTCGGTAAGAATATTTTAATAGGCTATATGGAATGGGAAGGCTACAACTACGAGGACGCTATTCTCATTTCCGAAAAACTCGTGCAGGACGACGTGTTCACTTCAATCCATATCGAAGAACACGAAACCGAAGCGCGTGATACAAAGCTCGGCGAAGAGGAAATCACCCGCGATATCCCCAACGTTTCCGAGGACGCTTTGAAAGACTTGGACGAAGACGGTATTATCCGTATCGGTGCGGAAGTTCAGCCCGGCGATATTCTCGTCGGTAAAGTAACCCCCAAGGGCGAAACCGAGCTTACCCCCGAAGAAAGATTACTTCGTGCAATCTTCGGCGAAAAAGCAAGGGAAGTCAGGGATACTTCCTTGAAGGTACCCCACGGCGAAGGCGGTATAGTCGTCGACGTCAAGGTGTTCACCCGCGAAAACAAGGACGAACTTTCCCCCGGCGTAAACAAGCTCGTGCGCGTTTATATTGCGCAGAAGCGTAAAATACAGGTCGGCGACAAAATGGCAGGCCGTCACGGAAACAAGGGCGTCATCTCGCGCGTGCTTCCTCAGGCGGATATGCCCTTCCTTGCAGACGGTACGCCTTTGCAGATAGTTTTAAACCCCCTCGGCGTTCCTTCGCGTATGAATATCGGACAGGTCCTCGAAGTTCACTTGGGTCTTGTCTGCAAACAGCTCGGCTGGAAAATCGCAACCCCCGTATTCGACGGCGCGACCGAGCAGGATATAAAACAGCTCTTTAAAGAAAACAATTTAATAAACCCCGAAGGCAAGGTAGACGGCAAAATTCAGGTATTTGACGGCAGAACGGGCGAACCCTTCGAAAACAGGGTTACCGTCGGCGTTCAGTATATGATTAAGCTCATCCACCTCGTCGACGATAAAATCCACGCAAGGTCGATAGGTCCTTACAGCCTCGTTACCCAGCAGCCCCTCGGCGGTAAAGCACAGTTCGGCGGACAGCGTTTCGGCGAAATGGAAGTATGGGCGCTCGAAGCTTACGGCGCGGCGCACATCTTACAGGAAATTCTTACGGTTAAATCCGACGATATCGTCGGCCGTGTCAAGACGTATGAAAGCATCGTCAAGGGCAACAACATTTCCGAACCCGGTATCCCCGAAGCGTTCAAAGTACTTCTGAAGGAATTGCAGTCGCTCGCGCTTGACGTCAAGGTATTGACGGAAAGCGGCGAAGAACTCGTCATCCGCGAGCTTGACGACGACGATGAAAGCATACCCACCGCAAGGGCGCGCGAAGCTCAGGAAGCTGACGCGAAAGTACCCGAGGAAGAGTTCGAACTCGTCGGCGGCGAAACCGAGGATGAGGATGACGACCTCGAGCCCATTTCCATCTTCGACAACGATGAGGACGACTTCACGAGCAAGGAGCTGTTCGCGGCGGACGACGACGATGAAGACGACGACCTCGGCGATAAGTTCACGCTTTTCGACAGCGAGGACGAAGAGGACGATTTAGACGTCTTTGAAGACGAGGACAAGGAATAAAGGGAGGTTAAAATATGTTTGAATTAAACGATTTTTGTTCTATCAAAATCAGCGTAGCTTCCCCCGAAAAAATAAGGGAACTTTCCAAGGGCGAGGTAACCAAGC
>CAMWPZ010000099.1 GCA_947176305.1 uncultured Clostridia bacterium
TTCGAGGACTTTGGTATGTGCGTGTATTTCAAGACTCCCAAATCCTTCACAGGCGAAAACGTGGTGGAGTTCCACTGTCACGGCGGCGTGCAGATTGCAAGGGGTGTTCTTGCAAAAGCTTTATCGCTCGGCGCAACGGCGGCGGATAAGGGCGAGTTCACCAAGCGCGCTTTTGTAAACGGCAAACTCTCGCTTTCCTCGGCGGAGGGTATGATAGATATGATTAACGCCGAAAGCCTTGCACTCGTCCGCGCGGGCAGTATGCTGTATAACGAAAAGCTTACGGAAAAAATAAAAGAGCTTCAAGCCGAGCTTCAATTAATTCTTGCTGAAATCGCCGCGGACATAGACTACCCAGAAGAAGATTTGGAAAGCCTGAACGAGGGCAAAATTTCCGCAAAAATCAAAGCCCTTTCCAAAAACCTCAACGATTTAGCTGCTTCGTATTCGTGCGGAAAAATGATAAAGGACGGAGTAACCGTTGCAATCTGCGGCAAGCCCAATACGGGCAAAAGCTCGCTTTTAAACGCGCTTTTAGGCTATGATAAAGCAATCGTTTCTTCGGAAGCGGGTACCACGCGCGACGCGGTAGAGGGAAGTATCGAAATCGGCGGAGTGAAGTATAATTTAATAGATACGGCAGGCATACGCGAAAGCGCAGGTGCGGTTGAAAGCATAGGCATAGAACGCGCCAAAAAAATTCTTTCGTCCGCTGATATAGTTTTATCCGTTACGGACGGAGAGGGCGAAGCCGAAAAGTTTAATACACAGGGCGCAGTTATTAAGGTTTATAATAAATGCGACGTAGCCGCACCCAAGGGAAATTACGACGCGGTAATTTCCGCAAAGACGGGCGAAGGGCTTGAAAAGCTGAAAAAACTGCTTTCCGAAAAAGCTGTCGGCGAGCTGTCGTTGGATAAAGCTTACATTATAGAAAAACGCCACTATACAGCGCTTATAAAAGCAAACGAAGCACTTTTGTCCGCGCTTGAAAATATCGGCTCATTCACGGTCGATATTCTCGCAATAGATTTAAAGGAAGCGTGGGACGCGCTCGGCGAAATTACGGGCGAAACGGCAAACGAACAGATAATAAACACGGTATTCGAAAAATTCTGCGTTGGCAAGTGAGGTAAAAAATATGGTCAATTTAGAACTTTACAAAGTATTTCATGCGGTCGCAAAATGCGGCAGCTTAACCCGCGCCGCGCAGGAGCTGTACATTTCGCAGCCGGCGGTATCGCAGGCAATAAAACAGCTTGAAAGTCAGCTTGGCGTAACGCTTTTCAACCGCACGCATAAGGGTATGGAGTTATCCCCCGCGGGCGGAAAGCTTATAGCGAAAAAGGTCGAGGACGCGCTCAAGCTTATCGAGGATGCGGAAAACAGCATAATGGAACTGAAAACGACAGCGGCGGGTTGCATAAGGATAGGCGCAACCGACTCTATTTTTTCACACCTTATTGCCGACAAGCTTGCAGAGTACAACGAAAAATTCCCCGCAGTAAAATTAGAGCTGATTTCCTCGACGTCGCTCGAAACGGTTTCACAGCTTAAAGAGGGGCGGCTCGACGTCGCGTTTATGAATATGCCGATGGAGGACGCGGAAGTCAAGCTCATAACCACGGTTTCGTTATTGAGCGATATTTTCGTTGCAGGCAAAAAATTTGCGGATTTGCAGGGCAAAAAGCTTTCACTGATAGAATTGGAGGATTTGCCCCTTTTAATGATAGAGCAGAACACCGTTCACCGCCGCGAGCTTTCGGAGTTTGCGCACAAGCACGGCGTTGATTTAAGTCCCGACATAGAAGTTGCAAACTGGGACTTTATGGTAAAGCTTGCAGTAAAGGGAATGGGCGTGGGCTGCGTTCCACGCGAATACTGCCAGAAACAACTTGCCTCGGGCGAGCTGTTCGAGGTGCAGACTAATCCGTCGCTTCCCGCAAGAAGCGTGGGCTTGTTTCTTCCGAAAAACGTTCCCGCGCCGTACGCGCTTAAACAGTTTATCGAACTTTTCAAATAATAATAGTGCGCAGGTTGATTTTTTCCTGTGCAGGTGTTAAACTTTAACAAATGAAATTTACCGAACTTAAAAACGATATAAAAGAGGGCGTAAGAAGTATCTACCTTTTGGAAGGCGACGACGCGTATTTCAGAATGAGCGGGGAAGATTTAATCAAGTCGGCTTTCGTTCAGATGCCCGAACTGAACTTCACCGCGTTCGACGGCGAAACGCTGAAAGGCAGTGCAATTTCAAATCTTACTTCCGCGCTTCAAAGCGTTCCGTTTATGTCCGAGCGCCGCTTGATTAAGGTTACGAATTTTTATCCTTCCGAAAACGAGTACGAAAACCATTTAAAAAAGACCTTTGAAAATTTCCCCGATACGAGTATTCTTTTAATAGTCAATTCCGAAGGTAAAAAGGGCGTGGACTTAAAGCGCAAAAAAAGCGTGACCTACGTCGACTGCAACCGTGCCGACGAAGAAACGGTGGCAAAGTGGGCTTACCTGACCTTTAAGCGCGCTGGAGTTTACGCTTCGGTCGATGCTTGCACGGCGATTGCACGCTACTGTCTTTGCAATATGTCGCGCGTCGCGCTGGAAGTGGAAAAGCTTATAGACTACAAAAAAGAGGGCGAGCTTTCGCGTGCGGAAGTTGACGAGCTGGTTTTCAAGGATACCGATTACAGAATTTATGAGATGACGAACGCGGTTTCCCGCCGTGACTTTGATACCTTCGTGCAAATTGAAAAAGAGCTTTGCCGAAAGGAAGGCGACGAAACCTCGCTTTTGTCGGGCTTGTTTTCATACTTCAAAAATCTGCTTACGATTTTATCTTCCGACGACAATGACGCGAAGCTTTCCGAGCTTTTGAAGATGAAGGAATACGGCGTCAAGAAAAGCCGCGAGCAAGCCCGGGCAATCGGAGAGGAGCGTTTAAAAAAATTCGTTTCCGCAGTGTATGCGGCAATTTCCGAAATTAAAAGCGGGCTTACAGGTCCTGCAAACGCCTTGCAAACGGTAAATAATACAATTTTTTTCGATTGATAAAAAATAAAGCGTTTCAAACGCTTTATTTTTTTAATTTAAGTATGTATAATAAAAAGTGAATAAGTATTTGTCGGAGAACGCTAATGTCGCGCTGGGAAGAAATCAAAGATATAATAATAAGAAACTTCGGAACGAACTTCACGGACAGATTGTTCGGTTATATCTTACAGCTCATATTCTACGCCGTTCTCTTTTATATGATGTTCAAGGTGCTGAAAAACTACAAGGCGACGCGCTTTATCTACGTGATAGTGTTCTTTATGCTCGTCGGCGGCGTAGCTTTCGCCTTCTCGGATACGATAAGCTCGGGAAACCTTGCACTGATTGCGGCAATGATTGCGCTTTTGGTTTTCACTATGTTCCATACGGAAATAAAGCGTACGCTGTTGGATTCTGGCGCAAAACGCAGTAAAATCGATTCAGTTACGGCAACGGGTATCGAGCTGATTATTGACGAAATAACCCGCGCTATGCAGAATATGTCGAAAAACGACATCGGTGCGTTAATAGTGCTTTCCAACGATAATCTGCCGGAAGGCATTATAGAAAGCGGTACGGTATTAAACGCACAGATAACCTCGCAAATGATAGAAGCGGTGTTCTATCCCAAAGCGCCCCTGCACGACGGTGCACTCGTAATCGAGGGCAATAAGCTTTATGCGGCAGGTTGCTTCTTGCCCCTTGCGCAGAGTGAAAATTTACCCAAGGAGCTTGGCAGCCGCCACCGCGCCGCGCTCGGCGTAACTACTGTTGCAAGCGTAACGGCTTTGGTCGTTTCCGAGGAAACGGGCATTATTTCGATAGTAAAGAACGGCGTTCTCAAAAAGTACGCAGATGCGGCGGACATCAAAGCCGCTCTCGGCGAATATTACTGGTCTGACTTAACGGGGGAGGAAGTTAAATGAAAAAGTTTAAAAAAGCAATAGTAAATTTTTTCACTACGAATATCGGGCTTAAATTGCTTGCGATTGCCCTCGCCGTCGCAACGGTGTTTTTAACCAACATATAATTGATAACGCATTTAACATTAATAAAACCGTGAAAAACGGTTTTATTTTTATCAAACGTAAATAAAAACCGCGCCTGTGGAACTTCCGAACGTTATTTTTTTGTATAATGATAGGGAGGGAATAGGTTAAAAATCTATAAACTCACCGCAGTGCAACGATAAAACGCATAACGATAAAACCCAAATGGTATAAATAATGTCAATAAAAGTATGTAAATTCGGCGGAACGTCAATGGCTGACGGCAACGTAATGTCCGCCGTTAAAAAGATAATAGAAAGCGACCCCGAACGCCGTTTCGTCGTCGTTTCCGCCCCCGGCAAAAGGTTTTCCGCCGACGCAAAGGTGACCGACCTTTTATATAATTGTTATAAAGAGCTTAAAAAATCAGGCTCGTGCAAACAGGCTTTCGCACTCGTCCGCGCGCGCTTTACGGGCATAATAAAAGAACTCGGAATAAACTTCGATATTCAGTCCGTACTCGACGAAATCGAGCGCAGAATTGACGGCGAAAAGAGCGAAGATTTCACCGCCTCGCGCGGCGAATACCTGTCTGCAAGGGTAATGGCGGAACTCATCGGCGCAAAGTTTATAGACGCGGCCGACGTAATATTTTTCAACGAAAACGGCACACTCGACGGTGAAAAATCGTACAAAGCGGTGGCGGAAGCAGTTCGTGGCGTACAAAAAGCCGTATTTTCGGGCTTTTACGGCACGGATACAAAGGGCAAGGTCAAAACCTTCTCGCGCGGCGGCTCGGATATTTCGGGCGCAATCGTTGCTCGCGCGGTCAACGCTTCGCTTTACGAAAACTGGACGGACGTTTCGGGCTTCTTGGCCTGCGACCCGAGAATTGTCGACAGCCCCAAGCAGATAAAATCAATGTCGTACAAGGAATTGCGCGAACTTAGCTATATGGGCGCAAACGTCTTACATAGCGAATCCATCTTCCCCGTCCGCAGGGCGAATATCCCCATTCAGATTAAAAACACCTTCCGCCCCGACGACTGCGGAACGGCAATTCTCCCCAGCTCGCGCTACGTTTTAAGCGGCAACGTCGTAACGGGAGTAGCGGGCAAAAAGAACTTCACCGTAATCTTCATTGAAAAATCGCACATGAACTCGGAAATCGGTTTCGTGCGCAAGGTCCTCACCGTCGTCGAGGAGGCAGGCGTTTCTATCGAGCATATCCCCTCGGGCATAGACACGATGTCGCTCGTCATTGCCACGGACTCGCTCGTCGGAATAAAACTTGATAGAATAATAGACGGAATAAAGAACGCGGTCGAACCCGACGTTATAAGAGTAATCGAGAATATCGCACTGATTGCAACGGTAGGACACGGAATGTCATCCTCGGTCGGAACCTCCGCGCGCCTTTTCAACGCTATCGCCGCGGCGGATATCAATATTAAAATGATAGACCAAGGCTCGAGCGAGCTGAATATCGTGGTCGGCGTAAAGAACGAAGACTACGAAAAGTGCATAAAAGCAATTTACACCGAATTTTTCGGCAAATAAATATCGTACGTAAATAAAGGAGGCAAAAATTGATAACGGTTTTAGTGCTGTGCTTAGTAACGCTCGCGTTCGTAATCGTCAATACCGTGCTCGTTGCAACTCTGCACCGCCTTAATTTGAAGTTAGCCTCCAAGCAAACCGAAAAGCAAAACGGTGAACCTGTCCCCGCGCCCGAAAATACGGCGGACGAAAATACAAACCAAAACGACTAATATATAATAATGTAAGGG
>CAMWPZ010000100.1 GCA_947176305.1 uncultured Clostridia bacterium
CGGTTAAACCGTGCGCGGCTTATTTTTATTTATTGAAGTATGAATCAGCCGTGCCTACGTAGCCGTTTATTTCGTCATATGTGACCGTCGCTTTTATTGTGTTGAATAAAGCTTGAAGCGCTGTGTAGTCTGCTTCGACCTTTGACTTGTTCGCCGCAGGAAGTATCGGCGCGGTTGCAAACTCGGTCGGGTTCTTTTCCTTTACGTCTGCACCGAAGTCTGCCGCTTCCTGTTTCTGCACGAAGACCATAGGTATTCTGGTTTTAACTTTATCGTACTTAACCTTGCCGTCCTCGGTCACTGCCTGCACGTACCAAACTTCCTTCATTTCAACGTCGTATCTGCGCGAGGCTGTTCTTAAATTAACTCCGCCTACCTTTTTAATTTCGAACGGCGTTGCCGAGCCGTTGATATAAAGCGTATCGGCGTTCATACCGTTGATGCCTTCTTCCATTTTAACGGTGTTAAATCCGCTGACGTCGCCGAGCATAAACCACAGCGTATCAAAGTCAACTGCTTTTACCGTTTCCTGTACTTCGCCGCCCAAGAATTTACCCGTCTGCGAATCGTACACTTCCTCATAGCCGTTAATAAGCAAGTCGTCGGTTTCGCGCTTGTTTGACATAATCACGGTCTTGGTTGCGTTGCTTGAAATCACCGCCGAGGTCTTCAAGTTCTTGCTTTCCGTGCCGATGTATTCGTACATATATCCCGTAACTGCAGAACCACTTCTTACAAACTCTATCTGCCGAAGCTCGCCCACGCCGTTTACTGTTGCCTTGATTGCAAGCTTCATTTGGTTTTCGGAATACTCGTATTTAAGGGCAACGCCGCCGGTTATCTGTATTCTGCCCGTGCGCTCGCCGGTATCTCCGTCGTAGCCAAGCTCGATAGAAACGGTTGAGTTGCCAGCGAGAAGCTTACTCTTTTCGCCATCCAACGTAATTTTAAATTTAAAGCCGCCAGCCTCGCCAGAAAACTGTTTGTAATCGTCGGGGTTTTGGTTTATGTAAGTCTGATATAAATCCGCAATGGTCGTACCGACTGCTGTCACTTTGTCAACGTAGCTCAAAGCCGTAGTTGCATAGCCCAAGCTGTCGTACAAAACGTTCATCTGCTTGCCGATAGCCTTGGTCCCTATCGCGGAGGTATTCACTAAAGACGTAAAGTCGGTTGCGGGCATATTAGTATAAGCCATATTTTCAAGCGTTAACGCTTCGGGCATAAAGCTCCAAGGGTCGGGCTTATTCATAAGCGCGTTTACTATGTTCTTCGCCGTATCAACCGCAACCTGAACTTTGGTCTTTATCGTAAGCTTTGCGGTCAGCGTAAGCGTTTCATAGTTTTTATTCGTAATCGTGGCTTTTACAACGTACTCGCCAGCTTCGGTCTTGTCGTTGTTTTCGTAAGTAACGGTAGTGCCTTGGGGAAGGGTGCCCTGCACCTCAATTTTATGCGGCTGCTTATTTGCGATAAACTCGCCGTCCTCAAATGTAATTCCGGTGAACTGCGCCTTGGCTATCGTAAGCTTTGCCGTAAGGTTTAAGGTTTTATAGCCGCTTTTGGAAACGGCGGCGGTCACGGTGTATTCGCCTGCGTCCGTCTTACCGTTGCCCGTGTAATCAACCGTCGCGCCCTCGGGCAGAGTTCCCGAAATAGCAAGCGACTGTGCTTGTCCGTTATAGGTCACGGTTTTGTTTGCAAGAGTAATTCCCGTAAAAGTCTTTAAAGTATCCTCGGGCTTTTGCTGTTCTGCGTTTTCTTTACCGTCGCCGTCGTTCGAATTTCCTCCGCCGCACGCGCTTAGCACAACGCCCGTCGTCACCGTCATTATCGCCGATAAAAGAAAGATTAAAAGTTTTTTCATATTTTTCTCCTGTTTATGGCGGTTATTATAAAACGCCGCCTTTATTGAGCTTTATAAGTTGGGGAAGGAACGAGAACGGCGAAATTAAGAACGCCGCAACAAAAGTTAAAAGCGTGAACAGGAAAAGGCAAACTATCTTCAAAATCATAAACAGAATTTTAACCGCGATTAAAAAGATTATGCCTTCCAAGTCGAGCGAGAAGATTACTCCGGGCGTGCCTATGACGTGTACGCCGAACAGCGCGACCTCCAGCACCGTGCCGTTCCAGAACATCTGCGACATAAAAGTGAATGTAAACAGCAGGAACACCGCGAACGCGCCCAAGCCTACCCACGAAAATTCCTGCATGCCCGTGCCCCAGACTACGCTTATGGTTATTAAAAGGCCGAGGCACACGCAAGCCGCAACTATAAGCCCGACGTTGCGCCACTTTTTATTATGGGCTATGTCGTACTGCTTTGCTCGTTCCTGCCTGTTCTTTTCTTCCTTTACGGCGCGGCGGCTTTCCTCCGCCTTCCTTTCCGTGCAGGCTTTACATATTAATGCAGGCGAGGTCTGCGCCTCTTCGCCCTCGTTTACGACCTTTCCGCAGACGGTGCAAACGCCTAACATTTTAGGTTGCGGTGCGACCGCCGCCGTTGCCGTCGCAGCCGCTTCTTCTGCAGGCTGATAGTCGCCGTCGCCGAAGTATTCCAGTGGAACGCCGAACAGCTTTGCAATTTTCGACATCGTTGCGAAATCGGGCAGGGACTCGCCGCGCTCCCACTTGGATACCGCCTGAAAAGTCACGTTCAGCTCGTTGCCAAGCTCAGCCTGAGTCATACCTTTCAATTTTCTGAGAGCAGCGATTTTTTCACCGTACTCCATATTTATCTATATCCTCCTTAAATTGCACGCAATTTCTGAATTTATTATATCATTTCGGTTGAATAAATCAAACTACCTTAACTAAACGGTCAGTTGAATTTGCCGTAAGTTTGGTTGAATTGCGCAATTTTTACGAATTTTTGCCCGTTTCGGCGTCAAAACGCGCTTTTTCAGGCGGTAACGCAAAAAATTTTTCTACGGTTAGTTGATTTATAGTTTTCCTGCCCGATAGCAGGCAAAGCCGAATTGCCGCCGCTTGACTTATCGCATATTTTATAATAAAATATTTATCAAAAGCCGAATAAAATATTGTTACGGGAAAGTTAATTCAAACATGGAAGAAACCCAACGAAAAAGAAAACCTCTGAATCTGACTGAAGGCTCGCTGTTTAAAAAGATTTTGATTTTCAGCCTGCCTTTGGTACTGTCGAATTTATTGCAGGTTCTTTTCAATATGTCGGATATAGCCGTCGTCGGCAGATTTGCCGGCAGCGTTGCTTTGGGTGCGGTCGGCTCTACCACCACCTTCGTTATGCTGTTTACGGGTTTTATAATCGGCATAGGCAGCGGAGTAAACTCTCTGGTGGCAAAATACATAGGCGCAGACAACGACGACGAAGTGCGCTCGTCCTGCTACGCTTCGGCAGTGACGAGTTTAGCAATTGGAATAACCGTCGCCGCGCTCGGTATAGGCTTATCCAAGCCGTTGCTTCTGCTACTTAAAACCAAGCCCGAATTTATCGACGGCGCGGTGCTGTACGTCAGAATTTATTTTTGCGGTATGCCCGCGCTTGCGATTTACAACTTCGGAAACGGCGTATTCAGTGCCGACGGCGACACTAAGCGTCCGCTCATTTTCCTTGCAACCGCAGGAGTTTTAAATGTTCTTTTAAACCTGCTGTTCGTCATCGTTTTTAAAATGTCCGTTGCGGGAGTTGCGCTTGCAAGTATAATTTCGCAGTACCTTTCTGCGGCGTTTATAATAACCGCACTGTTCCGCACTAAGCGTCCCTATCGGCTTAACCTGCGCAACTTTAAAATAAGCGGCGAAAAAGTTAAAAGCGTTTTACTGCTCGGCATACCGGCGGGCTTTCAGAACGCGATTTTCTCGGCGGCAAATCTGTTTATTCAGGCGGGCGTAAACTCCTTCGATGCGGTAATGGTCGAAGGCAATTCCGTGGCGGCGAACGCAGACGCCTTCGTCTACGATATTATGGCGGCGTTCTACACGGCTTGCACAAGCTTTATCTCGCAGAACCTCGGCGCAGGCAAAAAGGGCAGAATTTTAAAAAGCTATTTCGTAAGCCTGATTTATTCGTTCGGTATCGGGGCAGTGATAAGCGGAATACTGATGCTGTGCGGAAAACACTTTCTTGCTATCTTCACAACCGAACAGGCGGTCATAGACGCGGGTATGAAAAGGCTGACGATTATGGGCTTTTCGTATGCGGTTTCCGCATTTATGGACTGTCCCATCGCCGCATCTCGCGGACTTGGAAAGACGATTATTCCGACCGTAATAGTAATTATGGGCTCGTGCGTTTTCAGAATAATCTGGGTCTATACGGTGTTTGCGTATTTTAAAACGATACCATCGCTGTACTTGCTTTACGTCTTTTCTTGGGCAATCACCGCCGTTGCGGAAACCGTGTATTTTGCGGTAATCTATAAAAAGACAGTCAAAAATAAATTGTAAAATATCGCGCTTTTATCAATTATAAAAAAATTAAAAGCAACCGCATTGTGCGGTTGCTTTTTTTTGTATACGAAGCTACTATTCAATCTTCTTTTAAACCTAAAAGATAGTCGGAAGAAACGTCAAAGTACTCGGCAATTATATAAATATTTTCTGCCGTTGGCTGAACTTTTCCGTTTGTCCAGTCGGAAATACTCATAGCTGAAATACCTATATTCTTTGCAAGTGCGCGTTTAGATAGATTATTCATTTCCAATAATTCACTCAGGCGCACAGCGAATAAATTTTTCATAACTTTATTGTAAGATATTTTTTACAAAAAATACTTGACGTAAGATATGTCTTACACTATAATTAACATATACTGTAAAGTAAGTCTTACAAATGAGCTTACCCAAGTTTTACCCGCCGACAATTAACGCAAACAAAAAAGCAACTGCGTAAAGCGGTTGCTTTTCATAAATTAAACTGTGCCTGTTGCTCAGTCCTCTAAGCCTAAAAGATAATCTGCGGAAACTTCAAAATAGCGGGCAATTCCCGCAAGGGTTTGTAAATCGGGCTGACTGCGCCCGCACTCCCAATCACATATACTGCTGTTATTCGTTTTAAGAATTTCCGCAAGTTGTTTCTGGCTTAAATTTTTAAGTTTTCGCAATTCTCTCAAACGTTCTTGAAAAATTTTCATAATTATATTATAGGGAATTTCCCTAAAATTACTTTACATTAGGGAATTTACCTAATATAATTCATATAAAGGTATGCCGATGAGCGAAATTAAGTTATGCAAAAACTGTGAATATTTTGTGCAGCACTATATAAAAGAAGATACGACTTTTAAATGTGTTGATTTCGGGCATTGCTCTCGTGACGGTAAACCGCGGGGCGTTTCGCGTAAGCCCGATACTTCCGCCTGCACCCGTTGGAAACAAGCCGATACAAACGGCGAACAGCAAGACGAAGTTTGTTTCAATTCTGACTACGTTTATTCGATGTTAAAAGAATTTGTAGATATTCTATCCGCCAACGATTAGCATAAAAAATAAACACGACACAAGGTCGTGTTTATTTTTTTGAAATCCGGCAACTATCTTTCTCGAAAACTGTAAGGGCAACAGTTTTCTCGGGCATCGCTTGCGCCTTGAATCAGTTTCTTATAAACAAAGCCCACCCCCCGAAACACAGCAGTGTGGGGGATGGC
>CAMWPZ010000101.1 GCA_947176305.1 uncultured Clostridia bacterium
GTTGAAATAGCGTTTTGCGTTACTTTTGCATTCGTATTTCTGGCTGTGGGTTTCGGACTGATTTTATGTAGGATATATAAAAACCGCAAAGCAAAAAATCCTGAAATCACGGCGACGGCGAACAAGGAAAACACGCTCGATACGAGTAAGGTCGAGGAAATAAAAAAAGAATTATTAGACACTGCTCTCAATTCGATTTCGCTTAAATTCGAAGAAAGCGGCGAATATAAAAAGGGTGCAACGCGCTTCGGCGGCACGCCCGACATTCCCAAAGATTTTGTTTGGCCGTATTTTGAAACGGACACGGCTGACGATAAACGGGTAAAACCTCGCCCGCTTGCGTTCCTTGCACAGTTCGATTTATCTGAAATTTCCAAGCTCGATACCGACGGACTTTTGCCGCACAGCGGAACGCTTGCGTTTTTTTATGAGGTTGCATCTATGCGCGGCGGTTACGAACGGCGCGATAAGGGTTGCGCACATGTATACTGGTTTCAGCAATGGGAAGATTTACATAAAGCGGAATTCCCCGAAGATTTACCTCCCGAATACCGTTTTCCCATACTTGGAATATCGGTAAAATCGGATAAAACCTATATAGACGGCGAAGATTATTATCTCGGCCGCAACGACTACAGACAGACGATAGAAGCATTCCGCGCTGCGCGCAAACAACTCGGCATTGATTATCTCAGAAGCTGTCTTTTGGGCTATGCGGACGTAATTCAGGGCAATATGACTTCCGACTGTGAACTGATTGCCCGCGGTTATAATTCCGACGAGGTATGGAACGACGTTAATTTCCCTGCCGACGAGCTTGAAAAAATAGAAGAAGGCGCTAAGGAGTGGACGCTTTTGTTCCAGCTCAGCTCGATAGATAATAAAGATTTTGAATTAGAGTTCGGCAAGTGCGGTAAAATTTATTTTTATATCCGTAAGGAAGATTTAAGATTAAAGCACTTTGACAGGGTATGGCTTATTCAGCAAAACTTATAATTACCAATCGAATTAATTTTTTTAACATATACGAGGCAGAATTTTGATTAGAGAAGATTTAAGAAACGTAGCAATCATCGCTCACGTCGACCACGGCAAAACAACGCTTGTCGACGCAATGTTAAAGCAAAGCAACACCTTCCGCGACAACCAGTCGGTAGAAGAGCGAGTAATGGACTCGGGCGACTTGGAACGCGAAAGGGGTATAACAATACTCGCAAAAAATACGTCCATACACTACAAGGGCGTTAAAATAAACGTCGTTGACACCCCGGGCCACGCCGACTTTTCGGGCGAGGTCGAAAGGGTTATGATGATGGTCAACGGCGTTCTCGTCCTCGTCGACGCGGCGGAAGGCCCCATGCCTCAAACGCGTTTCGTCGTACAAAAGGCGCTTGAAATGGGTCACAGGCTCATTATTGTCGTAAATAAAATCGACCGCCCCGACGCAAGACTTAACGAAGTTCAGGACGAAATTTTAGAGCTGCTCCTTGAGCTTGACGCTTCCGACGACCAGTTAATGTCGCCCGTAGTCTGGTGTTCGGGCAGGGAAGGCACGGCAACCTTGGACTTAAACGAAAAGGAAAAGGACCTGACGCCCCTTTTCGAAACGATTTTAAACCACATTCAGCCCATGGAAGTGGACGAAAAAGCCCCCGCGCAGCTTCTCGTTTCGTCAATCGACTATAACGACTACGTCGGCCGTATCGGTATCGGCAGGATAGAGCGCGGCACCATAACCCAAGGTCAGGGCGTAGTAGTCACCAACTACAACGACGTTCATTTAAGAACGCAGGGCAAACTCGTCAACCTCTATCAGATAGAAGGCTTACAGCGCACCCCTTGCGAAACTGCGAAGGCAGGCGATATAGTCTGCTTCTCGGGACTTGAAAAAATCAACATTGGCGATACTGTCTGCTCGCCCGACTGCGTGGAAGCGCACAAGTTCGTCAAAATCACCGAGCCCACGGTTGAAATGACCTTCTCGGTCAACGATTCGCCGTTTGCAGGCAAGGACGGAAAGTGGGTAACCACCCGCCATATCCGCGACAGACTTTTCAGAGAGCTTCTGCGCGACGTATCTTTACGAGTTGAGGAAACCGACTCCGCCGACAGTTACCGCGTATGCGGCAGAGGTGAAATGCACCTCTCGATTTTAATCGAGAATATGCGCCGCGAGGGCTACGAGTTTCAGGTTTCAACCCCCAAGGTAATGTACAAGGAAATCGACGGCGTCAAGTGCGAGCCTATGGAAAGACTGATAGTCGACGTTCCCGACGACGCAACCGGCGCGGTGTTCCAGAGTATGGGCAACAGAAAGGGCGAGCTTTTGCATATGAGCGCAATAGGCACGCGTACGCGCCTTGAATTTATCGTACCCGCGCGCGGACTTTTCGGCTACAAGTCCGAGTTTCTGACTTCGACCAAGGGCGAGGGCGTTATGAACAGCGTATTCTTCGAATACCAACCCTACAAGGGCGAGCTTACAAGAAGAGATACGGGCTCGCTCGTCGCGTTCGAAACGGGCGAAGCGGTCACCTACGGACTTTTCAACGCGCAGGGCAGGGGCACGCTGTTTATCGGCGCAGGCACTCCCGTGTACGAGGGTATGGTTATAGGCGAAAGCCCCAAAAGCGACGACTTGAACGTGAACGTCTGCAAAACCAAGCACCTGACTAACACGCGTTCCAGCGCAAGCGACGACGCGCTTCGTCTTATCACGCCCAAGAAAATGAGCTTGGAAGAGTGCCTTGAATTTATCGGCGATGACGAGCTTTTGGAAATCACCCCCAAAAATATCCGCATAAGAAAGCGCATCTTAAACGGCGAGCTTCGCGCCAAAGCCAACGCAAAGTTGAAGAAGGGACTTTAAACGCGCACGCCGCAAATATGGCATAATTCAAAGTAAACAAGCATATATAAATACCACCCGTAAAGGCGGTATTTATTTTTTTATGCGAGGAAATTTTTTATGGAAAGCGGCGTTCCCCACTCAATCAATATCGAACAGTGCAAAAGGATAACGGCAACGGCGATAGACAGCGTTGACGCGTTCTCGGATAAGCAGATAATTTTGTCCTATCAGGGCGGAAGAATAATAGTTGCAGGCAGCGGTATGAAAATCGTAAACTTCTCAAAATCCGGCGGCGCCTTCGCGGCAACGGGCGATATAATTTCCGTCCGCTACGCGGCAAAGGGAATAGGCTTAAAGTCAAGGCTGTTCAGATAATCTTATGCAGATTTTCATATTTATTACCTGCGCGTTCTGCGGCGTTATAAGCGGCGTCGTGTACGATATTTTATATATCGCGCGTTGCGCCGTCTGCGGTATCCACCGCGAAGCGTTCACCGTAAAGGACAGAATTTTTACCATCGCGTGCGACATAGTCTACTCGCTGATTTTTGCGGCAATGTTCATATTCACGTCCGTAATGTTCAGCTTTTACGAGCTTCGTTTTTACATGCTTCTTGGCTGCGTTTTAGGTGCGTTTCTGTATTTAAAAAGTTTCCATATAATCGTTGCATTTTTCGTAAAAAAAGTGTATAATAAAATCACTCAAAGAAAAAGTGAAAAAATCAAGGAAACTTAAATGAACGAAGAAAAGCGCAACCGCTTCGTTGCGGCAATAACCGTAAACGCGGTAATATTATTCGTAATTCTCGTTGCGGTAATCATTTACCAGATAGTCGACATTGCGGTTTTAAAAAACAAGCGCGATAAATTACAAACCGAAATCGACTATTACACCACTGAAACGGAAAAGGAAGGCGACAGCCTCGAATACTACAAGTCCAAGGAATATCTTTTGGACAAGGCTTTCGAGTACGGCTTCGTTTTCGGAGATTAATATGAAAGTCAGTATAATTGACGTTGGCTCTAATTCCGTCCGCCTTGCAACCTTGGCAGACGGAAAAACTTTATATAAGAAAATGGAAACCACGCGCCTTGGTGAAGGCGTTGCCGCCACGGGCAACCTTTCAGAAGCCGCTATCGAGCGCACCGCTCAAGCCGTTTTAAAGTTTTATAAAAAGGCGCAGGAAGATGGCGCGGAAAAAACTTATATCTTCGCCCCCGCCGCGGTAAGGAACTCTTTAAACCGCCTGATTTTTGTAAACAGAGTAAAAGAGCTTTGCGGCGCGGAAGTGCAAATTATGAGCGGCAATGAGGAAGCGAGAATAGGCATACTCGGCGCGCTTAAAAATTCCGACGGTGGAATAATCGACGTCGGCGGCGCAAGCACCGAAGTCAGCATACAAATGAACGGAAAATCCGTCTTTTCGCAAAGCGTGAATATCGGCGCGGTAAGCCTTTTCGAGGCAGCAGGCCGCGACAGAGAAAAGATATTGAAAGTAATTTCCGAAAGGGTAAAAGAGTACACGCCTTTCAATGCAAGCGGCTTCAATTTTTTTGCTATCGGCGGCACGGCTACGCGCCTTGCGGCAATCAAGCACGGTTTAAAGGAGTACCGCCCCGAAATTTCCGACGGCACAACCTTTCCCTTGGACACTCTTATAGACCTTTCCGAAACGTATTTGATAAAACCCGTTGAAGAAATACAGGCAACCACTATATGCGGCAAATCTTCCGCGCTCGTCGGCGGAGGCGGACTTTTAATCTGCGCGGTTATGCAAAAATTCGGCATCGATAAAATCACCGTTTCCGAAAGCGACAACTTAGAAGGCTTTTATCTTCTTAAAGAGGGGATAAGATGAAGCGTTTAATTTTTCCTTTGAATATCATAATAACGCTCGGCTTGGCGGCGGTCTGCGCGTACGTTTGCGCGACAAGCGGCGCGATAGAAAGTCTGCCGATTTCCTTGGGCGTGACGTTTGCCGTAATGCTCGTAAGCATACCGCTTTCAAGCGCCCTGCACGAGCTGGGACATATAATCTTCGGCGCGCTGTCGAAAATTTCGGCAAAGCCGAAGTTCAGACTTTTCGGCTCGTCGTGCGTAAAGCTTAAACCCAGGACGGATAAAGGCTTGAAATCAAGGCTTATCGTCACCGCGCTCGGCGGACTTTACGCAAACTTTTTGTGCATTATTTTGGGAATTGTCGCGCTGTGCGTTCCCGCCGTACCCGCGGAAATAAGCGGAATACTTCCGTTTTCGTTCTATCTGTATTTCCTCAACTCTATGCCGTTGGAATTCTACGGCGGCAAGACCGACGGACTTGTAATCTGCAATCTTGTCACGGGCGAGGACGAAGCAAAGGTTATGCTTGCGGTTTTAACCGTTCAAGCGCAGATTCTGAACGGTAAACCCGTTGAAGAAGTCGACGAAAAACTTTTATTCGACTTACCGCAAATCCGCGAGGAGGACGAAAGCTTTATCGCCCTGACCGAGCTAAGGTACGAATATTTAAAAGCCAAGGGGCGCGGGGAAGAAGCGCAAAAATATAAAGACCGCTTCGAACAACTTAAAAAAGAATATTTATAAAAATAGGCAGTGGCCGCTTAAAATAACCCCCCAAAGATATAATTTTGACGTATAAAAAAATAATTATGAAAAACATCCACAAGCAGGGCGGAAA
Source organism: uncultured Clostridia bacterium (assembly GCA_947176305.1). GTDB lineage: Bacteria > Bacillota > Clostridia > Christensenellales > Borkfalkiaceae > Coproplasma. Next base: position 5,530 of record CAMWPZ010000101.1, read on the forward strand.
AACCCAGCCCCCAC
>CAMWPZ010000102.1 GCA_947176305.1 uncultured Clostridia bacterium
GGCTTTAAAGCCTTGCGCGCCTTTATAATATTTTAAAATATATTTTCAAGCTTTAAGCCGTAAGAGTCGGGAATGTTTTTCGCAATGTCGCGCAAAACTTCAACCTTGCAGAGCGCAAGGGAATAGTTGCCCTCGTAAATAAGTCCGCACGTCTCGTTCAGCCAGTAGTCAACGTACGATATGTCGTTGTGCGGCAGAAATATATGCAACTTTTCCTTTTTGTCCGCCCACATTTCGCGCACGGCGTAACCGTCCTCGCGGTTGGCTTCTTCGTTCTCTATCTTTCTGTATAGCGTTTCCAAAGCGCTCTCGAATTCGTCAAACTGCTTGTTTACGTAAATTTCCACGCCCACGAAAAGCCCTATGCACAGCGCAAGTGCCGTCAGCGTGTATATAACCGACTTTACCATTTGCCGCTAACCTCCGTTTGTAAAATTTTATATTTCTCGCCTTTCTTCTGGAAGTAAACTCTTCCCTCGGCGTTGACCGTCATAACTATAACCTGCTTCATTTTCGCGTTCTGCTTTTCAAGGAACTTGTTTAAATCATCGAAGCTTATTCCGCAAAGCGCAAGGTTTTTCTTGTCGGGCTTGCCCCCGTCGATAACCGTAACCGAAAGCGACGACGTGCTTTTATCGGGGTTTTCCAGCGCGGAAAAACTGCCGTTCGCCTCGTACAAGCCGTAGTAAACGTCGTCTAAAGAAAAGTACCCCGCAACGCGCATGCTCTCGATTAAATCGCCCACGTCAAGATTGTTCTTCTTCAATTCCTTTTCGTCCACACCGTCCTTATTTATCACTATCGACGGTTTTCCGCATACGACGTACTTCATCGGCTTGAACCACAAATCCAAAAGCCACACAATCTGGTGCATCACGAAAATCGCGATAATTGCGATTATGCCGTACAGAAGGGGGATAGACGTGTCCGCCATGGGTATGCACGCAAGCTCGGCAATTAAAAGCGTGATAACAAATTCGAAGGGCTGCATTTCGCCAATCTGGCTTTTGCCCATAAGCCGCATTACGAATAAAAGGGTTATAAAGATTATTGCGGTGCGTATAAATATCAGAGCCATAATATAAGTATTATCAAAATTTCTTTCAATATTCTTGATTTATCGCGTACCCCGTGATATAATTTGAATATGCACGGAAGCGTCAAGTGTTGGCGGTCGGACAGCCGCCAAACGAAAGGCTTTTGCCTGCGGTTTACGTGCGCGTCCTTAAAATAAACTTTTTCGGACGCCTGAGGAGGCGTTTTTTTATTGGAAGAAATTTTTGAAAAAATCGCGGCTTTGGTTCCGCGCGGTATGGACTTCGGCACGGACAGAACGCGCAAGATTTTAAACGGGCTTGACCGCCCCGACGAAAAGCTTAAAATAATTCATATCGCCGGCACGAACGGCAAAGGCTCGACCGCGGAATATATAACGCAAATTCTTATCGCCGCAGGCAAAAGGGTGTGCACGTTCACCTCGCCTTTCGTGTATTCGTATTCCGAACAATTTAAAATAAACGGCGTGCCCGCAGACGAACGCGCTTTGGCAAAAAGCTTTAAAAGCGCTTACGAAATCGGCGAAAAGCTCGGCGCGACCGCGTTCGAGGTGGAAACGGCAGGCGCGATTTATTGCTTCGCGGAAAGCGGTTGCGAGTATGCGGTGATAGAGTGTGGGCTCGGCGGAAGGCTTGACGCAACCAACGCTATCGCTAAAAAAGAGGTTGCTGTTATAACCTCGATAGGCTTGGAGCATACCAAAATTTTAGGCGCAACGCTCGAAGAAATCTGTTACCATAAATCGGACATAATTAACGGCTGCCCCGCGGTTGTAAACCCCATGCAGCCGCAAGAGGTTTTAAATTACTTTAAAAACCTCAACGCAATTATTCCCGAAAAGCCGCAAATAACGGGTTCACAAGCCTTTAACTATAAGGGCGAAAGTTACCGCCTTTCAACCTACGGCACGGCGCAGGCGTACAACGCGGTTACCGCGATAGAGGCGGCACATATTTTAAATCTGCCGGAAAAGGCGATAAAGCAGGGAATAGAAAAAGCAAAGCCGCACGGCAGGCTTGAAGTTTTAAAGGCGCACGGAAAAACTTATATTCTCGACGGTGCGCACAACCCCGCCGCGTTTTCACCGCTTGCACAGCTTTTAAAAGAATATAGCGGCGCAACCGTAATTTACGGGTGTCTGTCGGATAAGGATTATTCGGGCTGTCTTGAAATTCTGAAAACCTGCGCGGATAGAATTATCGCCGTACCTACGAGCGGCGCGCGCGCTTCGGATATAGACAAGGTTTTCGCGGAGTGCAAAAAGCAATTTAAATATGCAGACCGCGCCCGAAGTGTTACGGAAGCGCTTGAAAGGGCGCAGGGGAATACGGTCGCCGTCTGCGGCTCGTTTACGATTTTGAAGGAGGCTTTTGAGTGGATAGAGAGAAAGCAATAAAGGCAATAGAAGATTTACTCGACGCAATCGGCGCGGACAGAAACAGCGAGGGCTTAAAGGACACCCCACGCCGCGTTGCGGACGCCTTTGCCGAATTTACTTCGGGCGAAAATCAAACCTGCAAGGAACACCTTTCAAAGACCTTCAAAGCCGAAAACGGTGAAATGGTAGTGGAAAAGGATATTTATTTTTCGTCCACGTGCGAACACCATTTGATGCCCTTTTTCGGCACGGTCGCAATAGCGTATATTCCCGACGGAAAGGTCGTGGGGCTTTCGAAGCTTGCGCGGACGGTTGACGTTCTTTCTAAAAGACTGCAAATTCAGGAACGGCTGACCTCGCAGATAGCAAGCGAAATTATGCGCTATTTGAAGCCCAAGGGCGTGCTTGTCGTGTGCGAAGCCGAACACACCTGTATGACCTGCCGCGGCGTCAAAAAGGCGGGCAGTAAAACCACTTCGTATTCAGTTCTCGGCAACTTCCCCGAAGATAAAAAGAGGGAAGCGCTCGCACTTATAAACGCTCGGTAAAATGATAATCGGCAATAAAGAATTTAAAAACTACACCTATATAATGGCAATCGTCAACTTAACGCCCGACAGCTTTTTTGCGCCCAGCCGCAAAGACGTGTACACGGTTTTAAAGACGGTTGAAAGGGCGGTAAAAGAAGGCGCGGCGGTCATAGATTTAGGCGCACAGTCCACGCGCCCGAACTATACCGAGGTTTCCGCCGACGAGGAAATTTCACGCTTCGAAAAACCGCTCGAACAAATAAAACGCAATTTCGATATCCCCGTTTCCGTGGACACCTATTTTGCAAAGAGCGCCGAAGCGGCTTTGTCTATCGGCGCGGATATGATAAACGACATCTGGGGTTTAACTCACGATAAGGCTATGGCGGAAACTGTCGCAAGGCACAACGCGGCGGTCTGCATAATGCACAACGCCAAAGCGCCGTTGCAGGGCGATATTTTTCCGCAGATAAACGGATTTTTGAAAAACAGTATAAATACGGCTTTAAATGCGGGGATAGACAGGAAAAAGATTTGCCTCGACGGGGGAATAGGCTTTGCGAAATCGCGCGAACAGAATTTTGAACTTCTGAACGGCTATGAAAAGCTGTCCGTTCACGGCTATCCGCTTTTAATAGGCACAAGCCGCAAATCGATGTTCGGCGGCAACGTTGAGGACAGGCTCGAGCCGACGTTGCAGTCAACGCGCCTTGCCGCGAAGAAGGGAGTGCTGTTCGTGCGCGTGCACGATATAAAGGAAAACGCTTTGGCGATAGAGGAAGCTTACAATGAAAATTAAAATACGCGGACTTGAAATTTCCGCCTGCCACGGCGTACACGGCTTTGAAAAGCAAACCCCGCAGCGCTTTATATTCGACGCGGATTTAACCGCAGACTTTTACGAGACGGCAAAAAGCGACGATTTAAGCGGTACGGTCAACTATTCGGCAGTGTGTTTGCTGATTGAAAAGGTAACCAAGGAAAACACCTTTAATTTAATTGAAAAGCTCGCCTTCGAGTGCGCTTTTGAGATTTTGGAAAATTTCCCGACCGTTTCGAAAATAACGCTTACGGTGAACAAGCCCGACGCGCCGTTGAAGTTGAAGTTTAAAACGGTTGCTGCAGAAGTCGAACTTGCGCGCGAAACAGTCTATCTTTCGCTCGGCTCGAGCGAGGGCGATAAAAAAGCCTACTTAGATACCGCGATAGAAAAGCTGAATAAAACGCGCGGCGTAAGGGTGGAAAAGGTTTCCGAATATATCCAAACCGCGCCCGTCGGCGGAGTTGCAAAAAACGACTTTTTAAACTGCGCCGTGCAAATTGAAACCGTGCTTTTACCCCGACAGCTGTTAAAAGAGATAAACCGAATAGAGCAAGAGTGCGGCAGAGTTAGGAATACGCGCTGGGCTGACAGAACGCTGGATATAGATATAATATTTTTCGGAAGCCGAATTATAAACGAGCAAAACTTTATAATTCCGCACCCGAGATATAAAGAGCGGCAATTCGTTTTACAGCCGTTAAAATCGATAGCGCCCGAATTTTTCTGCCCCGATATTCACAAATACCTGAAAGATTTATGACTGTTACGATAAAAAAACTTTGTGCAATTTGCACAAAGTTTTTTAAAAAATATATACAAATTTATATTAATATGTTATAATTGCGATAATTGATTTTGTTAAATGCGTCAATAATTACGAAGGCAAAACAGCCTTATTCGGGAGTATAATTTTGGAAAAGATAGGCATTATCGATTTAGGTTCAAATTCGGCAAGGTTGGTAATAGTCAACCTGTTCGCGGACGGCTATTTTATGGTCGTGGACGAGCTTAAAGAAAGCGTCCGCCTGGGACAGGATATGGAGCGCGACGGCATTTTGAATCCAGCCCGAATTGCCGAAACGATAAAAACGCTTAAAATGTTCCGCAAGCTCTGCGACGCAAGCAACGTTTCGCGCATTATCGCCGTTGCTACCGCCGCAGTCCGCCGCGCCAAAAACCAGAGAAGCTTTTTGGACGAGATTCAGGCAAGCTGCGGAATTAAAATCCGCGTTTTATCGGCGGAAGAAGAGGCGATTTACGTTTACCGCGGCGTAATAAATTCGATGGACGTTCCCAAGGGCTTGATTCTGGAAATCGGCGGCGGCTCGACGAAAATCGTATACTACAACAGGCGCAACATTTTAAACTACGTAACGCTTCCTTTCGGCGCGGTCACCTTAACGGGGCTTTTCTCCGAGGACGGCTTGAAGCCCGAACAGCAGGCTAAAAAGATTGAAGAGTTCTTCACCGAAC
>CAMWPZ010000103.1 GCA_947176305.1 uncultured Clostridia bacterium
CTTTCAGCACGCGCGCCCGCTGTTTTTTATTCTATTAATACGCACGGGCAAATATGACCGTGTGTTCGGCTTTTTTGCCGCATACGGCGCAGGTTTTCGAGGTTTCGCCCTCGGCAAATACCCTTGCGGTGGCGGCGGTTTCAGCCTTGATTTTATCCTCGCACTCGCGGCAGCCGCACCAACCGGCTTTTACGAAGTTGCCGCCCTCTACTCCGTTCAATATGCCTTTTAAATCGTTTGCGTAAACGATTTTATTATCGCGGCGAACTCGCGCGGCTTCGAGCATATCCTTCTGAACGGTATCTAAAAGCTGTTGCGTGGTCTTGGCGATATTGTCAAGCTGTACCTCTGCCTTTTCGAGTGTGTCGCGGCGGAAGATAAGCGCTTTGCCTGCTTCCAAGTCGCGCGGTCCCAACTCTATTCTCAAAGGCACGCCTTTCATTTCCCACTCGTTGAACTTCCAGCCGGGGCTGTTGTCCGTTTCGTCTAAAATTACGCGGACGCCCGCTTTTTCAAGCTTGGCTTTAATATCTGCGCAGGCTTCCATAACTCCGCCTTTCTTTGCGGCGATGGGTACGATTACGACCTGACAGGGCGCAACCTTGGGCGGCAGAATTAAGCCGCGGTTATCGCCGTGCGCCATTATAAGCGCGCCGATAAGCCTTGTGGAAACGCCCCAGCTTGACGTGTAAACGTTCTTCTGAACTCCGTCCTTATCCAAGAATTTTATATCGAAAGCTTTTGCAAAATTCTGACCGAGATAGTGCGAAGTGCCTGCCTGCAAGCTTTTACCGTCCTTCATCATTGCTTCCATGCCGAAGGTTGCAACCGCGCCTGCGAACTTTTCCTTTTCGGTCTTTTTGCCGCAGATTACGGGAATCGCCAGAACGTTTTCCGCGAACTCCTTATATACGGCAAGCATTTTCATGGTTTCTTCAAGCGCCTCGTCTTCCGTTGCGTGGGCGGTGTGGCCTTCCTGCCATAAAAATTCGGAAGTCCTCAAGAACGGGCGCGTGGTTTTTTCCCAACGCATGACGTTTGCCCACTGGTTAATAAGCACGGGCAAATCTCTATAAGACTGTATCCACTTGGAATACATACTGCCGAAAATCGTTTCGGAAGTCGGACGGATAGCCAAAGGCTCGGAAAGTTCTTCGCCGCCTGCGTGCGTTACGACTGCAACTTCGGGCGCGAAGCCTTCAACGTGCTCGGCCTCTTTCGTAAAAAAGCTCATGGGAATTAAAAGCGGGAAATACGCGTTTTTATGTCCCGTGGCTTTGAAGCGCGAATCCAACTCGGACTGGATATTTTCCCATATAGCGTAGCCGTAGGGGCGGATAACCATTGTGCCCTTTACGGGACCGTAGTCCACCAAGCCCGTCTTTAAAACAACGTCGGTATACCACTGCGGAAAATCTTTTTCTATATCCGCAATCTGTTCAACAAAACTTTCCTTTGCCATAATTACTCCTCTATGCGGAAATTATATCACAACCGTTTACAAAAATAAAACGAATTTAACGGGGTTTAAGAAAATTAGCGCGTGCGTTTCCACTATTTTCCCAGAGCGTGCGGAGAAAATTTTGCGCATATTCAACTTCAAACACTTGTATTCGACTTTAAAATAATGTATAATCAAACTATGGAGCCTAACGGACTTAAAAAACTTAAAAGCGGAACGGACGTGCGCGGCGTTGCAGTCGGCGATTATTCAGCCGTGACACTTACGGACGAGGCGGTTATTTTAATCAGCCGCGCGTTCATTAAATGGCTGACTTCAAGATACAAGAAGGACCGTTTTAAAATTGCCGTGGGCAACGACAGCAGAATTTCCGCACAGCGGATTTTGAACTGCGTTAAAGAGGGAATTTTATCGAGCGGGTGCGACCTTGTGTATACGGGGCTTTCGTCCACTCCCTCGATGTTCATACTTTTGAAAAAGTCCGACTGGGGCTGTGACGCGTCGATTATGATTACCGCCTCGCACCTGCCTTACGACAGGAACGGACTGAAATTTTTTACGCCCGACGGAGGACTCGATTCGCGCGATATAGACGAGATTTTGGAAATTGCCGAAGGCTTAGACGGTGAAGAACTTTGCGCGGCTTCGGGGAATTATTCCGAAAAGAGTTATATGGACGAGTATTCGGAAATTCTTGCAGAATCCGTCAGGGAAGCATGCGGCTGCACCTTCCCCCTTGCGGGCAAAAAAATTATCGTGGATGCGGGCAACGGCGCGGGCGGCTTCTTTGCGGAAAAGGTTTTGCTTCCGCTCGGCGCGGATATTACGGGAAGCCAGTTTTTAGAGCCTGACGGAAGGTTCCCCAACCACATACCCAACCCCGAGGACGCAGGCGCGATTAAAAGCCTTTCTTCCGCAGTTCTGGAAAACGGCGCGGACCTCGGAATTATTTTCGATACCGACGTTGACCGCGCGGGCGCGGTTGACAGCGACGGAAAAGAGATAAACAGAAACAGGCTTATCGCCCTTATTTCCGCAGTGCTTTTAAAGGAAAAGCCCAACTCGATTATAGTTACCGACTCGGTGACGAGCGACGGACTGACTGCGTTTATTAAAGCTTTGGGCGGACAGCATATCCGTTACAAGCGCGGATATAAAAACGTTATCGACAAATGCGTGGAAGTGAACAAAAGCGGCGGGTATTCCCCCCTTGCTATGGAAACTTCGGGACACGCGGCTTTTGCCGACAATTATATGCTTGACGACGGCGCTTACCTCGTTACGCGTATACTTATTACCCTTTCAAACCAAGCTAAGACGGGGGCGAAGCTGTGCGATTTGATTGCCGCGCTTCCCGAGCCCGTTGAGTGCGCCGAGGTGCGCTTGACCTTTACCGGGCTTAGCGAGAACTTCAAAGCCGAGGGACAAAAGGTTATCGGGGATATGAAGGCGGCGGCTTTAACTTCTGCGGATATGAAGCTTGCGCCCGACAACTACGAAGGCGCGAGAATTAATTTCGGGAAAACCGACGGCGACGGGTGGCTTTTGATACGCCAGAGCGTACACGACCCCGTTATGCCCGTAAACTTCGAAAGCAACACCGCAGGCGGGAACAAGATTATGGCGGAAAAGCTTTTAAGTTTATTAGAGAGCTACGCCTTTCTGAACGTTGAAAATTTGAAAAAATTTATATCATACTAATTTACATATAAGGAGAAAATTATGTCTGTTGCCAGTAAAAGCGTTGACACAATAAGAATACTTTCTGCCGAAGCTATTCAGAAAGCAAATTCGGGACACCCCGGTATCTGTATGGGCGCCGCGCCTATCGGGTACGAGCTGTTTGCCGACTTTCTGAATTTCAGTTACAAAAATCCGCGCTGGGATAACCGCGACAGGTTTATTCTTTCCGCGGGACACGGCTCGATGCTCCTTTACTCGCTTTTGCATCTTTTCGGTTACGACGTAACCAAAGAAGATATTATGAATTTCAGACAGGTCGGCTCGAAAACCCCCGGTCACCCCGAATACGGCAAGACCGAAGGCGTTGAAACCTCCACCGGTCCTTTGGGACAGGGCATAGGCAATGCGGTCGGCTTTGCGGTTGCAGAATCGCACCTTGCGGCGATTTTCAACAGACCCGATTTCCCCGTCGTAGACCACTACACCTACGTTTTGTGCGGCGACGGTTGTCTTGAGGAAGGTATGGGTTACGAGGCTTGCTCGTTCGCGGGAACGCAGAAGCTCGGAAAGCTTATACTCCTCTACGATAAAAACGATATTACCATCGAAGGCGGAATTAAGCAGACCTTCTCCGAGGACACGGCAACGAGATTTGCGGCGCAGGGTTGGCAGGTTATACGCGTGAACGATGCGAACAACCTCGGCACGCTGAGAGCGGCAATAAGCCGCGCGAAGAGCGATTTGACGAGGCCTTCGATTATCATATGCCAAACGGTTATCGGCTACGGCTCGCCCATTGCCGATACCGCGGACGTACACGGCGCGCCCATGGGCGAGGATAACCTTGCCAAGACAAAGCAGTTCTTCAACTGGACGGAAGAGCCGTTCTGCGTGCCCGAGGACGTTAAAAAGCACTGCATGGAGATTGCCGAGGATAAGCTGCAAGCCGAGCGCGACTGGAACAGAATGTTCATTAAGTACGAGCGCGAATATCCCGAGCTTGCGGAAAAATACAGAAAATTTATGAACGGTATGGAGCCGGACTTCAACGAAATGCCCGAGCTGTTCCGTTTCGATAAAGCCGAAGCCACCAGAGTTTCGGGCGGAAAAATCTTAAACAAGATTTCCGAGCTGATGCCCAACCTTATGTCGGGCTCTGCCGACCTTGCCCCCTCCACCAAGACCGAGCTTAAAGGCAAGGGCTACTTCACCCCCGACAACCGCGAGGGAAGAAATATTCACTTCGGTATCCGCGAACACGCTATGGCGGCTATCTGCAACGGTATTCAACTGCACGGCGGACTTAGAATAGTTTGCTCGACCTTCTTCTCGTTCTCCGACTATATGAAGGGCGGAATCAGAATGAGCGCGCTTATGAATATTCCCGTAATTTACGTTATGACGCACGATTCGATAGGCGTCGGCGAAGACGGACCCACGCACCAGCCTGTAGAACAGCTTATAGCTCTCCGCTCTATCCCCAACCTCAAAGTTTTCCGTCCTTGCGACGGCAAGGAAACCGCGGCGGCGTACATTTCCGCGTTTACGCAGGAATCCCCCACCGTTCTCGTACTCTCGCGACAGAATCTGCCGCAGAACGAAAACTCTGACATCAAGGCGCTTGCGGGCGGTTATATCCTCGAGGACTGTGCGGGCACGCCCGACGTTCTGCTTATATCCTGCGGCTCGGAAATTGAGCTGTGTGTGGAAGCGAAGAAAAAGCTTGCAGGCGAGGGAATTAAGGCGCGCATAGTTTCTATGCCGAGTATGGAAGAATTCGAAAAGCAGACCGACGAATACAAGGAATTCGTACTGCCTGCCGCTGTTAAAGCAAGAGTTTGCGTTGAAGCGGCTTCGCACTTTGCGTGGTACAAATATTCGGGTGACTGCGGCGAGGTTATCGCAATGCACACCTTCGGAATTTCGGGACCTGCGAAAGAAGTATTCGAGTACTTCGGATTCACTGCGGAAACGGTTGTTGAAAAGGCAAAGCACTCCATTGAGA
>CAMWPZ010000104.1 GCA_947176305.1 uncultured Clostridia bacterium
AAAAGCAGATACCGCATATTGGACGCCTTTCACGCACATGAAAAATCAATACAGCAAATTGACTACCTGATACACGAAATAAAAAATAATTAATGAGATAAATATGAAAACTAAAAAATTTGTTTGCATTTTGTTGGCTTGTATATTGTGCTTGGTGTTTGCGCTTACAGGCTGCGGCGGCAATGGGACTAACGGAAGTGATCCTGCCGATAACGGCGATATAGGTATCGGCGGCGTCGGCGGGGATGAAGACAAAAAGCCAGACGGTGACGAAGACAAAAAGCCAGACGGTGACGAAGACAAAAAGCCTAGCGGCGACGAAACCGAAGACAAGGGAACGTACTACACAGTGACCTTTGACAGCCGCGGCGGGAGCGCAGTTGAAAGTCAAAGAATACGCGAAGGCAATCCCGCTGCTCGTCCCCAAACACCTACCTATGACGGATATTATCTGACGGGTTGGTTTAAAAAGGACGATACCGAGTGGAACTTCGACACCGACAGAGTAAACGAAAATATTACTCTTTACGCAGGTTGGGAAGCGGAAGTACAGTTGCCCGACAGTACGGCAAGTCTTACCTTTGTTAAGGAAGGGAACGCCTACACGGTTACAGGCATAGGCGAAGAAGCTATCGTAGTAATTCCCGCCGAACACGAAGGCTTGCCCGTAACAAAAATACAAGGACATCACGGTACGGGCGCATTTGCTCAAAAAGCCTTCACTTCCGTTATTATCCCCGATACGATTACCGAAATCGGTCAGAATACCTTTTATGGTTGCAGACAGTTAGTTACGGTAAATATCGGTGCGAACAGTAGTTTAACCACTATCGGAAACAATGCGTTTTCGGCTTGTTCTTCGTTAAAAAATATTACTATACCGCAAGGTGTAAGAACTATTGGCGACGGTGCATTCAACAACTGCGCATCGCTTGAAAGTTTTTCGGTTGCAAGCGGCAACACCGCTTATCGTGCAGAAAACGGACATTTAATAGAACGTGCAACTAACACGTTAATTCGTGGCGTTGCCAATTACAACGTTCCCGAAAGCGTAACGAATATAGCGCAGGGTGCGTTCCGCAGAACAAGCGGAATTACCGAGCTTTATATTCCGAAAACTGTTACTGTAATCGGCAATTCCTTTATTCAGGATAGCACTATTACAAAGATTAACTATGCAGGAACGGAAGCTGAATGGAACGCTATTGAGAAAAGTTCGTCCATGTGGAATTACGGCAACCGTGATGTACAGCTTGTGTACGCAGTAGCGCCCATAACACCGAGCCAACCTGTAAATTTGTGCGAAGTATATATGACATTCGGAAACGAAACGGTTGCTGCGCAATTATACGACAATGCAACTTCACGCGATCTTGTTTCTCGCTTACCGCTCACGCTTTCTTTTTCGGACTATAACAGCGTAGAAAAAATCGCATATATGCCGAGTGGAAGTTCTGCGCTTAATACGAGCGACGCACCCGACACATATACGCCCGTTGCGGGAGATTTGGCAGTATATATTCCGTGGGGAAATATCTCTATCTTCTATAATGCTTTCAGAGCGTCGGCAGGGCTTGCACCGTTCGGAAAGATTGCGAGTGACGGTATAGCAAAATTGTCGCAGATAAGCAATAATACGCAGATAACAATTACAAGTGAAAAGCCTGTTAAGCCTGAACAGCCTACGAATGAGCCGAAAGTTCTTGTCGCATACTTTTCGGCAACGAATACAACCGAGGGCGTTGCGGAAACAATACACAGTCAAGTAGCCAATTCGTATCTTTACGAGATAATACCCCAAGAGCAGTACACGTCCGCCGACTTAAATTATAATACCGATTGTCGAGCAAACCGTGAGCAGAATGATCCTACCGCTCGTCCCAAAATCAGCGGAAGCGTGGAAAACATAGAACAGTACGACGTAATATTTATCGGCTATCCTATTTGGTGGGGGCAAGCACCGAAAATTATCTATACGTTTTTTGAAAGCTATAACTACGACTTTGACGGCGTAACAATTATACCTTTCTGCACGTCGGGTAGTAGCGGTATCGGTTCAAGTGCAACTTCCTTGCATAGTTTAGCACCCAAAGCAAATTGGAAGTCAGGTGCGCGTATAAGCAGCGGAGGTAGTGTCAGCTCGCTTATCGCACAGATGAATTGAATGAGTAAACAAGGAGATAGATTATGAAAGTCAAACAAACAGCAGGACGCGATTCGCTTGGAGAGTTCGCGCCGAAATTCGCAGAACTTAACGACGACGTGTTATTTGGCGAAGTGTGGTCGAGCGATACGCTTTCTCTCAAAACACGCTCTATGCTCACGGTAACGACGCTCGTAAGTAAAGGGCTTATTGACAGCTCATTTCAATACCACTTACAAACGGCAAAGGCTAACGGTGTAACCAAAGCCGAAATGGCAGGGCTTTTAACCCACGTTGCGTTTTACGCAGGATGGCCCAATGCTTGGGCTGCCTTCCGTATGGCGAAAGAGGTTTATAAAGATGACGGAAGGTTCGGCGGACTGTTCGGACTTGGCGAGCCGAACACGGCTTATGCAAAATATTTTATCGGCAATTCTTACTTGAAGCCGTTGACTAATCCCAAAGAAACGGTGTTTATGGCAAACGTAACCTTCGAGCCGAAGTGCCGTAATAATTGGCATATCCATAAAGCGGAACAGGGCGGCGGACAAATTCTTTTATGTACCGACGGTTGCGGTTGGTATCAGGAATGGGGTAAGCCCGCGCAAGCGTTAAAGGCAGGCGATGTTGTTTATATTCCAGCAGGCGTAAAACATTGGCACGGCGCATCTGCCGATAATTGGTTTTCGCATATAGCAGTAGAATGTCCGGGCGTAAACACATCTAACGAATGGCTTGAAGCCGTATCGGACGAACAATATAACTGTTTAGAAATGTGGGAGTAATTCCAAACTACACACAAGAGTAGTTAAATATCCCATCAACGGAAAAGTGGCATAGCTTTTCGCTATGCCACCATCCGAAAGGATTAAATAATCCCTATGAAAGATACCATTTACGGTTTGTATTTTTCACTCTTGTAAGATAAAACTTCATCTAACGCTTTATAATCATCACTATCGGCGTTAAATCTTAAGTAAAAATCGTATGTTTTTACTATGGCTTTATTAAAATCATTTACAAAAGTGATTATGATTTTGTAAATATGAAATTCCACATAATTCCAATTTGTTTCCTCTTGAACACCAGTTGTGCGAGATAAAATATTTGTAGCCTCAAATTCTGATGCATCTACTCTAACCGGATATTTAATATTTTTTAGGTCGTCAAAATAGTTGCCTTGAAAATTATTATGTTTAATATTTTCCACATCGTAAATGTTGGCACCATTTGTAGCAGCAAAATTAAAACCACTCATTAAAAAGGCATCGGTTGTTAAAACCCTATTTGTAAAGTAGATTTTTTCTTCTCTGTCATTGACCAAAGAATAAGAACCCCATTGAGCGTTTTTAATAGATTTGAAACTAAACGCAATTTCACCTTCACTCGATTTTTCTAAAATATACCAGTTGTGCGTTGCGGCAATGTTTGCAGAGTAATCTGCAATAATATTGCCGTTTTTGTCGTAAACAAATTTACAGCGAAAACCGTCAAAGTAAGATAATAAAATAGGTGCTTCATTATAATCACGAAGTGTATAATTTATCTTGTTTTCCTGCACGCTTTCATAAATAAAATCTTCCCACGCTTGATAACCATAAAACTCATTTGCGTTATCTTGATTATTAGTTGCTTTACATGCAGGTAAAAGGAACATACACATATAACTTAAAATCAGGGCTATAAATTTTTTCATTACAGCACCTCACCGTAATTTAATAAACTGTCAAATTCGTAAGGCGACCACGTTCCTGTAAAAAATCTATATTGCATTACAGTGGCCGATTTATATGTTGTATCGTTAAAACTTATGACTGAATACAAGATTTCATAAGTTGCGTATTGCATAGTATGAGAAGTATTCCAACCGCCTTCGGTTTTGCTTAAAATTTTCGATGAGGCGAATTGTGTTGCTTTTGTTACTACAGGATATAATATTTTACGGCTTTCTTCAGTAAAGCAATTGTAAAGTTCCACATCTTCACCGTCCAAACTTGCAAATTGAACATTATCAAACGGTTCAACGTTAATCTTTAAAGCTCTATCGTGTTTCGACCGTTTTGTTGCATTAAAATATGAATTGTTAGAAAACCTTGTAACAGTGTTCATATCAACTTGAACGAATCCATCTTCATCTTCTTCTAAAGAATACCAGTTATGAAAAACTGTTCGCCCCTCATTAATGTTAAGTCCTATTGCACTATTTCCGTAAATATCATATAAATCAATTATCCCAAGAGAATAGTTTGACAAAACTATTTCTTCAGAATTGCGAGAAGATATAGAATAAGTTTTGCTGATAGGTTTCATTTGTTCTAACAAAAATTCCTGCCGTACAACTATTTCATCTTTTTGTGAACTCTTTTCATTATTGCTATCACCGCAAGCAGACAGTGGAATTATAAAACTTAAAGATAATAAAATCAATATGGTATTAGAAAATAACTTCTTCATCGGCAATCTCCATAGTTATCAATATTAATAATTATAACATAAACTTTAGAGCTACGCAACTTTTAAAAAACATACTTTGGCACTGTGGCGGGTGGTAAACAAGCGGCTCGATACGCTCATCGGCCGCCACATTGCCCAAACACAACCGCAATTATCAATCCAAATACGTGCCGGGCGGCGTCAACTGAAATTCTGAGAAAAAGAAAAACCCAAACCGAGAGTTCGATTTAGGTTTTATATGGCGGAGATAAGGTAACGTAAAACGAAGCTTGAATCCCAAAATTATGGTTGATTTATTACATGCATTTTGATATAATAAAAAGGACACTCTCACAACAATTTTACAATTTTAGCTACATTAACTACATTCCACTCTTTCTTTGCCAGCTGATTTTGATGCTTTTTTTTTTTTTTTTTTTTTTTTTTTT
>CAMWPZ010000105.1 GCA_947176305.1 uncultured Clostridia bacterium
ATTATTCAAAAATTATTTTTTTTAAAAAGGAAATTTAAAAGCCGCGGCGCTAAAATCTTATCGCGCCGCGGCTTTTTTATAATCGTTTTCAGCCGCTGGCTTTCAGGCTGTTTTTCTGTTTTTTAAAGGTGTCGTTTGCCTCGTCTATCATGGGCTTTTTCGCGGGCTGAGGCTCGTAATAGCCGCGCGACTTCATCTGATTGAAAATACAGTACTGGTTTTCCGCAACCCCCAAAAGGTTGGTGGAAAAGCTTTTCCTTATCGATTTGGTACTGCCCTCGAAAATCGCCGTAGTGTAGAGCGACATAAGCTGTTTTTCCGCATCGAGCATATCCTGCAAAGTGTCCTTTTCGTTGAGTGTGCAATCCATTTTCGTCAGCTTCATTTTAACCTCCTATCAAGCTTAAAAGCCCGTTGTAGCGCTGTTCGTGTTCGTCCGCAATCTGCGTCATAGTCTGCGCAAGGTCGACGTCCGTCAACGTTTTCGAGTACGCCCTCGCCTTTTTGCAGATAAGTCCTTCATAAGTTAAAACGTCCGAAATAAGTTCGAGTTCCTTGGTCGTGATTTCTGCCATAATTATACCTCCCTGCATTTTATTGCCGTTTATGCGCGGGTTTATACCTTTTTCAACGATTGACATAAAAGCATCGATATGATAAAATTATGAAAGAGGAATTTTTTACTAAAGATATGATTAAAATTGCATTGACCGGCGTAACGGGCGCAATGGGCGGCGAAGTTCTGAAAAGCCTGCTTGCCTCGCCGAAAAATTTTGAAATAAAGTGTATCGTTTACGAGGAAGAAAAGCGCGTACCCAAGTTCGTTAAAAAGCTTCTGAAGCAGGGTAAAAAGCGCGTAACTACCTTTAAGGGCAATATAGCAAAGTTCGAGGACTGCGAAAAGCTTATCGAAGGCTGCGATTATTTAATCAACTGCGCTTCGATTATTCCGCCGAAGTCCGACCACGACCCCGACGCGACTTATTTAAGTAACTTCGTGGGTACTAAAAACTTGGTTGACGCCGTTATAAAAAGCGGCAGGGCGGACGAGATTGGTTTCGTGCATATTGCAACCGTTGCAATGTACGGAAACAGAAGCTATCCGCACGTTTGGGGACGCGTGGGCGACCCGATAATTTCAAGCGACTACGACTACTACTCCCTTTACAAGCTTAAAGCCGAACGCTACCTTCTGGAAAGCGGACTTAAAAAATTCGTTTCTTTAAGACAGACGGGCGTTCTGCATAAGTATATGTTCGCAAACAATTTAAAGGACGGCTTGATGTTCCACACGAGCTGGAACTGCGTTTTGGAGTGGGTTACGGACGTTGATAGCGGCAGGCTTTGCAATAACTTAGTCGAGCGCGATTTGGACGGAAAGCTTGAAGGCTTCTGGAGCAGAATTTACAACATAGGCGGCGGCAGGGAGTGCCGCGTTTCGGGCTATGAAACGCTGGACGCGGGCTTCTCGCTTATGGGCAGAAGCGCGAAAAAGTTTTTCAAGCCTAACTGGAATATACCGAGGAACTTCCACGGCGTTTGGTTTTACGACAGCAGAGATCTGGAAGAATACGTACAGTTCAGAAGCGAAAGCTTTGACGATTACTGGACGCGTATGGGCAAAAAGTACGCTTGGTTCAAGCTTGCGAAAATCGTGCCCGCTCCCTTGATTTCGAAATTCGTATTCAAAAGGCTGTTCAAAAACACCAACGCGCCTATGTACTGGATAAAGCACGACAAACAGGGGCGCATTAAAGCCTTCTTCGGCGGAAAAGATAAGTTCGAGGCTATCGGCACGGACTGGTCGAAATACCGCCTTTTATGCGAGGGCAAAACGCCCATCGGCGAGGTCGATTACGAAGCGTTAAAGAGCAAGGCTTACGCCGAGGAATACGGACTTTTATTAGACCACGGCTACGACGAGAGCAAGCCGCTTGTAAAACTGGAATTTGCGGATTTACAGCAAGCAGCCGAATTCCGCGGGGGCAAGTGCCTTTCTTCCGATTACAAGGCGGGCGATATTTACAAAAAGATTAAATGGCAGTGCCGCGAAGGTCACGAATTTGTTTCCACCCCCTACACTATTTTAAAGGGTGGTTACTGGTGCCCCGAGTGCTGTGAGCCTAAGCCGTGGCGTTACGGCGCGCTTGCTAAGGATATACCCTTCTACGCGCAGGTCTACTACGATACCCACGACAAGAGCGAGGAAAACGACGTTTACCCGTTGAACGATACGGAAGACGAGTTTATAAAAATTAAAAAATGAAAGTTGCATTATACGTATTTTCGGGCACGGGCAACACGCTGAAGGTTGCGGCGCTGTACAAAAAATACATGAACGCGGACGTTACCGTTTACCGCGTTTCCGAAAAGAGCGGAAAAGCGCCTTCGCCAGAGGGCTTCGACCTTATCGGCGTAGGCTATCCCATACACGCGTTCTGCGCGCCCGAGCCTATAATTAAATTTGCGAAAAGTCTGCCTGCGGTTGCATACAGGCGCGCGTTCGTATTCAAGACCTCGGGCGAGGGTTTGCATATGAACGACCGCTCGTCGCAGAAGCTTATTAAAATTCTGACGAAAAAGGGCTACGACGTGACGATGGAAAGACATATCGTTATGCCGTACAATATGATTTACCGCCACTCCGACGCGATGGCGAAGCAGATGTGGATATACGCAAAAGCGTTCGTTAAAATGAACTGCGGCGAGCTTGAAAGCTTCAAGCGCGAAAAGGTGAAGCTGCCCTTCTACAAGCACCCCTTTATGCCGCTTATCGGCTGGATTGAACAGAAGTTCGCGCACGTTCACGGTCCTATGTTTAAGGTCAACAAAAACAAGTGTATCGACTGCGGAAAGTGTATTGCCGCCTGCCCCGAAAACAACATTAAAAAGGTTAAGGGCAAGTTCAAGTTCGGGCGCAAGTGCGTGCTTTGTATGGGCTGTTCGTTCGGCTGTCCTATGAACGCTGTGAACGTGGGTATTTTCAGGTTCTGGAAGGTCAACGGAAGCTACCGCTTGGAAGAGCTTGTGAAGGACGAAAATATACAGTTCCCCCTCGTTCCCGACAGGGCGAAAGGAATTTACAGGCTTTACAAAAAATATTATAGAGAAGTAAACGAAATGCTTGAAAAAGCAAATATCGATATAGGAGAATTCGTTTAAATGGCATCGATTTCAAGAGTAAACGGCAAAATGCAGGTTATAATCGCGATTTTACTTGCGGTTATCGGCGCGATAGTTCTGGCAGTCGGCATTTCTTATGATTTGCGTTTCGGACGATACGAGAAAACTACGGCAATTATCGTGGACGTGGATTACAAGCAGGACAGTGACGGAGACTGGATGGCTTCATACACCTATGAGTACACGGTGAACGGACAGACTTTCAGGCGCAAGAGCAACTCCTCCACGAGCGAAAACATTGCGCACCGTATAGGCGACAGAGTTACCATAAAGTACGACCCGAAAAACCCCAACAAGATAATCGAATCCGTTTGGGTGTGCGTGCTTATAACGGGCGTGGGCGGGTTGTTCCTCGTTATCGGCAGTGCGATAATTATCGTAAGCATCGTTCAGCGCAAGAAATACGGTGCGGGCGGCGCTAAGAACGTTGACTTAGACGATGACGACGATTTGCAGATTGACGAGAACGGAAACGTTATTATTCACGACGCCGACGGCAATTTAATTACCGCTGACGGAGTAATTCCCGCGAACGGCGGCGAAAACGACGGCAAGCCCGAAGGCAACGGCAACGGCGGTAACGATATTAACGACGTTTTCGATATTTAAGCATTTTTAAAGATATTTAAGCGTATAATTTAAGCCGTGTACGGTTTTTCCGTGCGCGGCATAATTTGAGATTTAAAATATGAAATTTAAAGAATTTTTTATAAACGTGGCGCGCGGTGCGGCGATAGGCGTTTCGATGATTATCCCCGGGGTGAGCGGCGGAACGATTGCAGTACTTTTAAACGTTTACGAAAAGCTGATAGATTCGGTCAGCAATTTAAGAAAAGAATTTAAAAAGAGTATTGCGTTTTTACTGCCCATACTTTTAGGTGCGGCGCTTGCGATTATCGCAATGTACTTCCCCATAAAGTTTGCGCTTGAAAAAGCCCCCCTGCCTACCGTCCTTTTCTTTGCGGGACTTATTGTAGGCTCGGTGCCTAAGGTTTTAAAGGACGCAATTTCGGGCGGGTTTAAAGTTAAGGTAGATATTGCGGCAAGCGTAATTCCTTTGTTGGTTGTTATAGGTATTTGCTTTATACCCGGGCTTGGCGACGCGAACTTAACCTCGTCCATGCCCGTATACGGATATATCCTACTTATCCTCGTCGGTGCGGCGGCTTCATGTGCGCTGGTTGTGCCGGGGATAAGCGGCTCGATGCTGCTTCTTATATTCGGTTACTACAACTCGGTACTCGATACCGTTTCAGCGCTCAAAACGAGCTTCGGACACTCCCTTCTCGTACTCGTGCTGTTGGCTTTGGGAATTTTAGTCGGGTTTTTCAGCATTGCAAAGCTTATGAAGTTTCTACTTTCCAAGTTCCCGCGTGCGACGCGCTGGGCGATTATCGGCTTCGTTTTAGGCTCTATCCCCGCGATATTCATAACGTATAACCAAAACTTCCCCGAGCAGGTTTATTCCTCGGTGAGTGCGGCACAGATTGCCGTGGGCGTGGTTTTGTGCGTAATCGGCGCGGTAGGAACGTTTCTTCTGACTGTTTACGCGGAAAAGATTGAAAAGAAAAAAGCCGCGGAAATTCAAAGCGCGGACGAAGCAACATACAGCGTTGCGACAGAAAATTTAGAAACGGACGAAAAAGAATAATATAAAAAAAATTCGCGGCGCGGTGCTTATATAGCACCGCGGCGGGTTTTTTTTTGCATTTATAATTTTTAGGGGACTTTTTGCGTTAAGGGGTTTACACCGCGTTTGGAGTTTGTGGTTGTTAAGGGGGGAATATTGTTTTTTTGATTGCA
>CAMWPZ010000106.1 GCA_947176305.1 uncultured Clostridia bacterium
ACATGTGATATACTATATATTAATGAAAAAGAAGCGGCAAAAACCGCTTCGAGGAGATGATGAGAATGAAACTACTCAAAAAGTCGTTCCAAATTCTCGCGGCGGTTATTTTGGTTTTAGCGTTCGCTCTGACCGTTACCGCCTGCAAGAACGACAGAACAACGTGGAAAGTGACCTTCTACTCGCATAAGGGCAGTGCGGTCCCCACACAGTACCCCGAGGACGGCGACACGGTTGACCGCCCCGAAGACCCGACGCGTGAGGGCTTCGTATTCGAAGGCTGGTACGTCGATACGTCTTACGAAAATCTTTACGATTTCGACACGCCCGTTACACACGACGTGGACTTGCATGCAAAGTGGGACAGCATAGACAACTATCATAAAGTTACTTTTAACTCGAACAACGGCAGTGAAGTTCCTACGCAGTACGCCAAGGACGGCGGCAAGGTTACGCGCCCCGAAGACCCGACGCGCGAAGGCTTTACTTTCCTTGGTTGGTATGACGCTTCGTATTCAACCGCGTACGACTTCGATACGCCCGTAACGCAGGACGTAACCCTTTACGCAAAATGGCAGGCTACCTCCTCTTCTGCGGAAACGGTTACGATAACCTTAAACTACAATTACGACAGCAAGACGGCAAGCGTTGAAATTGTAAAGGGCGCAACCCTGCCGCTTGCAAACCAGCAGCCCAAACGCGCGGACTGGAACTTTGCAGGCTGGTATAAGGACAGCGCGTGCACGCAGTTGTTTAACCTTACCGAAAGCATCAGCGCAGACGTAACGCTTTACGCTAAATGGTCGAAAGACCCCGTTCAGCCCGCAGACGGCACGGGAATCGATTTCTCCAAGGAATGGGACGGCACGACGACGGGCGGCGCGGCAGGAAGCGATAACTTCGTATTCGACAAATCTATTCCCATAGGAAGCGTTTCCGGCGAAGTTACACCTCCCGCACCTTCGGCAAGCGAAGGCGAGCACGTCGTAATATCGTTCAACTCCAACGGTGGCAGTGCGGTTTCCTCGCAGGCGGTTTTGGTAAACGGAAAGGCTGTTCTTCCCGAAGCGCCCGACAAAGACGGCAATATGTTCTGCGGCTGGTATAAAGACAGCGCGCTGACCGAAGCGTACGACTTCAACACGCCCGTAACGAGCGCGTTGACCCTGAACGCTAAATGGTCGGCAGTCGACTCTAAAATCAAGAGCGTAAAGGGCTACAACGAAAGCCTTGCTGTCGTATTCAGCGAAAGCAACCCCGCGGGCGCTGCCGTTCAGTACTCGATAAAAGGCGCGAACGACTGGAAGAACGTCGACGCTCAGCTTATCCGCAAGGACGAAAGCGGCACCGCGAGAGTTGATATCGTAGGACTTGCCGCAGGCGAATATGACGTTAAAATCACCCCTTCGTCGGGTTCGGCAATCACTCTTCCCGAAGCGGTTAAAGTATCCAAGCACGACCGTTCGGGATATGCACACTTCAACAGAAAGACGACTGACGCCGCATACGACGGCGTAGGCGCATACAAGGACGACGGTACGCTTAAGGATAACGCGCTCGTTATCTACGTAACCGACGCAAATAAGGACACAGTAATGAACGAGGTCTGCGCGGCTAATTCCGACGTTCCCATGTTCCAAATCCCCGGTTCCGACTGGAGCAACAAGAACGCAAGCGGCATCGGCTGGTGGCTGAACAATAACCAGTACACCTCGAGCAACGCGGGCAGTAAAAAGAACAAAGTGCCCAGCAATACCTACGATGCGGCAAA
Source organism: uncultured Clostridia bacterium (assembly GCA_947176305.1). Lineage (GTDB taxonomy): Bacteria > Bacillota > Clostridia > Christensenellales > Borkfalkiaceae > Coproplasma. Next base: position 1,772 of record CAMWPZ010000106.1, read on the forward strand.
CGGCGGAAAGCTTGCATTTAAGGCAGTCAACAGACCTATCGTTATAAGGTTTATCGGCACGGTAACCACCCCCGAAGGCTTGACTGCATACAACGACACCAAGGAAGGCGGCGGCGTAGGCGATAACGGACATATGGCTCGTTTGAAGAACCTTAAAAACGTCACGCTCGAAGGTATCGGCGACGACGCAACCATTAAAGGCTGGGGCTTCCACTACGTTATCGGCACCGACGCGGTAAACGGTCAGGGCACGAGCTTCGAGGTAAGAAACCTCACCTTCACCGAATATCCCGAAGACGCTATCGGTATGGAAGGACAGCAGGCTAACGGTAAAATTACCGCAGGCGTTGAAAGATGCTGGGTACACAACAACGTGTTCCTCCCCGGCAGATGCGACAACCCCGCGGAAAGCGATAAGAAGGAAGGCGACGGAAGCTGCGACTTCAAGCGCGGACAGTACTACACCCTTTCCTACAACTATTTCGAGTACTGCCATAAAACCAACCTTATCGGCTCCTCCGACGACTCGCTTCAGTACAACATAACGATGCACCACAACATGTGGTATCAGTGCGGTTCGCGTATTCCTCTTTTAAGACAGGCGAATGTACACTTCTACAACAACTATATCTTAGGCGATGCGTCCGAAAAGACCACCCCCTACTCACACATTTCAAAGCCTTCGTTAAGCTACGTTTCATCGCTCCGTGCGAACTGCTTAATGTTCAGCGAAGCAAACTACTATGACGGCTGTAAGAACGTTGCCCAGCAAAAGAGCGGTATGGCTGTGGCTTGGAACAACGTATATTCGTCGCATACGGGTGATTTTGACATAACCCAGCTTACCTCGCGTACGCAGAGCGTTTCTTCGAGCTGCAAGTACGACGGAACGGACTACACGGGCTTCTACGCTAACGAAAACCTGTTCTACTACGATAAAGAAAACCAAGTGAGCGACTGCGAAATTCTGGACGACGCAATTGCCGCAAGGGCGAGAGTATTGCAGTGCGTGGGCGTAAACGACTTCCAGACCAGAACCAAGATGGAAATGAATTCGTCCGAGCCTAAGACCGTTAAAGCAGGCGACACCGTAACTATCGGCAAGGGCAAAGGTCAGTTATATACCTTTAAGCTTACCGCACCTATGGAAGTACAGGTCAAGGGCGGCACGGGCAGCGGCGACAGTCTTCCCCAGCTTTTAGACTGCTACGGCAAGGTATGGCTTGAAAGGTTCACGGGCGACAAGACGGTAGTTCTTCCCGCAGGCGTATACTTCTTCGCGGCAGGTCTTAAAGATAAGGAATCGACGATAGCTTCCGTAACGTTTGCGGATACCGGAGCTTCCTCCGAAGCAAGAGTTAACGCGGCAAAGGCCGCGCTCGGCGCTATCCCCGACCAAATTAACACGAACAGCCAAAGCTTGATTAAGGCGGCAAGAGATGCGTACAACGCATTGATGTCAGACGAAAAAGCGCAGGTAGACAGCGAACTCGTTACAAGGTTGCAAAAAGCCGAAGTTGCTTACGAATCGCTTGCGGTTGAACGCGTAACTGCGAGAATCGATTATATCGGCACGGTTGACAAAGACTCCTACAACAGAATCAACGCGGCGCGCAAAGAATACACGGCGCTGAGTGCGGAAAAGCAGGCGGAAGTTAAAAACTACGCAAAGCTGACTGCGGCGGAAACGGAATTCGCGAAATTCGCGGTTCAGAACGTCAACGACAAGATAGCGGATTTACCCGACTTATCCAAAGCAACGATAAGCACGCAGGAAACGCTTGACAGAGTTGAAAACTGGTTCAAGGCTGTTGCAAACGCTTACGACGAGTTGGACGAAGACCAGAAAGACGACGTCGTAGGTTACAGCAAGGTTACCGCAGGACTTGCCGAGCTTGAGAAGTTCGAAAATATGATTAATTTCAGAGCGTTGCTTTCGGAAACCGAAGTTGACAACGTCACCCTCGGCGCAGGTACAGCGTTAAAGAATATGTACGCTAACCTTACCGACGCTCAGAAAGCAATGCTGACGTTTGCCGAAAGCAAGAAGTACGAAGATATTGCCGCAAAGCACACCGATATGGTAAATCAGGCAGTTGACTGTACGTTCATAGACGGCAAACCTTCCTCCAACTTATTCGTATCTACAGGCGGAAAACAGAGCGCTAAAAAGAGCAAGTTCACCGTACACGCATACAGCGAAGACGAACAGCTTGCTTCGGGACTTAAGTTCGAAAGCTCGACTGAAATAACGGTGACCGTAGAATCCAAGATGACGTTGACGCTGTACTTGTACAACGATTGTGCAATGAGCATTGACGGAACCTCTTACAACGTTGAAACGCTTGCTTCGGGCGACAAGGTAGTTACCGTAACGCTTGAAAAAGGCTCCCACAAGATAACGAGAGCTAAGAGCGAAAACAGCTTGTTCTACGCAACGCTTACACCTGCGGCGTAAAACAAATATACAGTAAAGCAATTTGCCGCCCGCGTTAAGCGCGGGCGGCATTTTTTTGTGCTTACAAACATATGAATAGCGGCGCAAAGGCTACGGTTTATACCATATCCCCTTTACCCTTTACGTTTTTTAAAATTAAAAAACAGTTCTTTGATAGCCTCATCGTCGTCCTCTTCCAAAATTTGCTTTATTTCCGATAAAACGTTTATATTCTCCGTCAGAGCCGCCAAAGCCGCCTGCTTTCGATTAATGCGTGCATAATACATACAGGAATAATTCTCGCAAAGCCCGTGTTTTTCCACCGTGGTTTTCGTTTTTGCACAAAGTCCTATTTCACATCTGTCAAACTGAACGTTCCCCTTTGTATAATACGGTTTGTAATATCTGCAACCGTAGCAATGCTTACTCTCCTCTCCCATATTTACCTCATTAATAAAGTACTCTAATATCATTTTATAGATATTAACTATCTAAGTCAAGAATTTTAGATAATTATTATCTAAAATTTTATTATGAATATAATTTTTGCCGAAAGATTAAAAAATTTGAGAAAAGAAAAAGGTTTAAGCCAAGCAGAACTTGCAAAAGCGCTTAATTTAACTC
>CAMWPZ010000107.1 GCA_947176305.1 uncultured Clostridia bacterium
CCAAGGCGAACGAAAACAAGTCAATGGAACAGAGGGTAGTGGAAGTAGAGCCGCCGGTAGCGGTGAATACTCCTACGGTCTATCCTCCCGACGCGGTAGTAACGACTACGACGAGGGTAGATACAACCAAAGCTCAGCAGCCTCGCAGCCGTGACGACGGAAGGCTGTTCGACGTTGACGGCTTCTACGATACCTTTGACGGTAATAAGTAAGCTTTGCACGGAATGTGTTGCTTATAAGTAGAAAAGTTGTAAATAAGTGTGGCAAGCAGGGTGCGCGTTCTTACGAACGCGCACCCTCGCTTTATGCACCGTGCATTCGTTTCCGTTCACGACATAGAAGCAAAGTCCGCTTTTTTAATTTTTATGACAAAATAATTTAAGATAAATTTAATTAACAAATAATTCATCATCATTTTAAATACTTTAATTCCATAAATTATAATACAAAAATTTTATAGTGAGGTGATTATATGCCGTCATGGACTTACAACTTAACAGTGACAAACCTACTTGAAAAAGATCTTGAACTGGTTTTCTGAACATGTTCCTTGGGGTCAGAAAAAAGGAAAATTCCCGACCGTAATTAAACCGGGAGAATCAAAAACGTTTTCCGTATATTCGGCAGCCGGTTTGGCATGGGGACTTGAGTTTTATATAACTATGCAAATAAAACCGAATAAGGACAAACCTGAAGAAAATATGTATGGCGGCTTCGACTTTTTTGTGGACATGCCCTATTATAGAGGCGTAAACAGAAGCAAATTCAGTACATACGGTATTGTTAAGCAAATGGGATTTGTTGAAATACCGGAAAAGCAGCATGATTTTTCTACTACAGTAAGGGTGTATGAACTGAAAGAAAGTGACGTAACTGTTGATGCGGAAAAAGTTGACGACTATTTTAAAAGCCTTTACGATTGGAAGTCAATGGAAAAAATTCCTGATAATGACGAAGATGCCCCTATAAATGATTTTATACCAAAGCAAAATTGTACAGCAAATCGTATGATTGTAGGACGTTCTAAAGAATTCTATATACCTAAAAAGATGTGGCATTTTATAAAAGATAAAATATATACGGATGATTTCAGTAAACAGTATTTTATTAATAATTACTTTACTGTTGCAGCGTATGAAATCAGGAAAAGAAAAACCAATGTTGAAATTCATTCAAAGCAATCATTAAGCAAAACAGTTGAAATATCTCATAATTCCGAAATCCGCCGCGAAACAAATGAACAGTTTTTATTGGAAAACACGCTGGAAGCAGGTGTTAAAAGTGAAGGCGCTTCTCTTGTAGATACTTTAAAGATACAATATAGTATCACTAACATAAAAGAGTATTGCGAAAGCAGTGCTTTAATTGAAAAACAAGAAATCCATTACGAGCCTGATGACCGTGACAGGCTCGCGGTGTGGTGGGATGTTGTAAAAGTAGTGGCATTATACCGTAAAAGGAGAAACTGTATATGTGAGTTAGTGGGACTGGACGATTATTATTTGTTTACTGTTCCGAAAACGTATTATTGCGATACTGAAACAGAGGTATAAGTATAGTAAAAAACTCTGCCCGACGGCGTTCGCCGTCGGGCAGAGTTTTATCGAGAAAAGAGGATTCGGAAATGTAAACGAGCCTAAACATACTGTATTTAGGCTCGTTGTGGCGGAGAGAGGGATTTGAACCCCCGGATAGTTGCCCATCAACGGATTTCAAGTCCTCGTACTTGATTTATCTCTGCCGATTGTTACCTATCGTTATTGATACTTATTTGTCAAAAATCAGGCTGATAACTCATTAATTACAGGGTTTTTAGCCTGTTTTAATGTCTTTTAACAATTTTTATTGATTGTTGGCAATCGTTACAAAATGCGCATTTTAGATAACATTTTGTAGGGAAATTGTAGACAGTTTAATTATTCAATTTATCAATGGTTTTAAAAATATAGTCTTCCAATGATGAAAAATTTCGTTCATAGTCCACGATAAAAGTGTCTTGCATTTCTGCTTTGTATAATCTTTGAGTTAATGCGCTTAGATAATTATTATTGGATTTCATTTTTCCTATCATATTAGGAGTCATGAAGTGCATAATAAATTCCACTTGCTCATCAGGAAGCAATCTGGCAAGTCCTATTTTTTTAGATGTGGCATATTTTATAGAACCGGTTTGAAAATATCCATTTGAAGTTATAATTGTTCCTTTTGTGTTATCAGCTCCAATTTGCTGAAGTTTTGCATGGAATTCTTCTAAATCGTCGACGGGAATGGCATTACTATAATTTTTGCATTCCCATATCCAAATAAAGAAAGGATCAATTGCATCTTCAATAAAAACTTCTATTGAAACGTCGGTATCAATATAACCATCTCTATCTTTAGAAAAATATTTTTTATGCGAAAATACTTTACATTGAGATGATTTGAACGGGAGTTGCTCTTTATTTACCATTTTATTTAGCATATTATATACTTCAACTTCCAGCGTTTTTCCATTTTTCATTTGCGTTAACACCTCCAATGTATAATCATAATAACATAATGCAAGTAAAAACACAATAAAAAATAACATTGTGCTGATATTTAAGAAATTGTTAAAGATTTAAGCCGCAGGAAATGTTATAATATAATCGGAGGAGCGTTATGAAATATAATTGCCTTATCGTCGACGACGAGAAAGTGCTTGCCGACAGCACGGCGGAATACTTCAATCTTTTCGGCGTGAACACCGTTGCCGTGTACGGCGCGGACGGTTGCCGTAAATTTTTTGAAAATAACTCTGCCGAGCTGATACTTCTCGATATTAACTTAGAGGACGGAAGCGGTTTCGATTTATGCAAAAAGCTTCGTCAAACTACGGATATTCCCATACTTTTTATTTCCGCGCGGACGAGCGACGACGATAAAATAGTCGCGCTGAATATCGGCGGCGACGATTACGTTCAGAAGCCCTATTCGCTCGGAGTTTTGCTTGCAAAGGTAAAGGCAGTGTTAAAACGCTACGGACAAGCCGCCTCCGAATATTCGGACGGATATTTAACGGTCAATTTCGAAGCAAAGCAAGTCAAAGTAAACGGCGCGGCGGTCAAGCTGACCTCGCTTGAATTTAAATTGCTTTCATACCTTATCGAAAACGCGGGCAAGGTCATTTCCAAGCGCGAGCTTTTCGAAAAGGTGTGGGAAGATAAATTCACGTGCGACGGAACGCTTAATGTGCATATACGAAGGCTGCGCGAGGCAATAGAAGTCAATCCCAACGAACCTAAATATATCGTTACCGTTTGGGGCGACGGCTACAAATTTACGGGAGACAGCAAATGAAAAAGCAACTGTTTTTAATCGGCTTCGTGCTCGTGTGCATTGCCGAAATAATCGCGCTAATCGTGTTCGCCGTGCAAACACCCGATTTCTCGCAGGATACGGTTGCGGTAAACGAAGTCGTGCAGTCGGTAACGCACGATTTCAATTCGATAGGGGAACATAAAAATTCGACCGCGCTCGACTATGTCGTGTTGGATAACGATGGTAAAATTCTCTATAAAACCAAAGCGGGACTTTCCGAAAGCGTGAACGCGGCAACTTCGCACAGGGACACGGTACTCGATATTACGGTAGATAACGCAGTCGTCGGCAAGGTGATAATTTATAACGACGGAGTGCAGACTCTGCAATCGCAAAAGCAAACGGCGATAACCGTTCTGTCGGTGGCAATCGCCGTAAGCGGCGGCGTTTGTGTAGGCTACGCCGTATATATGCACTTTACCGTCATACGGCCTTTTAAAAAGCTGAAAGGCTTTGCCGAGCGAGTTGCGGGCGGCAACCTAGATATTCCGCTTGATATGGACAGACAAAACCTTTTCGGCGCGTTCACCGAAAGCTTCGATATTATGCGGTCCGAGCTTAAAAAAGCGCGCATTGCCGAGGCGCAGGCACAGCAGAGCAAGAAGGAGCTTGTCGCAAAGCTTTCCCACGATATAAAGACGCCTGTCGCAAGCATTAAAGCCGTTTCCGAGGTCGGGCTTGCGGTCGCGAAAAGCGAAAAGGATAAAGCCAACTACACGCAGATAATAGGCAAAGCCGATCAGATAAACACGCTCGTCACCAACCTGTTTACGGCAACGCTCGAAGAGCTGCAACAGCTCACCGTAACGCCGACTAATATCGAAAGCGGTCGGGTGAAAACTATGCTTGAAAACGCGGACTATCTGCACAAGGCGGATATTCCCGAGCTGCCCGAGTGCCTTATATACGCCGACGGACTGCGGCTTCAGCAGGTGTTCGACAATATCTTCGCAAACTCCTATAAGTACGCAAAGACGGAAATTCTTGTTGCGGCGCAGAGAGCAGAAAACCGCCTCAATATAATTATCGAAGATTTCGGCGGCGGAGTGCCGGACGAAGAATTGCCCGTACTCAAAGAGAAGTTTAAGCGCGGCAGTAATTCCGCAAACACCGAGGGTGCGGGCTTGGGGCTTTACATTTCCGATTATTTTATGAAGGAAATGCAGGGCGAACTGAATATAGAAAACGGCGCGCACGGCTTGAAGGCGACGGTTACTCTGCTGCTTAGCGGAAGAAATTAAGAAATATTTAAGAAACGGTTAAAGACTTTTAAGAATTTATTTTTTAATATAGAACGTGTAAAACGGAGGCTATTATGAAGCAGATTTTATTGAAAACCGAAAATTTAAGCAAGACCTTCTCGAACGGAGGTCAGCAACAGCACGTTCTTAAAAATATCGATTTGGAGCTTTACAAGGGCGATTTCACCGTAATTATGGGTGCAAGCGGCGCGGGCAAATCCACGCTTTTGT
>CAMWPZ010000108.1 GCA_947176305.1 uncultured Clostridia bacterium
AAATAACTTAAAAAAGGGTTGACAAGCAGGGCGGCTTGTGGTAAACTTTTCATACATCCGAAAAAGGGGTGTAATTTTTTTGTACGGAGTTTTCCACAATGAAAGCATCAACAAGGGCTAAAATAACTTTCGAATGCACCGAATGCAAGCACAGGAATTACGACAGCTATAAGAACAAGCGTAACGACCCTGACAGGCTTACCATTTCAAAGTACTGCCCCTTCTGCAAGAAGCATACCGAGCATAAGGAAACCAAGTAATTTACGGAGTTATTTATGGCATCGCAAAACGATAAGAAGGCTGAAAAAAAGCCTAATTTGTTTGTAAGAATCGGAAGAAAGCTGAAAGAAACCTTTTCCGAGCTTAAAAGAGTTACGTGGCCTACCTTCCCCAAGGTAGTAAAGGGAACGTGCGTCGTTCTCGTCGTTGTCGTTATCTTTACCGTAGCCGTTACGGTGATTAACTACGGCTTGGATAAACTTTTGGAAGTTATAACGAATATAAAGGGTATAGAATAAATGGTAGACGTAACAACTACGCCTTGCTGGTATATCCTTCATACCTACGCCGGCTACGAGTCGATGGTAAAGGATAACCTCGAAAGGCTTATCGAAAACAACAATCTGCAGGATATGATTTTCGACGTGAAAATCCCCATGGAGCAGACCATTGAAGAAAAGAACGGCAAGCGCAAAATAGTCGAGCGCAAGCTTCTTCCCTGCTACGTCTTTATAAAGATGATTTATTCAAATCAGCTTTGGTATTGGATAACCAATACGAGGGGCGTTACGGGCTTCGTCGGTCCTCAGGGCAGACCCATTCCCTTGAAGGAAGCCGAAATCCGCAAGATGCGCCTTGAAGAAGTAGTAGTCGACGCAGACTTCGCCGTGGGCGATTTAGTAAGCGTGGACGCAGGCCCTCTGGAAGGCTTCCAAGGCACCATTACCGAACTCAACGACGCGGCGCAGAAAGCCAAAATCAATATCGAAATGTTCGGCAGGGTTACGGACGTGGAAGTGGAGTATATCCAGATTAGAAAGTTAGCAGAGTAAACCGCATATCCGCGTTGCGTCTGTACGGTTTAAACAAATAATAAAGTTTATAAATCCGTTTTACGGTTTTATATAGGTGGGAGAGTATATTAAATCTTTTCATGGTATACCCGATATAACCACCCTGGAGGAAATTTTAAATGGCAAAGAAAATTACCGCGGTAGTTAAATTGCAGCTTCCTGCAGGTAAAGCAACCCCCGCACCCCCCGTAGGTTCTACGCTGGGTCCCCATGGTATCAACATACCCGGCTTTACCAAGGAATTCAACGCAAAGACGGCAGCACAGGCAGGACTCATTATTCCCTGCGTCGTCACTATCTATCAGGACAGAAGCTTCACGTTCGAGCTGAAAACACCCCCCACGCCCGTACTTATCAAAAAGGCGTTGGGACTTGAAACGGCTTCCGCACGTCCCAACAGGGATAAGGTCGGCAAGCTTACCAAAGCTCAGGTTGAAGAAATCGCAAAGACCAAAATGCCCGATTTGAACTGCTCCGATTTGGAAGCGGCAAAGAGCATGGTTAAGGGAACCGCCCGTTCTATGGGCGTTACGGTGGAGGAGTAAGTTATGAAATTAGCAAAGAAATACGCTGAAAGCATAAAGTCCTACGACCGTTCCAAAGCTTACGAAGTAAACGAAGCGGCTAAAATCGTTATCGATACCGCAAAGGCTAAATTCGACGAAACTATCGAACTTCACGTACGTCTTGGCGTTGACCCCAGACAGGCTGACCAACAGGTCCGCGGCGTTCTCGTTCTTCCCAACGGCACCGGTAAAACCAAGAAGGTTTTAGTCGTTGCAAAGGGCGACAAGGCTGACGCTGCTACCGCAGCAGGCGCAGATTACGTCGGCGCGGAAGAAATGATTCAGAGAATTCAGAAGGATAACTGGTTCGACTTCGACGTTATGATTACCACCCCCGATATGATGGGCGTTGTCGGTAGAATAGGCCGTGTGCTCGGTCCTAAGGGCTTAATGCCCAACCCCAAGTCGGGTACCGTTACCATGGACGTTGCGAAAGCCGTTCAGGAAGTTAAAGCAGGTAAGGTTGAATACCGCCTTGATAAAACCGCGATTATCCATTGCCCTATCGGCAAAAAGTCTTTCGGCGCAGATAAGATTATCGAAAACTTCAACGCGCTTATGGACGCAATCGCAAAGGCTAAGCCCGCGGCTTCCAAAGGTCAGTATATCAAGAGCGTAACGCTCACCTCAACCATGGGCCCCGGCGTCAAAGTCGTTTACAATAAGGGTTAAAAACCGCTTGACACAAGTCAAACAAATTATTATAATTAAATAGTAAATTAATTTTGCTACCCAAGACGACGGGTGCCGAAAGGCTCAATATCCCGTTCAGGTGCAGGATAAGGAACTTAAATTCAAGTATTTATTTCCCTGCTGCCGTTTTGGGTCGCAGGGAATTTTTAATAGGAGGTAATATGTCGGCTAATTTTGAAGCTAAAAAAGCAGTCGTTCAGGAGATAACGGAAAAAATCAAAGCCGCTAAGTCGGTCGTCCTCGTTGACTACAAGGGACTTACGGTTGCGGAAGTTTCCGAACTCAGGAATAAATGCAGACAAGGCAACTGCGAATACAAAGTTTACAAAAATACTTTGGTAAGAAAAGCTTTCAACGATTTGGGCTATAAGGATTTCGACAACGACTTAAACGGCCCCACGGCTGTTGCGTTCGGCGTGGACGAAACTTCCGCCGCAAAGCTTATGGTCAACGCCGCGAAGGATTACGAAGGCAAAATCGTTTTAAAGAGCGCTTTCGTTGACAACGCTTACGTTGATAAGGCTGGCGCTAAATCGCTTGCAAGTATGCCTTCCAAGGAAGAACTCGTTGCGAAGATGCTCGGCTCCATGCAGGCGCCTATGTCCAACTTCGTGGGAGTACTCAACAATCTCGTTGCAGGTATCGTGCGCGTACTCAATGGTATAGCACAGCAGAAAGGCTAAATATAATTTATAATTCGAAAGAAAAGGGAGCGCGCCCGTTGAACGCGTATAAATCAAAAAAATAAAAATATAAAAAATCATTTAGGAGAATTAAATAAAATGGCAGACGTAAAGAAATTTATCGAAGAAGTAAAATCTATGACCGTACTTGAGCTTAACGAGCTCGTAAAAGCACTTGAAGAAGAATTCGGCGTATCCGCGGCAGCTCCCGTAGCTGTAGCAGCAGCTCCCGCAGCAGGCGCAGCAGCTCCCGCAGCAGCTGAAGAAAAGACCGAGTTCAACGTCGTTCTTAAAGACGCAGGCGCTAAGAAAATCGACGTAATCAAAGTCGTTCGCGCATTCACCGGTCTTGGACTTGTAGAAGCTAAGTCGGCAGTAGAAAAGGGCGGCGTTCTTAAAGAGAACGTAGCTAAAGAAGAAGCTGAAAAGATCCTTGCTGACCTCAAGGCAGCAGGCGCTACCGCAGCTTTGGAGTAATTCTTTAAATTAAGAATAACTTAAAACTTATAAAAAGCGTCCGCGCGTTTCCGTGCGGACGCTTTTAAATTACAAAACGCTTGTCGCGCCGCAAGCGTTTCGGATTAATAAATTTTACCGTAATAGACTGAAAACGCTTGACGGAATAGTCAATTAAAAGTAAAATAATACTGTACCTCTAAAAGTACGACTAAAAGTTACAGGAACGAACAATGTCAAAGAAGTTCAAGCACGTCTTAATATCCCTTGCGCTCGCGTCGGTGGTAACCGTATCGGCGGCGGCTTCGGCGTGCACGATTAAAACCAAACATCCGCGTGCAAAAATCACGATAGAGTTCAACGACGAAACTTACGATATCGAATACACGCTTTACAGGAATATGTATCCCAAGACCGTTCAGCACTTTATCGAGCTTGCGGACGAGGGCTTCTACGATAATATGATTATCCACAACTATTCCTCTACCGACTGGTACACGGGCGGATATTCGTACAGCGATTCGAGCGAAACTTTAAGCTATTCGGGCGCGTATGATTCTAACTCGATGCGCGAATACCTTGAAACCTATTGCAAGGAAGAAGCGTATTACTCTCTTGCGGGTAAGCTTTCACCCTCGGTGTACAAGCAGCTCCGCTACGACGGCGATAAGGAAATAGTTTCGAACGAGGACGTTCTGCCCACGCTCATCGGCGAGTTTAAGAACAACGACCACAACATAGAAAAGGGCGCGCTTACCGCCGACTACGGTACTCTTAAAATGTACTACTACGACAAGGGCGCGGACAACCACCAGAAGGTCGCAATCGTAAACAGCTTCGACCAGATTTTGGAACACGACTACCGTTACAACTGCGCGACGAGCATCTTCGCAATTCAGACGAGCGAAAGCTCATCGATAAACGAAAACAACTACTGTGTGTTTGCAAGACTGAGAAACGACAAGGCAAGGAACACTTTGAACTCTCTCGCGGACGCGGTTACCGATTATATTTCGGATAATTACAGCAACACGTCGAGGAACTTCACGACTTCCATAACTACGCAGGTTGACAATCTGGACAGCTTTGCGGGCGAGGGCGGTCAGGCAATGGACGCAACCTTCTCGGTTACGGCAAAGCCCATAATCGTCAAGTCGGTTAAGATAACCAAGTATTAATA
>CAMWPZ010000109.1 GCA_947176305.1 uncultured Clostridia bacterium
ATTCACAGAAAGGTTATGGCGGCGGCTGAAATTCTCGATTTGAAATCTCAGCTCAACAAAAAACCCAAGCAGCTTTCCGGCGGTCAGCGCCAGCGTGTTGCAATGGGCCGTGCAATCGTCCGTAACCCCAAGGTTTTCCTGTTTGACGAGCCGCTTTCAAACCTCGACGCAAAGCTGAGAGGCTCGATGAGAAGGGAGTTAATTCTCCTCCATCAGAAGCTCAACGCGACTATAATGTACGTTACCCACGACCAGACCGAAGCTCTGACGCTTGCCGACAGAATAGTCTGTATGTCAATGGGCCACGTTCAGCAAATCGGTAAGCCTATCGAGCTTTACGAACAGCCCGCAAACACCTTCGTTGCAACGTTCATAGGACTTCCTCCCATGAATATGTTCGAAGGCACGATTGAAAAGGGCAGCTTCAAGAACGAGCTTTTCACTTATCCTTTAAACGATAAGCAGAAGGAAATTCTGAAGGATTACGAGGGTAAAACCGTTATCCTCGGCGTTCGTCCCGAAAACATAACCCGTGAGGGCAATGTAAGCTTACATATAACCAATAACGAAAACTTGGGTATGAACACCCTCGTCCACGGCAAGGTTGCAGGCGTTAAAAATATCGTTTGTAAATTCGCAGAGTGGTGCACGTATAATATCGGCGACGAAATCAAAATCGGCTTCGACGCAGAAATGATGCACTTCTTTGAATTGCCCGAAGGCGATATGCCCGGCAAGGCGATAAGGTAAGGAGGGAGAAACCATGGAAGAAATGCAAAATGCAGTTGAATTGAACGAAGTTCAGCCTTCCCCCGAAGCTGAAAAGCCTTCCAAGATAAAGGCGGTCTGGGGCGGCGTAAAGGAATGGTTCAGAAAGTTCACGGTTAAATTAAAGCGCAGACCTATGAACGTAGCGTTCTTCGTGCTTATAATTTCCGCAGTCGTTTATCTGTGTTCTCTCGGCAACTTTTCGCAGACAGCTTTGAACATCTACGTTAACTGGCTTGGATTAAGCGTTTTCGTAAATACGCTTTTCTGTATCCTGTCACTGTTGCTTTTTATGAACTCTTTCCCCAAGCGTTCCAAAAAGCCCAAAATCGTGATGCTGGTACTGTTGTTCCTGTTCATCGCGGCGATGATTGCGTTTGACGTCGTATTCTACGTCAACATAAATAACGCGTACTCAGCCGACCTCAATTCGGGCGTAATGACGCCGGAAATTCAGGCAAGACTCGATGAATACGTTCAGCCTGCTTTACGGTCTGCTATAGCGCACATCGTACTCGTTGGCTTGGCGGCAATACTTACCGCAACCTATCCTCTGTACGGCAAGCTGATTAACAAAATCAACACCCGTAAAGTTATCGAATCGACCGAGCTTAAGGAAGAAATCGATACCGAGGACGACGACGTTTAATTTTAAACTGAAAATTCAGACAACGATAGCCGGCAAAGTTTGCTTTGTCGGCTATTTAACCTAAAAGGACGATTATGTCTAAAAAGAAGAAAAAATTCAAGGAAACCACGATAGAAGACTTTTACGATTTAAGGCTCGATAAAGTCGACGAACTGGTGGCCGCCCTCAAGGGCGACGAGGACGAAAACGCGCAGGAGATTTCCTTCAACGTTTCCGACTGCACGGGCGAAAGCGCGGACGAAAACCGGACGCGCCTTGGCAGACAAAAGCAGTTCGACCCCTACAAGGTCGATAAATTTTCACGCATACCGACTTGGATAAAGGCGCTCTTTGTTAAGTTCTGGTTTGCGGGCGCCGTGTGCTACTTCATTATGTTCGGACTGAGAATAAGCGACAGGTTAGACCAGCTCGTGCTTACGGGCGCGGTATTGGGGCTTATCGTCGACGTTCTCGTAAATCCGCTGTTCCGTTATATGGAATCGGACAGAAAGGAATACAACGCATACATGATGTTTCCCTTTCCGTTCAAAGCCTTCTGGACGTTCTTCACCAACCTGATTTATTACGTCTTGGTGCTCGTCTGCGTCAACTATTGCTATCTCGGCTTGAACGAGCTGATAAACTGCATTAAGCACACTTCCGACACCATTCACGTCGGCGTCGAACCTCTCCTTTTCGGTGTGTTCACGGTTGCGTGCGATATGCTGTTCATAGGCATAAAGGACGGCGTAGTTGCGCTCATAAAAAAACTAAAGAATAAGAAGAAGGAAGGTGCGTTGAATGTTTAAACAGCTTTTTGTTTCCTCGGTTTCAGCGTGTTTCGAGCTTAAAAATAAAAATCCCTACTACAGCCCCGAAGGATACGAGGTCTATTTAGACAACACACTTTACGGAAAGTTCGAAACCAACGTCTTTTCGCTTTTCAACCTCTCGCCCGAAACTCAGTACACCGTGCGCGTAGGCGAGAAAGAGCTTACCTTCAAGACCCTTACGGAAACCGGGCTTGTAAACGTAAAAGCGCTCGGCGCGAAAGCCGACGGGAAATCGGACGACACCTACTTCGTGCAAATGGCGATAGACAGCTGCCCCAAGGGCGGCAGGGTGCTTTTTGAGGAGGGTACTTACCTCGTCCGCCCGATAGTTTTAAAAAGCGATATCACGATTGAGCTTAAAAAGGGCGCAACCCTTTTGGGTGATGCGCGCGAGGAAAGCTATCCCTACGTTCCCGGCCGCGTATACAAAAACGGCAAGGAACAGGTGCTTGCAACGTGGGAGGGCGAACCCTTCGACTGCCACCAGTCCTTTGTTTCCGCGTACAAGCAGAGCAATATTATAATAGTCGGCGAAGGTACGATAAACGGCAACGCGGACAATTCCACTTGGTGGGATACCCCCAAGGGCAGAGCGGTTGCGCGCCCCAGAAACGTATTTTTAAATAAGTGTAAGAACGTGTACTTCCACGGCGTAACGAGCAAGAACTCGGCAAGCTGGAACCTGCATCCCTTCTTCTCGAAATACCTCGGCTTTTACGATATAAAAGTGCAAAACCCTTACACCGCGCCCAACACCGACGGGCTTGACCCCGAAAGCTGTAACAGGGTTGAAATTATCGGCTGTACGTTCAGCGTGGGTGACGACTGCTGCGCGATCAAGGCGGGCAAGCTGTACATGGGCAAAACATATAAAACGCCCGCAAACCGCCACACCCTGCGCAACGACCTGTTTCAGGACGGTCACGGCGCAATCGTTCTCGGCAGTGAAATGAGCGGCGGCGTTAAAAACCTTACCGTATGCCAGTGCGTATTCAGGCACACCGACAGGGGGCTCAGAATCAAGTCGCGCCGCGGCAGGGGTAAGGACGGAATTATCGACGGAGTAACGTTTGAAAACATTAAGATGGAAAACGTTATAACCCCGCTCGTAATAAATATGTACTATTTCTGCGACCCCGACGGATTTTCGGAATACGTTTGGTCGCGCGATAAAAATATGCCTGTAGACGACGGCACGCCGTACCTCGGCAGGTTTATGTTCCGCGACATAGAGTGCAAGGACTGCGAGTGCATGGCGGGCTACTTCGACGGTTTGGTGGAACAGCCCATAAAGGAAGTAGTAATCGAAAACGTAAGCTTTTCGTTTAAGCCCGACGCGCAGGGCTACGAGCCTGCTATGCTGCAGGACGTTCAGACCTTCTGCCGCGCGGGACTTTACGTCGACAACGTGGAAAGACTGGTGCTTAAAAACGTTACCTTCGACGGAGTTGACGGCGAAAAAATCATAAAGAAAAACCTCGGCGAAGTAGTTGAGGAGTAAAGGGGGAAGTTATGGATTATTCCGTAATCGACAGATACATTGACCGCCTTATGGCGGACACCACGCCCGATAAACCTATATGGAATATCGAAAACATCAAGCACGGCAAGCCCGCCGCTTGGAACTACATCGACGGTTGTATGATGACCTCGCTGTATTCCATTTACAAGCAGACGGGCAAAAAGAGCTACCTCGAATTTATCGACGAATTCGTGGACTACTACGTTTCCGAGGACGGTTCTATCCGCGGCTACGAGCTGGACACCTACAACGTCGACAACATAAACGAGGGCAGGGTGCTTTTCGATTTATACCGCGAAACCAAAAAGGAAAAGTACAAGAAGGCAATCGAGCTTTTGTATTCCCAGCTCAAAACCCAGCCGCGTACGGCGATAGGCAACTTCTGGCACAAGAAGATTTATCCCGAGCAGGTCTGGCTTGACGGGCTGTATATGGCGCAGGTTTTCTACACGCGCTACGAAACGGAATTCAACGGAGGCAAAAACTACGCCGATATCGTAAAGCAGTTCCAAAACGTTTACGACAATATGTACGACAAAACCAAGCGCCTTTACTACCACGGTTGGGACTATTCCAAAACGGCGTTCTGGGCGGATAAAAAGACGGGGCTTTCTAAAAGCTTCTGGCTGCGTTCGGTCGGCTGGTACACCGTAGGACTCGTGGATGCGATAAGCTATTTTTCCGACGAGGCGAAGGAGCATAAGGCACAGCTTATCAGAATTTTCAAGGACACGATTGAAGGGCTTGAAAGGTATATCGACCCCGACAAAAAAATGTTCTGGCAGGTCGTCGACCAAGGCGGAAAGCAGGGCAACTACCTTGAAACCTCGGGCAGCGCAATGATTGCCTACGCTATGATGAAGGG
>CAMWPZ010000110.1 GCA_947176305.1 uncultured Clostridia bacterium
CCCCCACCGTTTTGCCCTTTAAAGACGAAAGATTTTCCGAAGTGATTTTTTCGCCGTTCTTTGAAAGAAGATACAAGTTGCCGTGCGTAAGCGTACCCAAAAGCTTGTACTTTTCGCCGCCTCCCAAAAGCTTGACCGCAAGATTGACGGGCAGAACGCAGATATCCGCTTGAGGGTTTGCACCCGTAACGAAAGTCTGGATAAGCGACGCGTCGACTACGTTGTATTCCGTTTCGGCATGTTCGCCGAAGCTTACTCCGCCCGCCATTAACTTTGCAAGACCGAGCGCGGGCGCGCCGTCGGGCGCGTAGATTTTGACTTTGCCACGATACTCAACCTTAGGGAAAACACCGTCTGCGAAAAAGCCGTCGCTCGGCTCGCCGAAAGACTGTTCGCTTACGGAATTGAGTTTTTGGATAAAGTCTTTTATTTCCTGCTTACCGTCCGTAGCAGAAGTTAAGCGGACGCCGCAGTTTTTTATGACCTGCTTTGTTAGGTTGTTTGCAGTGAACGTCGGGGTTAAGCCCTCGGTCAGGTGCGCCCTTACCGCGTTGGTGATGGTCTGGGCAGAAGTACCTTCGTCTGAAAGCCACTCACAGCCCTGCTGAATTTCGTTTAAAAACCTGCCGCAGAAATCACTTTCGAGAAGCTCTGTTTTTGCAACTATTACGGCTTGCGGATAGCCGTTTTCGCCGCCGTAAAGATTTTGCAAATCGCCTGCAAATTTAAGCGCGGAAACTGCGTTGACCTTGGTGCTTGCGGCAGGCTCGGGAACGACGAAATAGTCGATATCGTCAACCGTGCCGACCTGCGCGCCCGTGATTGCGACGAGGTTGACCTTGTCCGCCTGCTTTTCGTTTTTGCAAGCCGTAATGCCGATTAACGAAAACGCGAACGCCGCCGTGCATAAAAGCGAGATTAAAAATTTTTTCATAGTTACTCCTTTTGTTTAAACTTTTGAGGTAAGCGTTTTTGCCGTAACGCCCGACAGCATACCTATTTTACCCGTTAAGGTATTGATAGCTTCCTGCGGTGCGTCGATTACAACGCATATCACGGAAACGCCCTTTTCCTTGTACGGTATTCCCATTCTGCCGACAATATAGCCGCCGTAGGCGGAAAGCAAAGCATTTATTTCCGCGCTGCGTTCACGGTCTTCGACGATAATACTGACGACCGCAAGTCTGTTTTCAGACATAAAAAAGCCCCTCCGAAAATTCGAGGGAACGGCAAAAATACGCGCTTTAATTTAAGCGCGGAATATTCAGCCCTTTACCCTCAGGTTTGTCCCTTTGAACTCAGGTGAGTTTATTTTAACACGCTTTGGTGGATTTTGCAAGCGGTTGAATAACGAAGAAAAGTTGAAACATACTGTTTGTATGAAAAAATTACTCATTTTATTATTGACCGCTACGGCATCGCTTTCCGCATTCGCGGCAGGCTGCAGCGGCAGCAGCGACCGCACGAACGGTCAGCACGGAAACGACGACACAAGACAGCAGGTTACAGAGGACGGCGAAACCTGCCCCGACGGAGAGTGCGAAGATATGCCCGCGCCCGAGCTGTTGCCGCATATGCCCAAAAAGCGTAACGACAGGCTTCCGCCGCACACCGACCCCGCGCCCGTTCCACCGCACCGCCCCGGAAAATAAAATGCGGCGCACGCGGTTATTTTGTTGCAATTTGATTTTAAGAAAAGTATAATAAACCTATGAAACGCTTTAAGTACAAATTTTCAAAGCTGGTTACGGTTTTAATATACGTAAGTATTGCGCTCTGCTTCGTAGGCACGGGAATTAATATTTACTCGATTGCAAGGGGTGATATAAAATCGGCGGCTAACCCCGTTTACCCCATAATTCAATACGTATTAATGTTTTTGATACCCGCCGTGCTTTTGGTGCTTTTGATAAGCCTTTTGATTTCCTCCTACTATTCGGTTGACGATAAATGTTTCAGGACAAGCTTCGGAATAATCAAAAGCAGGTACGAAATTTCTGAAATAGAAACTGTTATGCTTGACCGCACGACGAACAAGCTTACTGTATACTTCAAAAACAACAGCTTTATCGTAGTAGTTGTCAGAGAAGAATGGTATAACGAATTTATCGACGCGCTGTGCAGTGCAAACAAAAGCATTGAATTTTCAATAAAGTCAAAAGAAAGCGGCGGCGACGATAAAAACGACAACGACAAAAAGAACTGATTTAAAAAATTTAAAGACGGCTTAAAAAGCCGTCTTTTTTCTATTTTTGTTTTGCTCTTATATATTTTCTTACTCTTTTGCCTTTTCTATAACCATATTCCGCTATAAAAGTTTCATCGTGATCAAATAAAAAATTATAGTAAAAGTAACCTGCATCCATTGCTGCGCGTGAAAAAGCTTTCTTATGAGCAAGCTCAAAATCACCATATTTCCTTTTATAAATTTCTAAATATTTATCGTAAATAATTTGACAGGGCTTACCATGCCAATCTTTATTTTCGTCTCCTACCAAATCACCTACAAAAAATTCAATTTTCAATGATGAATTTAGCCATTCATCTAACACCAGTTTAAAATGTTCCTCAATCTTTTTGATTTGTTCTTCAGTAAGCATACCGTTTACCTTATACGAGGGGCGACGACGGGACTTACTTAATATACTCTTTCTATTATCAAACATAATTTTATTTCATCCTTTGTTTTCTTTTTTTGCGGACTATGGTGCGGTGTTCTTCGCCGCCTAAAAGCTTGTAAACGTTTTTTCTATGCGCGAGCCAAGTTAAAAGATTTAACGCGAGCAACAGCATAAATGTTGCGATTACCCAGCCGTTTTTCGCGCAGTCGGAATAGCGCGAAACGAAGATTACCGCCTGAAAAACCGTGAGCGAGGAAACGCCGTAAAGTGAGCCCATTGACCCCCACTCCGCGTAGATAATGTAAATCAGCACGCTGAGAAGAATTGCAAGCGCAATAAACACATACCACCACTCCTCGCACGGAAGCGCAAACGCGAAAAGCCCCATTGTCGAGGCGATGCCCTTGCCGCCTTTGAATTTATAGGGCGCGGGGAAAATGTGACCTATAATTACGAACGTACCGCAAAAGTAGCGCATGAAGTCGGAAACCAAAACCTGCGTTCCCGAAAAAACGTAGTCTTTAAAAATAAAGTACGCAACGAGCGCGGGAACGCCGCCCTTGAACACGTCGCAGAAATAGTTTATCGCGCCGAATTTAAGTCCGAACGTGCGCGTCATATTCATAGTGCCGGGGTTGCCGCTTCCCATACTTCTTATATCTTTCTTTTTGATGTGCGATATTAGCACGGCAAAGTTGAAACAGCCGATAAAATAACATACGACCGCCGCGATTAAAAACCAATACCAACCGTCGGTAAAAACAAATTCTTTCATCAGTCGCTCTTTTTCTCTCTCGTAAGTATTTTTATGGGCGTACCCGAAAAGTCGAAAGACTTTCTTAAAACGTTTTCCAAAAATCTTTCGTACGAAAAGTGCAAAAGATTAGTGCTGTTCACGAAAAGTATAATCGTCGGGGGCGCTACGCTAACCTGCGACGCGTAATACACTTTTAATCTTCTGCCGTTGTACGAGGGCGGCTCGTTCGAGCGCACGGCGTCGGCAATTACGTCGTTTAAAGTGCCTGTGGGAACTCTGAAATGCGAATGCGCGTACACCTCGTCGACGAGCGAGAATATTTTTTCCGTTCTCTGCCCCGTCTTTGCGGAAATATATACCGACTTGAAATAGTCCATAAACTTTAAATCTTCTTTAAGCTTGCTTTCGAATTTGTTTATGGTGTTCGTGTCCTTTTCTATTAAGTCCCACTTGTTCATTACGATGACCGAGGGTTTGCCCTGCTCATGAACGTAGCCGATAATTTTGGTGTCCTGCTCGGTAAGTCCGTCCTCGCTGTCCACGACGAGTAAACACACGTCTGCGCGGCGTACTGCGTCGAATGCGCGCATTACCGAATAGTATTCGACGTCGTCCTCTACCTTGCTCTTTTTGCGGATACCCGCGGTATCGATTAAGGTATAGTTCTTGCCGTCGTAGGTAAATTTCGTATCTATCGCGTCGCGCGTTGTACCTGCAATATTTGTGACGATAGAACGCTCGAAGCCCAGAAGCTTGTTTACCAAGCTGCTTTTGCCTGCGTTGGGTTTGCCGACCACGGCTATTTTAATACTGTCGTCTTCCTCAGTTTCAACCTTTTCAAACCAGCTTACGGCTTCGTCCAGAACGTCGCCCAAACCCGTGCCGTGTTCGGCGGAAACAGGGAACGGCTCGCCCAGGCCGAGCGAGTAAAATTCAAATATCTTTTCCTCGGAGTATTCGTCGATTTTGTTTACGACAAGTATTACGGGCTTTTTCGAGCGGCGGAGCATTTCCGCAACGTCGTAGTCGGAAGAAGTCAGCCCTTCCCTGCCGTCGACGAAAAACAAAATTACCTGCGCGGTGTCGATTGCGACTTCCGCCTGCTTTTTGATTTCGCGCCACATAGTGTCTTCCGAGCGCATTTCTATGACGCCGGTATCCACCACCGTAAACGCCTTACCCCGCCACTCGCCGTCGGCATACA
>CAMWPZ010000111.1 GCA_947176305.1 uncultured Clostridia bacterium
TGCGGATTTTTGGAAAAAAGAAAAATCTATTGCTATACAAATTATCTCGGACTTGACGGGGAAACCACAAATCACGCCTATTGAAAATATTAAGCCAAAAACAATAGAGAAAAATGTAAAGCCAAATTCTAATGTAGAAACGATATTAAAGCAAGCGAATCTTGGCCTGAATGGTAATGAAATAAAAGAAATATGCGCTATGGTGGCAAAGTATAAAACGACACAGGCAATCAACAGTAATCTAAATAAACTATTGAAAGACAGTGCAAAAACAGGAGAGATACTAAAACTTATTAAACCATTTATAAATAAGAAAACAAAGTAATAGTTTATAAAAGCAACTATGGCTATTTGTATTGTATGAAAATAAAAAGCACTATACTCTATTATTATATCCTTTCGTAGTTCGGGAACTATAATTGTGTTGATTTTTTTCAATTAACGGAGTTTGACTATCTTAAAGTTATCTTAGGTGAAACTAAAATCAGAGGAGATATTTCACAAAATTCCAAAACGCTTGATTTTGGGAAATAGAATTGATATAATACTCATAATCGGAGTTCTGTCCCCGTTGCGGAAAACAAATTCCGCATCATGGTATTGCAGGAATAGAAAAAGAACAAAGCAGAAGCGAGCTCCGTTGTCGCCGAATATCCGTGCGAGTATTACTTTTTTTACGTGGAGTTACAATGCAAGATATTAACGCAATGTTAGCAAGAGCACGAAGGGAAAACGATTTTAACGAGCTTTGCAAGGAATGTGAAACGCTCAATTCCGACTTGCGCAACATAATGATCGTTGAAAAAGCCACAAAAATACTTGAAACATTCCGTAAAAAGTCACAAAACGCTGCCGAGATAAGCCCTGAAAATGCGCTTACCTCCATTATGATGAATGCTACCGTCGCCGGCGGGGTTCATAGCAATAAAAACATGAAAAGAGTTTCACCGTATCTTGACCAAATATTCGGCGGAAATTACGAATTCAACACCGTTCGCATAACGTATATGAACGGAGCTCAGGGGCTTGCGCAATTAAATCAATACGTTGCGAATATTTTAAAGATAGTCCACCTGCACGATCACGAACTCGAGCTCGAGATCCTATTGCTTTGTATGCTGATAATGTCGTCTAACGGTCATATATCGCCAAAGGAACGGGCGTACTTAAAATGGCAATTCGGATATCTTAAAACGTAACAACAGTAAAGCGATTTAATCGCTAATCACGTCGATGTTAGTCAAAAATCGGCGAACCGTCATACCTATTATTATATTCGTATTAGGTTACGACTGTTCTACCACAAACAGAAAACGCCGAAAGGCGTTTTTTGTTTGTGGGGAAGAAACACGGCGCACATGTCTATCAAGCCCGTCGCGGTGCTAAATATTTTTTAAATAAACTGATAAAATAAGCAGGTGACGTAAATATGGTTCAATTCTAATGGATTATTTAAATAATAAATTTGTTTAGGTTGTTATTGTGCACAAGGAAAGCGCGCTCCAAGTGAGCGCGCTTTTATATTCCGAATGTTTTTATGTGTAGCAATTATCAATAGGCGTCGATACGCTCTATGCTTGTTATAAACGGATGCTCGTTACGAATGGCGAGCAGTTCTTCCGACCTGTACTCGGAGTGCGTGAATATGGACGCCTCGCAAATAGACCCGTCGCCGTCGGCTTTTACGTGGAAGCTGTAAAAGCGCTCTACTCCGAACACCTCTTTTATTACGGTATCCTCGCCGTGCGTCAGCTTGAAACTTATGTTGAGTCTATACACCTTTTTGGCGTTAAAAATCCTGAATTTGGTATGTAATAAACACTGAACGAGTATCAGAATTATAGTAGCTCCGGTAGCTACGATATACAGTCCCGCGCCTGCCGCCATACCAACGCCTGCCGTTGCCCACATGCCTGCGGCGGTGGTGAGCCCGCGCACTTCTTGCTGACGGAACATTATTATTCCCGCGCCCAAAAAGCCTATGCCAGAAACTATCTGCGCTGCCACGCGCGACGCATCAAAGCTTTTTACGTCGGCAAAGCCGTACTTACTGACAACCATCATGAGCGCCGCGCCCGCACACACTATGGTATGCGTGCGAACGCCAGCTTCTTTACTGCGCAACTTCCGCTCGAAGCCTATTGCAAAACCGAGCACGACCGCAAGCAATACGCTAATAAGCGTTTGAAGCTCGAATAATGCGCTTTCCGCCGTTGGAAACATATTTCCTTTTCTCCTTAAAGTTAATGCAATTCAGTATAACATAAACTTCAGGCAAAATCAAGAGCGTTTGATTTTTAGTTTAAGATCCACAATGCCAAATTAAGCGTTGTTGCAATGCTCAGCCAAATAGGGTAAATACACAGAATAAACCCGTACAGCTTTTTGTATTTTAAGATATTGACGATCAATGCAAAGCCTGCTATCAAATTCAGCACTATTACGATATTCCCGATAAGCAATTGTTTTAACGTGAAAAATATCAAACACCATAGAACGTTTAAAACCGCATTAATAATCATTAGAATAACGGTAGAATACGGTATGTCTTCGTTTTTTAACCAAAGAAAATTTATGACCGCAAAAGCCGAATAAATAACCGTCCACACGATAGGAATAACAATATTCGGCACCCACTCTGTCGGTTTATTTAATGTGTTAAACCAATCCATGCCGAGGTTTACGAAAACGCTGCCTAAAACGGCGACCGCTATAATTACAACAAACGATATTATTATTTTTTTGGTTTGACTTTTTTCCATACAAATTAATTATATTAATTTGCGCAAAAAAATATTTGCAAATAAAAGAAAACAAAACAGAGTTTGCGTCTTAATTAATATGCTTGAAAAAAAGAACCGTATTTGCTATAATGTTTAACGTATATAGCAAAGCCTGTGGATTTATAAGTCGGAGGGGCATAGTGGAAACATACGCGGAGTTTTTGGCTCGGATCAATTCGTTCGAGCATATGCCGATTGATTTCGGTGACGGGCATTTTGACGGCAGTCCGTCGATTGCGCACAAGGTCGCTAAAGACAACACGTTCAAGAATTTTTACGGCGACACGGTGGTTTTCGGTCTTGGCGACGCAGTAAAAAGCAAGCTGTCCGAATACGTGGACGAGCTGTACCGCGCCGCGCCCGAATGCTTTTGCGAAAGACTGGTGTCGCATACCTTTCATGTAACATTGCACGACCTTAGCAATTTCGCTGTTCTGTCCGACATTGCCGAAGAGCTGTTCTTTAACGAGCTTAAAATAGTCGAAATAATGAGTGCGGTCAAAAAATACAAAGACGTCAAGATAAAAATGAAAAGCAACAATATTTTCAATATGGTGGACACAAGTATTGTTTTGGGCTTGTATCCGGCAAGCGAAGCCGATTACCGCACAATGATGGACTTGTACAAGATAATCGACGGAGTTAAAACGCTGAGCTACCCGCTCACGCCGCACATTACATTGGCGTACTATAACATAAACGGGTTTGACGAGAGTTCTGCAAAAAATCTTATAACCGCCGTGAACAAGCTGAACACAAAACCTATAGAAATAGATATTAGCGTCAACGATTTGGTCTATCAAAAATTCACAAGCATGAACAACTATATAGATATTATAAGCTTGGCGAAATAAGCGTTATATTAGTTGGGGCAGAGGACTGCAAATGAGCAAAAATAAAAAGTATCGCAATGATGATGAAGATCCGAGAATTTTCAGCTATTATCCGCACATAGCTATTTTTGCGTTGGTGTTTTTCGGCGTGAGCTTGGGCGTGGGGCTTTCAAAAGACATTGATTGGCTTGTTACCACAGGCGTTGTGGTTCTTGCCGCTACCATAGCCGTATTGAGTCTTTCCAAGACGATATGGCTTTTTTGGACGGTCGCAAAGGTGATGAAGGAAAAAGACGAGCCTAAAAAAGAAGGCGATAACGACGAGCAAAGCGACTACTACGAGTGCGACGACGAGGGCAAAGCAATAAACGCGCCTAACGCCGATGAGCCGAAAGCCGAAAAAGAACAAGCTCCCTCCGCCGAGGAGTATTCGGCAAGCTCACAATTGCCCAAAAATTGGTCGCGCAGCGACAAAGCAAAGGTATTTTCATTGGTCGGCGCAATCGTCTTGACTTTGCTTACTTTTATGGTCGGAATATTTTTTGCCAATATGGGTATTACAAGCATAGGCTTTCCGATCATGGGCGCGGGCGGCGGCGGGTTTGCGCTTATTATAATCGTGCTGATCATAGTGGGCGTTGTGCAGGATAAAAGGCGCAAGTAGAGAGTATAGAAGCGTGGGGCGCAGCCCCACTTTTCGTTGGATAAAAACATTAAGAATAGATTAAAAATGCGGAAGAATACGAAATTTTGTTGTATTTTGGCGAATAATTTGTTAAACTACATAATATAAGATTTAGACAGTAACGGAGATGGT
>CAMWPZ010000112.1 GCA_947176305.1 uncultured Clostridia bacterium
CATAAGCACACAGGCGCGCCGCTTATGGACTTAATGCTTGTAAGCGTTCCCCAAACGTCGCAGCCGACCTCGTTGCAGTACGTCCAGTATTCTGTAGCGGTTTTGCCGCGTTTAAGGATAACCTTGCGTTCGGGTTTATATACGACTTTGATAAAAACATTTTTTGTGTTTTGCATTGTATTTGATCTCCTTGCAATGTACTTGAATTTTACGCCGTAAGGATTGAATAGGGCAAGCGGCGTTGGGTTCAATGCGTATTGCTTGGGCGTACACCCGAACTCGCGCGCAAAAGCGCGGGTATACCCGTCAACACTGCCAAAACCCAAATCGAACGCAACGTCGGTGATCAAACAGTTTTCGTCACGAAGCCTGAGTGCCGAATGCCTTAGGCGCAGCCGCCGAATATAATCTGACGGCGTAACGCCCGTATGCGCAATGAATATCCGCCGCGCGTACCAAGGCGAAAACATAGCCGCTTTAGCTAAATCGGCAAGTGTTATTTCTTCCGACAAATGCTCGGCAATATATTCCTGCATGCGTTGGACGGCTTCGATTTGCTCTTGCACTTTCTACCTCACTGTAGCTCAAGTATAGCACATAAACGAATTATAATTCTCGACTAATTTTGCTCACATTATTTATTAGCGTTTTGTTCTTACTATATTGTTTATGTCAAAAAGATAGGCTAATGTTTTATCAAAAATACCGTACTTTTTGAGATGCCCCGAATAATTGTTTCCCATATTGCTTGTGCCCGATATTATTTCAATCAATTTTTCGTTAAACCTACCGGACATGCTCATGCCGTATCGTGTCATATGTGCGCCTAAATAATTCCGATAGTCGCCGGAAAGCCTATCCGCGACATTGCCCAAGATTTCAAAACCACTTGTTTTAGGTAGACAAAACGGCATGATCCATTCCGCACACAGGACTTTGGAATTTTCTATTTGCTCCACGTTTAGAGTGGAAGCGGATCTTATTTCGGAAACGGCAATGCAATAGTGAAGCGTTTCGTCTTTGTAAATAATATCACAGCTTTTGTCGGAATCCCAAATTTGCAGAATTACACCGCCGAAATATTCTCCTTTATAGCGGTATTGAAAAACGTCGCCTGTTTTGAACGGATTTACAAACGTCTTCTTTAATTTTCGTTTTATCGGTTTTTCATTCGGAGCGATTAGTTTGTCTAAAAATTTTTCCAATACTTTTTCGCGCGTTTCCAAGTTATGTGGCGATGCCATTAAGCTTTCCATATACAATAAATCAAGCTTGTTTTTTATTATATCTTCAACCTTTAACAAAAGTCGAGCGGACAAATTGCCGCACTTCCATTCGCAATCAGCTAAAGCAAAATAAACGTCGTGCCAAACGCCGTCGTTTGCGTCAAAAGAAGAATATTCATTTTGATAGTACTCTAAAATAGATTGTTCGATTTCTTCCAACGTTTTTTCTGTGTAATAGAACTGCTTAAAAAACTCGTCTTTGACTTCCTGATATTCGTCGCTTGCGGACACACTCATAGCCCATCTGCCCATATTGTTACCTCGTCATTTATACATTATAACATAAGTGCAAGCTTTTTTCAATTTATAGATTATTTTGTTACACATATATTTTTCGCTTATCATAGATAATAATTTAGAGGAGTATCACCATGACAGAAAACAATACGTATCCCTTTATCAATTTACCGTTGCCGTATGCGTATGACGCATTAGAGCCTTACATTGACGAAAAAACAATGCACCTGCACCACGACAAGCATTTACAAACGTATATAGACAACCTCAACGCTGCGTTAGAAAAAGAGCCGCGCTTGAAGCAGATGCCGCTCACGCAGTTGATTACCTATGCCGACAAGCTTCCGCAGCCCATGCAAAACACTATCCGCAACAATGCGGGCGGCGTTTATAACCACAGGTTCTACTTCGATCAGCTCGCTAATCCGTCTGACGGCAAACCCACCGGCGCGCTCCTGCGCGAGATAAACAGAACGTTCGGAACTGTCGATAAGTTAAAGAGCGATCTAAAGGCTGCGGCGCTGTCGGTCTTTGGGTCGGGCTACGCTTGGTTGGTTGTAGACGGCAGGGAACTGAAAATCGTAACGACCGCAAACCAAGACGTTCCGCTGCAGTATTGCCCGATACTGAACATAGACGTATGGGAACACGCCTACTACCTAAAGCACTACAACGTTCGCGCCGATTATATAAACGATTTATTACAGATAATTAACTGGAAAGTGGTGGAAGAACGCTATAACAAATGTATGACAAAATAACAGTAACCCCCAAAGCAAAACGATTTGGGGGTTTTTATTGGTGCAGCAGTAAAGTAAAATTACCTTTAAATTTTTAAAGAAAAATACAAATAGCACTTGACATTATAAAAATATGTGGTATAATGACCTATTAAAACATTTTGGAGGTTTTTTATGAGCAATATCGAAGAATTTGAAATCTTTAACGGAGAACTTGACGGTTACAACGGAAAAGACAAATATGTCAAAATACCCGACGGAGTAAAAGAAATAACTTTCCGTACGTTTTACGGGAAGGATATTTGCGGTGTGGAAATACCGCAAAGCGTGGAGTTTATAGACGTTCAGGCTTTTTTGTGCTGTCATAACCTGAAATACGTTGTAATACCTAAAAGCGTAATAGCAATGGACTACGGTATTTTTGAGGACTGCGAAAATCTTACCGACATCTTTTTGGAAGTGGAAAGGGGCGTGGATATGCCGCGCTGGGATCCCGACTGGATCTATGGCTGTAAAGCCGCTGTGCACTATTCGGGTGAATGGGAATATGTGGACGGTGTGCCTACAGTGAAAAAGTAATCAGTCAAAAACGGGCGTTTATGCGCCCGTTTTTTATTAGGGGAGTAGTATTGACATAAAACGGATTAATATAATTATTTTACAGTGAAGCCCGTCCATTCGATATGGTTATATTCCATTACGTCGGTTGAATGCGTCATGCCGATTTTTTCGTAGAAACGGATTGCGCCGTCATTCGCACAGGTGTACATAGCTATATTTTTCTCGCCGCCGGCTAGTTCATGCGCCTTTTTTATCAATGCTTTACCGATACCTTGACCTACGCATTCGCGAGTGACGCCCAAATCAGTTATAAACAGCCAGTACGCAAAATCTGTAATACCGAAGCAAACGCCTATTATCTCATTGCAATTATTTCTTGCAACCAAGCTTATAGACACATTGTTTACCAGTGTTTGTATTCGTTCGTTAAATCTTTCTTTGGGATATTGCGAACCCAAATCCGACTTTTTTAAAAATTCTATATATTTGTCCGCTGTCAAACGTTCTTGTTTTATTGTGTAATCCATTTTGTTGTCCTATATCAGTCGTTACCCAGTAACTTGTTTTTGATTCTTAATGCGGCTTCGATGTGCATTATCCAATGTCTTGAGAAGGGCATTAATATAAGCCCTTTAATATCTTTGTAGAACCAGTAATCTATAAGCCATTCTGCGTATTCGTTCATGGCTACGGATACGTTTTCGATTTTCTCTCTGTTGCCGGTAGGCTTGGTGCGCAAATCTTCAAACGACAATTTATTCAAATAATCTTCGGTGCTTGCCTTTACTTGCTTCGCATAGTTGTACAGTTCGTCGATATTAAGATCGCGCGAAAACTCGACTATTTGCTCCTTTTCAAGCTCGTTGCCCGTTGTTGTAATAGGCGCATTCATGCGGCGGCTGTAATCGTTAGCGAAAAACACTTGTTCGCTATCGTTGATCACAGAATGTGCGACAATATCCTCAATGCGGAATACGTGCCAAATAGAGTAGGCGATAGTCTTGTTATGATAACCATTGGTATTAATAAACGGGCAAGCGCTAAACTGCTCATCGCGCAATTCGGTACGCAAGGAATTCAGCGCGTCCATAAGCGAATTTCGCAACGACAGCAATTCGGCTATTCCGATGCTGAACGTTTCTTTTTTGCCGATATTGTTCTGAATGCTCTTGTTAAGTTCGGACCATTCTTTATTCATAGTTTCCCACCTATGTGATATTTTTTAACAATACGTTTTGATGATTATATCATAGCATGATTGAACTGTCAATATGGATTGCCGCAAAACTTTTCCGAGAAAATACGTTTTGTATAAACTTACGCCAAACAGTTGACAAACGTAATTAATCATGCTAAACTAATTAAGCCTTTTGGGGGTATAGCTCAGTTGGTAGAGCGCTTGAATGGCATTCAAGAGGTCAGCGGTTCGAACCCGCTTATCTCCACCA
>CAMWPZ010000113.1 GCA_947176305.1 uncultured Clostridia bacterium
GTTTGAATTTTCGTCAAGCCTGCCGTTTTCGAAAAAAGTTTGCGTGGTTCTCTTACTTTCTTCAACACACTCGCCCCTTTCGATAATTACTGGCGCGAAGCCGTGTTCTACAAGCCTAAGCGCACAGAAAAGCCCCGCGGGGCCAGAGCCGATTACCGCAACCTTAGGCGGATTTTTAAGCTTTTCAAGCTCTGGTTTTTGCTGTTCGGCTTCGTCGGAAACCGCCACGGAATACACCCAGCAGATATTCGATTTATCGCGTGCGTCAAGCGATTTTTTTATAATTTTAAAGCTCTTGAAGTTGCCCGCTTTTTTACGTGCAATTTCAAGAAGCTTATTTTCACTTTCGCCGATTTTAAGTTTTAAATTTTCTAACCGCTTATTCATATTCTTTTTAAAATTGTGTCGGCAACCGCCATACCGCTTGTAAAAGCCCAGTGCAAATTATAGCCGCCGCAGTCGCCGTCAACGTCCAGAACTTCGCCTGCAAAAAACAAGTTCTTTACAAGCCTGCTTTCCAGTTCGTCGGTGACCTCGTCCATATTTATTCCGCCCTTGGTAACTTGAGCGTAATCGAACCCGAGCGTACCAGTCACAGGCAAAGTGAAATTTTTAAGCGTGTTGCAGATTATTTTTTCGTCAGCCGAATTACAGCGCTTTATTATCGCCCTACC
This sequence comes from uncultured Clostridia bacterium, assembly GCA_947176305.1. Lineage (GTDB taxonomy): Bacteria > Bacillota > Clostridia > Christensenellales > Borkfalkiaceae > Coproplasma. Next base: position 675 of record CAMWPZ010000113.1, read on the forward strand.
TATTTGATTGTGCAACGTTCCAGAAAGAAGTTCACTATTTTCACTGCCGTTCTTTTTATGCTCGAAAATGCTTTTTTCAATTTCTTCCTTTGAAAAGTCGGGTAAAAATTCAAGGGATAGAACTGCGCCCTGCTTGTCCGTTATATACGGCGAAACCGCAAAAACCGCATTGCCCGATACGCCGTATTCGGTAAAAATAACGTCACCGCGCTTACGTGCCAAAACTTTGCCGTTGTGCAGTGCAGTTACTACGCAGTCCGCACGTATACCCTTTAAGGTTTTGATATATTCCGTTTGCGTTTTAAGCTGAACAAGCGACGGATAGAGCGCCGTAAGCGTATGCACGAAAGAAGTTGCAAGCGCATAACTTGAGCCGTCGGTTTTGAACTGCTTTTGCGCCTTGCCGCCCGTACACAAAACTAGGTATTTACAATTTACAGTTTGCGAGTTATTCGTGCGTATTTCAAACCCGTTTTCGGTTTTTTTAATTTTTTCCGCCTTTACGCCTGTAAGCAAAGTAATATTTGAATTAAGCTGCCTTAAAAAATCGTCAACAAGCGCAGAAGCCTGCCGACCTGCGGGGTATATTCTGCCGCTGCTATCCGCACTAAAAAGACAGCTGAAAAGCTTTGTGCCTGCGTAAGCATCGGCACAAGTAAGCCTTCCAACCAAAGCGGTATTGCCGCCGTGGTAATGTTCGGCGGTCATATACTCGTTCGAAACGTTGCCCTGTCCGTTGCCCGTTGCGGCAAGCTTTTTACCGATGCGGTCGCCCGCTTCGATAACGCAGATTTTAAGTTGTTTTCCGCTTTTATTGAGCCGAGCGGCACAGGCAAGCCCTGCCGCGCCGCCGCCCACTATTGCTACGTCGTAATTCATTACGTTAATTTTATAACATAAGAATTAAAGTGTCAACGTTTAAGACCGCATAAAATTTCGTTGAGCTTGTCGAGGTGAAGCTTCTCATCCTCAAGTATGCGCGAAATTATGCTTTTGACCTTGTCGTCTTTAAGCCTTGTAAGCATCTTGCTATACGACGCTATTGCGCGCCGTTCGGATATAATATCGTCCTCAATCATATTTACAAGGTTACGCGAATAAGTCACGTATTTAGCAGAATAAAAATTGAACGCGGTTGGCGGATTCTGGCAGTATATAGGCTGCGCGCCGAGCGCCATAATGGTTTTACCCAAAATCTCTAAATGCAGCATCTCGGCTATTGCAATGCCTTCCAAATCGCGCGCGTATTCCTTATAGCACTGTTTGTCAAAGTTGAAGTAATGATAAAAGTATTGTAAAATTGCGTTCAGCTCTCCCGTGGGTGAAGCATACGCAGGCGAAATAACCGCCAGAGAGTAAGCGTCGGGACACAGCCCTTCGGTAGTGGGAAATTCTTTATCAACCGTTAAAGGTCTTGCCATAATACACGCGCTCCTTTTCGCTTTTACATAATATGAAAAAGCCGTAATTAGGGTGCGTTATATCACGCATAGTACTTTATAAAGCTATTCAAAACACAAAAAAGCGGCAAAACTGCCGCTTTTTAACTGCTTTAATGCTTCAACACGTCTTTTAAAAATTGACCTGTATAGCTCTTTTCACAAGCCGCAACGTCTTCGGGAGTGCCGCAAACAACAACTGTTCCGCCTTTATCGCCGCCCTCGGGACCGAGGTCGATTATCCAGTCCGCCGTCTTTATAACGTCAAGGTTGTGTTCGATTACAAGGACGGTATTTCCGCCGCTTCTCAGCCGCGCCATAATATTCACGAGCTTGTCTACGTCGTAGCTGTGAAGTCCCGTCGTAGGCTCGGCAAGAATATAGAAGGGTTTGCCCGTACTGCGCTTTGAAAGCTCGGTCGCAAGCTTTACGCGCTGAGCTTCACCGCCCGAAAGCGTGGTTGCGCTCTGCCCGAGTTTAATATACCCAAGTCCCACGTCGCACAGCGTTGACAGCTTGTTATAAATTGCCGTAACGGGTTTGAAAAATTCAGTCGCTTCCTCTACCGTCATTTCAAGTACGTCGGATATGCTTTTACCCTTGTATTTTACTTCCAGAGTTTCGCGGTTGTAGCGTTTACCGCCGCACACCTCGCACGGAACGTAAATATCGGGCAGGAAGTGCATTTCAATCTGAATTATGCCGTCTCCCTTGCAGTGTTCGCACCTGCCGCCTGCAACGTTGAAGGAAAATCTGCCGCTCTTGTAACCGCGCTCTTTTGCGTCCTGGGTTGCCGCAAATAAATCGCGTATCATAGTAAATACGCCCGTATAGGTCGCAGGGTTGCTTCTCGGCGTTCTTCCTATCGGCTGTTGGTCGATAGCTATTACCTTATCGAAATGCTCTAACCCCTCAAAGGCTTTGAAATTGCCAAGCTGTTGCCTTGCACCGTTTAAATTATTTGCAAGGTACGGATAAATTATTTCGTTCACAAGGCTCGATTTGCCGCTGCCGGAAACGCCCGTAACCGCTGTGATAAGCCCTACGGGAATTTCTACTGAAATATCTTTGAGATTATTTTGTTTACAGCCCTTTACGGCAAGTACTCTGCCGTCGGGCTTTACACGCACCTCGGGAACTTCTATCTTTCTTCTGCCTGCCAAAAAGTCGCCCGTAATCGAACGCGACTCGTTCATAATATCTTCAATCGAGCCGCAGGCGACTACCTCGCCGCCGTGAACGCCTGCACGCGGCCCTATATCCACGATATAGTCAGCAGCGCGCATAGTGTCCTCGTCGTGTTCGACTACGATAAGCGTATTGCCCAAATCTCTTAAACCAAGCAAAGAATTTAAAAGCTTTTGATTGTCACGCTGATGAAGCCCTATGCTCGGCTCGTCAAGGATATACAAAACTCCCGTCAACGCACTGCCTATTTGTGTTGCAAGGCGTATGCGTTGGCTTTCTCCTCCCGACAATGTCGCCGCACTTCGTGACAGCGTTAAATAGCCAAGCCCTACGTTTCTCAAAAAGCTTAAACGGCTGTTGATTTCCTTAATAATGCTGTCGGCAATCAAATGATCGGTCTTGCTGAAAAATCCGAAATCGGTAAAATCGGACAAGTCGTCAACCGACATATCGCACACCTGCATTATATTCTTGTCGCCTACTGTTACCGCAAGCGCTTCCTTTCTAAGTCTTTTGCCGTGGCACGCAGGGCAGTCGGACGTGCGCATATATCGCTCTATATCCCACTTTACCCCCTCGGACGAGGTCTGATTATACCTGCGCTGTAAGTTTGAGGCAAAGCCTTCCCAAGCCGTTTTATAGCTGCCCGAAAATCTGAATGCGTTATAGGTTAAATCTATCTCCTCGCCGCCGTTGCCGAACATTAGCATTTCGTATATGCCCTTGGGCAAATCTTTGACGGGAACGTCGAGCGAAAAATTGTAGACCTTG
>CAMWPZ010000114.1 GCA_947176305.1 uncultured Clostridia bacterium
CGGACAAATAGTCCGAGAGCCTTTAACTATAAAGTAAGATAAATTGAAATTTAGCTTATAAAATTTTTTCCATACCTATTTTTTGTATGCGCATACCAATTTTCTCATAGAAAGCAACGGCATTTTTATTATCCGCCCATACGTTAAGCGTTACATTATAGCAACCGCATTTCTTGGCATACTCAACCACGAAATTATATAACAGCTTCCCTATCCCTTTACCGCGGCAAGCTTCGTCCACACACAAATCGTCAATATAAAGCGTTGTATTGGCGGTGTGCGACGGCTCGTTGCCGTTATTAATCAACACGCAAAAAGCATAACCCAACACCTTACAGTTTTTGGTTGCAACGAATATGGGCTTCGTTTCGTCTTTCAAAATTTGCATTAACTGCTCGTCGGTATATTTTTTTGCACCCGGAACAAATAAGTCGGGGCGCACATCACTATGTACTTTGTGTACCTGAAAAAGCAAGTAGTCAATTCTTTCAATATCAGACAGTTTTGCTCTGCGTATTTCAATTTCATTATTCTGCATTGATATCAAACACCTCGCTAAATTACTGTTTATCGTAGAATTATTGTACCATACAAACGAAAGTAATGCAACCGATAAAGATTATAAGAATATAAACGGCGCGGCTTTACGCCACGCTTTTTTATTTTACAAAAAATTTTTAAATCTTCGCGTATAAGAATTTAAAGCGCGGGCAATAAACCTTGCGTAAAGACTTGGGGGAGGCGTAATTTATGAAGCTTTTAAAACTTTTGTCGGTTACGCTTCTTGCGGGCGCGGTGCTTTTAGCTATCGCCATACTTCCGTCAAGGCTGTGCTTTAAGGACGCGGAAAGCTACGCATTTTTCACAGGCGATACCTCGAAAAATTTCAGCGAGGTAACGACGGACAGCGGCGCGGACGCAGTTAGGCTGACCGTGGGGAAGTTAAGCGGCGAGTGCGCCTATTATAAAAGTCTTGATTTGGACGGGCTTTTAAAGTCGGTGAACGGCGAAATCGTGTTCGTGGAAGAATATGAGGGAAGCGTGAACTACTACTGCAAAGCCGACCTTCCCTATTCCGTAAACTTATACGGCGAGGAAATCAATCTGCACGTCTGCTTCCGCCCTGACGGCGTGAAGGTTGCCTCTCCGATAATTTTCGGCGGATATTGAATAAAAAATAAATCCGCTGTCAATATCTTTTCTGTAAGGAGTTAAATTATGAAAGAATCGCAAAACAACAAGAAAAGCAAAAAGAAAGTTCTACTCTACTACCTGATTCTTGCAGCCTGCCTGCTTGTAATCGCAGCCGTAACCGTGACCGTGGTATTCGCGGTCAACCGTTCGAAGGGTCCCGACCTGACGATTGACGTCGGCACGAATCCGCCCGACGACGACAAAAAGCCGGACGACGATAAAAAGCCCGACGACGACAAGCCCACGATAAACCCGATGCAGTTCGTTCTGCCCGTGGAAACGGCGAACGTTTCGACGAACTACGAATTCTGCCTCAACCCCACCATTAAAATGTGGTGCTTCCACAAGGGTATGGATTTCGCTGGCAATATCGGCGACAAGGTCTGCTCCGCCCTCGACGGCAAGGTGACCAAGGTGGTTTACCAGTCCACCCCCGCGGCGCTTATGTACGGCGGCTACGTCACGATTGAGCACGCTAACGGTATCACTACCACCTATAAGTTTATAGACGTCAAGGAAGGGCTTAAGGAAGGCGACACCGTAAAGCGCGGCGATACGATAGGCACGATTGCCAAGGCTTCGGGCATAGAAATGGCTCAGGGCGAGCATCTGCACTTCGAAGTAGCGGTGAACGGCAAGCCCGCCGACCCCGACGTGTACCTCGATATAATAGAAAAATAATAGAAAAGTAAATTTCCCCCTCTTACCTTGCCTCCGCCATAGGGTTTAACCTCGGGCGGAGGCAAATTTTTGCCCTTGTAATGCAGTTATCCACCGAAAAGCGCGTTATGATAATTGAAAATGTTAAATTATGTTATTTTTTGTTAATTTTGAAAATTATTCGCAAAAATTTTAGCGATTTCGGAAAATTCACAAAAATTATCGGTATTATCATATAATATTGTTAGAAAGTAACAAAAATAAAATTTCAAAAATTTTTATCAATGTTATTGACTAACAAATTCACAAGTGCTATACTTGCATCGAAATCAGGAGATAAGACCTGAAACAAAAAATCACGGGAGGTTTCGGATATGTTTATTTACGATAATCTTAACGATTATGAAGATAACGGAAACCTTGCGGTTTCCCCCATGGCATACGTTATTTTCGGCTGCGCAAGATAATCGGCGCACACAGGATAAGTGAGAAAAGAAATCTGAGAATATACACTAAGAAGCAGGAGGTGCTTGAAATGACTGTTTACGAATTATTAAACGACAGATACTATGACGACGACAATAACGGCGATACTTTGGTAAGCCCGTTCAAGTTCGCGTATATGGTTGCCGTATTGAACTGCGGAAGATAACTTAAAAATAAAATTAAAGCGGTGCGTACCCTTTACGGGTGCGCACCGTCTTTTTTTACTTTATCTGAAGATTTTTGACCTCCTCCGCCGTTATTCCCGAAAAGTTTATTACTGCGAAGCCCGTCACCCCGCCGAGGGGCGAGAGAAGATAGTCCGAAAGGCACTTCAAATTCACGCCGTTTTTTAAAGCGACTTTTTTTATGTATTCGTCCGAGGGGGCATCGGGAAAGTGCGCCAGAAGGTAAAGTCCGCTTCCCGTATCGCTCACGACGCACTTAGTGCCGAGGGTTTGCAGCTTTTCCAGCACGGCGGCGCGGACTGCGCGGTAGTGGTTTTTTAGCCTGTTTATGTGCCGCTCGAAATGACCGCCGTCAAGCATGGCGGCAAGCGTTTTCTGCTCGAACACGGGCACGGCGCACGCCGACCCGCCGAACAGCTTTTCATACCTTTCGTAAAGCGCGGGCGGCAGTACCATGTAGCCGATACGCATAGAGGGCGCAAGGCTCTTTGAAAAGGTGTTCATATACACCACGTTTTCGGGGCAGAGGCTATGCATACTTTGAAGGGGCTTGCCGATAAGTCGGAACTCGCTGTCGTAGTCGTCCTCTATTACTATCTTTCCGCCCGACCGCGCCCAGCTTATGAGCCTTGCGCGCACCGACGACGGAGTGACCGCGCCCGTCGGGAACTGGTGCGAGGGCGAAAGATGCAGAACGTCGGCTTTCGAATTTTCCACCTCCACGCAGTCCACGCCGTTTTCCGTGACTGTGACGGGAACGCAGGTTGCGCCGTTTAAGTTGTAGCACGCGGAAATTGCGCCGTAGCACGGGTTTTCCACGGCGAACAGTTTATCCCTGCCGAGAAGCTGAACGATAACGCCGTACAGATATTCCGCGCCCGCGCCGATAACTATATACCGCGGATCTACCTCTATGCCGCGTGCGCGGTACAAGTAATCCGCAACCGCCCTTTTCAAATCCTCGTCGCCCGAGCAGGGAACGCGCTGTAAAAGCTTTTCGCCGAAATCGGAAATGACGCCGCGCATAAGCCTTGCCCATACCGAGAACGGGAACAGCCCCGCCGCCGCGCCGCCTTTCACCAAATCGAGCTTGAAGGGCTTTGCCTCCTCTTGTTCGCAGTTTTGCGTTTTGCTTGCGTGCTTTTCAGAACGGGCGGACGACGTTTCCGTAAGATTAACATCCGAAACGAAATATCCGCTTCTTTCCTTGGAATAGACGTAGCCTTCCGCAAGGAGCTGCTCGTAAGCCGTCTGCACAGTAATTACGCTTAAAGAAAGGTTTTGCGCGAGCGTGCGCTTCGAGGGAAGCTTGTCGCCGCATTTGAGCTTACCCGAAAGTATGTCGCCGCGTATCTTTAAATACAGCGTGTAGTATTTGTTTTTGCCGTCGATTTCGTAAGTTAACATAAAATTATCTGGTATTATCAAATTTATTTAAATTGGATATTTTAATAAACCCAAAAGAGTGTATACTAGTCAACGGTATGAAAAACAAAACAGCGGTTTTTACAACCAATTGGATAGCGTACACGG
>CAMWPZ010000115.1 GCA_947176305.1 uncultured Clostridia bacterium
TTATATTACCTTGCAAATGAGGCAGGCGACTATCGTCGTTATAAGCGTTGCGACTAAAACGCAGGCAATGGGCATTGCAAGCTTTTTCACTTTCATCTCCGCGAAGTACACGGCGGATATGTAGAACACCGTTTCGGACGAGCCGAAGCACACGCACGCGCACCGCGCGATATAGCTGTCCGCGCCGTAGGCTTCGATAATCTCGTTCAGGTACGCAAGTGAGCCGCTCCCCGAAAACGGCTTTATTAATACGAGCTTCGTCAGCTCGGGTGGTATTCCTAAAACGCCGAACACGGGCGATAAAAGCTTGCACAGCCTGTCCGCAAGCCCCGAAACCTCGAACACGGCGCACATCATAAAAATTGCGGCAAGGCAGGGGAGGAGGGACACGGTGAACTTGAACGCAGACTTAATTCCTTCGGTAAATCCGTCGTAAATGTTCACCTTTTTTATGAGCGCGAAAACGAAAACTATTATAAAAATTATCGGGATAATCAGCGCCATAGCTTTCTCCCCAACAGGTACAAAATTACGGCGCAGGCGGTGGAAACGACAGTGCAGATGAGCGAGGGCAAAAAAATGTCCGCCGCTTTAATAGAGCCCGCGCTCGCCCTGAGCGCGATTACCGTCGTCGGCAAAATCTGTATGGACGTCGCGTTTATTACGAACAGAAGCTTTTGCGCAAAATCGTTCTTGTCCTTTTCCAAAGCGTTAATGGCTTTAACCGCATACGGCGTAGCCGCGCCGCCCAAACCCAAAAGGTTGCACGATATGTTCATAGCTAAATTTTCACTTGCCTCGTCGTCGTCCGTTTTAAAGACCTTGCGCGTTAGCGGTTTCAACGCCTTTGCCGCCCCGCGCGATAAGCCCGACTTTTCCGCTAATGCCGAAAGCCCCATCCATACCGCGTAAATGCAAAAAAGCGTAAGCGCCATTTTCGCCGCGTCCTCGGCGCCGCCCAAAAGCGAGGGCAACAGCTTGTCCGGTGCGGTCACGGCAATGGCTATCATCGAGGCGATAAACACGAATGTAAAAATTGCGTTCATAAACTATTTTTATGAGCGGTTTTTTGCTTATATGCAAAGATATATTTTACAATTCCGCGCAAAAGTGGTATACTTATCCAAAAAATAAAAAAGGACTTTTAACAATGTCAGCAAAGCCTAAATTTTATCTTACCACGGCGATAACTTACACCTCGGGCAAGCCGCACATCGGCAACACCTACGAAGCGATTTTTTCCGACGCGATAGCGCGCTTTAAAAGGATGCAGGGCTTCGACGTGTATTTTATGACGGGCACGGACGAACACGGTCTTAAGGTCGAGCAGAAGGCCGCCGAAAAGGGCGTGACCCCCAAACAGTTCGTCGACGAGGTCGCGGGCGAGATAAAGCGCATTTGGGATTTGATGAACGTTTCCTACGACAAGTTTATAAGAACGACGGACGACTACCACGTGGAAGCCGTTAAAAAGATATTCACCAAGCTTTTTAAGCAGGGCGATATTTACAAGGGCGCGTACGAGGGTTTGTATTGCACGCCGTGCGAAAGCTTCTGGACGGAAAGCCAGCTTGTGAACGGCAAATGCCCCGACTGCGGCAGGGACGTCAAGCCCGCAAGGGAAGAAGCGTACTTCTTCAAAATGGGCAAGTACGCGGACAGGCTTGTAAAGCATATCGTAACCCACCCCGAATTTATCCGCCCTGCCTCAAGAAAGAACGAGATGATGAATAACTTTCTTCTTGCGGACGAGTTTATCGGAAAGTCGGACAGTGAGCTTTTAAAGGCTTGCGAAAACGGCACGCTTAAATGCAAATTGCAGGACTTGTGCGTTTCTCGCTCGACCTTTAAATGGGGCGTACCCGTGGGATTCGACGAAAGGCACGTCGTCTACGTCTGGCTTGACGCGCTGACCAACTATATCACGGGCATAGGCTACAACCCCGAAAATAAAGGCGAAAATTATAAAAAATACTGGCCTGCGGACGCGCATATTATCGGCAAGGATATTATCCGCTTCCACGTTATCTACTGGCCCATCTTCTTAATGGCACTCGGCGAGGAACTGCCCAAATGCGTTCTCGGTCACCCGTGGCTTTTGCAGGGCGGCGACAAAATGTCAAAGTCCAAGGGCAACGTTTTGTACGCGGACGATATGTCCGCCCTTTTCGGAGTGGACGGAGTGAGGTACTTCGTTCTTCACGAAATGCCCTACGCCGACGACGGCGTTATCACTTGGGAATTAATGTGCGAGCGCAACAATTCCGATTTAGCCAACGTTTTGGGCAACCTTTTGAAGCGCACGGTTTCGATGACCAACCAGTACCTCGGCGGAGTTGCGAAAAAGACGGGCGCAACAGAAGAAATTGATAAGGACTTTGAAGAAGTTATCCGCGGCACTTACGACAAGGTTGCGGCGAAGATGGACGAATACAAGGTGGCGGACGCACTCGATTGTTTATGGTCGCTGTTCCGCCGTGCGAACAAGTATATCGACGAAACATGCCCTTGGATACTTGCCAAGGACGAAGCAAAAAAGGACAGGCTTTCCGAAGTGTTATATAACCTTTTAATATCCCTCGATATCGGCGCTAACCTTTTAAAGCCCTTTATGCCCGAAACTGCGGATAAGATTTTAAAGGAAATCGGCGCACCCGAACGCACTCTCGGCGCAAGCGACTGCGCAAAAGAGTACAAGGTCACCCCGACGCCCGCGACGCTGTTCGAGAGAATTAAGTTCGAGGATATTAAACCTACTATTTTGAAGATAGAAGAAAAACAGAGAATGGAGGCGGCGCCCGTGGACGAGAGCAAAAAGGAACAGATAACTATTGACGACTTTGCAAAGATCGAAATGCGCGTAGGCAAAATTATCGCGTGCGAAGCCGTTAAAAAGAGCAAGCTTCTGCACGAAACTATAAAGGTCGGCTCGCGCACGCTTTCCGTTTTGTCGGGAATAGCAAACTACTACACCCCCGAGGAAATGGTCGGTAAAAAAGTAATAGTCGTGTGCAACCTTCCCCCGAGAGAAATGAAAGGAATTTTAAGCGAGGGAATGATAGTCTGCGCGGAAGCGCCCGACGGCACGCTTTCCTTGGTGTCGCCCGAAAAGGACTTGCCCGACGGGAGTATTTTAGCGTGAACTTTATAGACGTTCACTGCCATATAAACGACAAGGACTACGGCAACGTTGACGGACTTTTGAAAAAAATTCAGTCGGCAGGGGTAAAGAAAATTATTTCCGTCGGCTTCGACTTGCCCTCGTCCGAGTGCTGCAAAGACCTTTCCGAAAAGTACGACTTTGTGTACTTCACTGCGGGTTTTCACCCTACGGAACTCAAAAATTATAATGAGGGCGACCTTGAAAAAATCGTCGAACTTACAAAACATAAAAAGTGTGTGGCTATCGGCGAGATAGGGCTTGACTATCACTACCCCGACACAAACAAGCCCCTGCAGGCGGAGGTTTTCAAGGCTCAGCTAAGCCTTGCCGAAAAGCTTTGTCTGCCCGTGCAGATACACTCGCGCGACAGCGCGGAAGATATGCTGAATATCCTGAAAGAGTTTGCGCCTTTAAGTTGCGGCGGACTTTTGCACTGTTATTCGCACTCTACCGAGCTTGCGGCGGAATTCGAAAAGCTGGGGCTGTACTTTTCGTTCGGCGGAACGAGTACGTATTCGGGCAGTAAAAAAGCGCGGCGCACGATTGCCGCACTTAAAGCGGACAGGCTTTTAACCGAAACCGACAGCCCGTACCTGCCCCCTAAATCCAAGTACGGAGCTTTCCCAAACACCCCCGAAAGCATACCAGAAATTGCCGAAAATATGGCGGCGGTCCGAGGGGTTACGGTCGAGGAAATGACGCAAACCGTATGGAACAACGCGCATACGCTGTTTAAAAAACTCAATTAAAAGTCAGAAGCCCGCGCTTTTCCGCGCGGGCTTCTTTCATCGTTAGTTTGGCAAACGGCAATAAAACCGTTTACAATCTTAGTATAAATTGGTATAATAACTTTATAAGTTTTAAAGTCGGCTAAATTAAGG
>CAMWPZ010000116.1 GCA_947176305.1 uncultured Clostridia bacterium
ATTGAAGAAGGCGAGCAAGTCGAGGAAAAATCGAAGCGCGCAACCACAACCGAAACGTATGTGGCGGAAGAACGCATAGATTATTCACCACAACAGTTAGACCGTTCTGTAGTGAACGTTAGCCAAATCGAAACGGTGTTGGCGGCATACAGGGATTCGATTTACACGCAGTTATATCCAGAAAGATTTAAGGATAATGGCGATACAGATTGGGCGTATATTCCCAAAACGTTAATTTTTGCAAAAGATGATAATCATGCCACACAAATAGTGGAGAGTATTCAAAAAGTTTTCGGGGAAAAGTTTTCGACAGGAACAACACCGAGTAACTTCGTTCGAAAAATTACATATTCCGCAGGTGATTCTAACGGTTTAATACGTGATTTTAGAGTTGAAAGAGATTTTAGAATTGCTGTAACCGTAACACTTGTTGCAACGGGTACAGATATAAGACCTTTGGAAGTTGTATTATTTATGCGTGACGTTCGTTCTGAGGTTTTATACACGCAGATGAAGGGGCGCGCTTGTCGTATTATAAATGATGATAAATTAAAAGAAGTTACGCCCAATGCTGAAACAAAAGAGTGTTATTACATAGTAGATGCCGTAGGCGTTACCGAATATGATAAAGGCATTCCAAGCCCATCAAGTCCGAAAAAACCTATGCCAAGACCGCTTTTGCTTGAACATTTACTTGAACGGTTGACGCATGGCGAAGTTAGCGACGGTAATTTGGAAATGTTGCGTGATTATTGTGCGACAATACATCGGCGGTATGAAAATAATCCGCTGTTCGGTAGGCACTTGACACAATTTATAAGCGATTACGGGTTTGCGCCGCGTTCAATCGCAAACGACATAAACAACGCATTGCAAGTGGGGTTACCCGAATTTATTGACGCTACTCACGATAACGCGGACCGATTAAAGATTATCTCCGTTTTAATAGATAATGTGTCGGCGCGCAAACAGTTGCTCGAATTGCAAAAGGGTTATCTTGTTATTGTGAACGAACCCGATGAACTGATTTATGCGGGATTTTCAAAGGAAACGGCAAAAATATTTACGCAAACCTTTGAAAAGTATATTGATGAAAATAAAGACAAAATAGAGGCATTGCGTATTATTTATAATTCAGAAGATCCCGTTATCACTCATACAATGCTTTGTGATTTACAAGATAAACTGCTTTCGGAAAATCGTCAATTTACACCATATAATATTTGGCGTAATTATAAGTTGATCGACGAGATCGGTTGCGTGGATGAACTTGATACGAAACAAAATTTGAAAGCTTTGACGCATTTAATTCAACTTGTCAGATTTGCATACAAAAGAACGGCGACGCTTACTAGTTTATTTACTGGTTGTTCGCAGCGGTTTAACTTGTATTGTGGACAAGCACAACGCAGTCTTACAGACGAGCAAAAGGAAATCATGCGACAGATTACGGAATTTATTGTGTCTGAGGGGGCGATCAGTCTAAAAGAACTTAACGAGCATTATCCCGAATTATGGCGCAAGGGTATTAAATCATTTACAGCACCAATTCTTACAAAGGAAATGCAAACACTTTCAAAATTTATCTTAAAGGCGGCATAAGTTATGGAAAACGAAAAACAAGTAAAGAGCGAGCAAACTTTGGTTAAAAAAGTTGGTGATATAGCAAACGTGCTGGCAGCGGCAGGTGTCGGATTTACCGATTATATCACGCAACTTACATACATTTTATTTTTGAAAATGGACGCCGAAAAAGAGGAATACGGTCTGGAAAGTTTTATCCCCGTAGGATACAAATGGAGCGATTTAACTTCGTTAAGCGGAACCGACCTTGTAAAGCAATACGAAAAAACGCTTGACGTACTTTCACACGAAGCTGGACTTATAGGTACGATTTTCACAAAGGCATCAAACAAAATTCAAACGCCTGTCCACCTGAAAAAAGTGATTGATATGGTTTCGGAAGAAAATTGGTATATGCTCGATGGTGACTTAAAAGGTGCAATTTACGAGTCAATTCTCGAAAAGAACGGCAAAGATAAGAAGAGTGGTGCAGGACAATACTTTACGCCGCGTGCTCTTATTAAGGCAATGGTTGATGTTGTAAATCCCAAAATCACGGAAACGGTTGCCGATCCTGCTTGCGGAACAGGCGGTTTCCTGCTTTCGGCTTATGAACATATGAAGACACAGAGCAAGGAAATATCCAAACTCGATTTCTTGCGCAATCACGCTTTCTTCGGCGCAGATAATACGCCGCTCGTGGTAACGCTTGCTTCTATGAATTTGTATTTACACGATATAGGAACAAAAGGGAGTCCCATAGTATGTCAAGATTCGCTTTTAGATACGTCAGAAAAAATGTTTGACGTTGTGCTCGCAAATCCACCTTTTGGTACAAGACCGCAGGGTAGTGGCGAAGTATCTACCGTCAGAACGGAATTTATAAAAACTTCGGATAACCAGCTCAACTTTTTACAGCATATTATGTCAATCGTAAAAACTGGCGGACGGGTTGCGGTGGTTTTACCGGACAGCGTATTGAGCGACGGCAAGGATGCAACGCTTATTCGTAACAAACTCATGAAAGATTTTAACTTGCACACGATTTTACGACTTTGCCCCGGATTGTTCTACGCTAATATATCAACGAACGTTCTATTCTTTGAAAAAGGCAAGCCCACGAAAGATATTTGGGTTTACGATTACAAGATTGGCATAAAGCATACGTTGGCAACCAAACCGTTAAAACGAGAAGATCTCAATGATTTTGTTGCTTGCTATTGTTCCGGGCATTTGCAAGATAGAAAAGAAACGTACGACAAAGAAACAAATCCAAATGGACGGTGGCGCAAGTACACGGCTGCTGAAATTGCAAAGCGCAAAGACCTCGATTTCAAATGGATAGACTTTACAGAAAAGGATGAAAGAAGCCTTTCGGAAATCTTAGATGAAATCGATGCTAAATCTCAAAAGATTGTCAATGCGGTAAACGAGTTACGTAAACTTATCGGTGGTACGGAAGAATGATTGATACAAAAGCATTGCGCCAAAAAATATTAGATATGGCAATCAGAGGTGAACTCGTTCCACAAGATCCTACAGACGAGCCCGCCTCCGTTTTGCTTGAAAAAATTCGTGCCGAAAAACAAAGACTTATAAAAGAAGGAAAAATCAAAAAAGATAAGACTGATTCCGTTATCTTCAAGGGTGACGATAATCGCCATTATGAGAAGATTGGAAATTTCGAGCCAAAATGTATTGAGGACGAGCTCCCTTTTGAGATACCTGACAGTTGGAATTGGATTAGGTTGGGTAATCTAATTTCAATTATAAGCGGCGTTTCTTATGACAAAAAAGATGTATGTCAAAATGGCGTAAGAATTCTTCGTGGTGGCAATATAAATAATTTGTATGTAACTCCTTATCAAGACGACGTATTTCTACCAGAAAGTTATCGTGACAAAGAAAAACAAGTTAGAGTTAACGATATTATAATTGTTGCATCTACGGGAAGCAAAACGATTATTGGCAAAGCTGGATATATTGATAGAGTTCTTAATAATACTCAAATAGGTGCATTTTTACGGATAATACGTCCGCTCTTTACGGAAATTGCTCCATATATAAAATTAGTATTCGCAACAAGGTATTATATGGACTATATCAGCAACCAATCGGGTGGTACAAATATAAATAATATAAAGACGGAACATATTGCAAAGTTATTAATTCCTATACCATCTTTGTTAGAACAAGAACGTGTTACTGTTAGGGTAAAAAATTTGTTTTCAAAACTTGATATCATAGATGAAAACCAAGCAAATATAAACACCTTATACGATGAATTAAAAAAACGCACGCTTGACCTTGCCATACAGGGAAAGCTTGTTCCGCAGGACGACAATGACGAACCCGCGAGCGAATTATTAAAGCGAATTCGTGCCGAAAAGAAAGCTCAACTCGGTAAAAAATACGTTGATAGTTACATCTACAAAGGTGATGATAACTGCTATTATGAGAAGGT
>CAMWPZ010000117.1 GCA_947176305.1 uncultured Clostridia bacterium
CATCGTTAGTTTGGCAAACGGCAATAAAACCGTTTACAATCTTAGTATAAATTGCTATAATAACTTTATACTTTTTAAAGTCGGCTAAATTATGGAAAAAGATATAAAAACTATTCTTGCCGAGTGCGGTTTCAGCTTTAAAAAACAGCTCGGTCAGAACTTCATAACCGATAAAAATCTGCTCTCGTCGATAGTTTCCTCGTCGGGCGTGGGCGAAAACGATACGGTAGTGGAAATAGGCAGCGGCGCAGGCACGCTTACCCGCGCCCTTTCCGAACGCGTGAAAAAGGTTATCGCGTTCGAGGTGGATAAAAGCTTACAACCCGTTCTTGCGCAAACGCTTGCAGGCTGTTCTAACGCGGAGGTTATTTTCCGCGACTTTTTAAAGGTCAATTTAAAGGAATTCGAAAAGGAAACGGGCGAATACTTCGTCGTTGCAAACCTTCCTTACTACGTCACAACGCCGCTCATTATGAAGCTTATCGAGGAGTCGGAAAAGTGCAAGGGGCTTTCCGTAATGGTGCAGGAGGAGGTCGCCGAGCGCCTTTGCGCCAAGGCGGGCACGGCGGAATACGGCGCGATAACCGCAATGATAGCCCTCCGCGCCGAGTGCGAAATTACGAAGCGCGTACCGAGAACGCTTTTTTATCCCCGTCCCAACGTTGACAGCGCGGTGGTTAAATTTACCTTTTCCGACCGCCTTGAAGTTTCGGATAAAGCCGTATATAAAAAGGTGGTGCACGCCGCGTTTTTATCACGCAGAAAGACGCTTGAAAACAATTTGGTAAACGCGTTCAAGTTTACGCGCGAGCAGGCTCGGGAAATTTTAACCGCCTGCGGAATAGACTTGAAAGCGCGCGGGGAAACCTTATCGCCCGAACGCTTCGCCGCCCTTGCGGATTATATTACAAAAATTCAATAAATATTTAACAATTTATATTTACAATTATTGACAATTATTTTTTAATGTTATATAATTATGTCAAATAAGTGAAACCCCCATGGGGGTTTCCTGTTGCTTACGCAACAGGAAACAAAAAACCACTTATAAGAAAAAAATTTTTTAGGAGAGTTTTGAGATGAAAAAACTTGTAATCAGTATGGTTGCGGTTGTTTCCGCTATCATCATGTGCTTTGCACTGGCAGGCTGCTCTAAGGACGTTAAGGGCAACACTTACGTATTCGACGACGTAAAGATCGAGGGAACTATTCCCGATGAAGCAAAAGATTATATCGATCAAATGGTTGAAGGTCTGAAATCAGGCTATGCTTCTGCTTCGATTAAGTTCAATAAGGACGGCACTTGCGTTTCCAGCTTCGGCGGCGAGGAAGCTACCGGTTACTACAAGCAGGACGGCAAAAAGGTTTACCTTGGCGAAACCGAAGACTTCAACACCGATGATGCTGAATCTTCTTTCGAAGTAAACGGAAGCAAGCTTGAAATGACGATGGAAGAAGGCGGCTTGAAAATTACTATCGTTTTAAAGAAGAAATAATTAAGTAAATTATTTACCGCCGCGGAAGCTTATCCGCGGCGGTTTTTAATTAAAATCAAAAAGGAGAAAAAAGAATTATGAAGAAACTTTTAATCAGCATGGTTGCAGTTGTTTCCGCAATTATCATGTGCTTTGCACTTGCAGGCTGCTCCAAGAGCGTAAAGGGTAACACGTATGTCTTCGACGACATAAAGATTGAAGGAACCATTCCCGAAGAGGCAAAAGAGTATATCGAAGAGATGATTGCCGAAACGAAGGAAATGATGGCTGGCGTTGAGGTTAAGTTCAACGACGACGGCACATACGTTGCAACGAAAGACGGTCAGGAAGTTCAGAAAGGCTACTACAAGCAGGACGGCAAAAAAGTCTACGTTGCAGGAACCGAGGAAGGCTTGGACGCCGAAAACTTAGAATATTATGTGGTAGACGGCAGTAAGCTCGTTCTGTCTGAATCCGAAGATGGCTTAACCATTAAAATGGTCTACAAAAAGAAATAATTAAGTAAATTATTTTACCGCGGTGCGTTTTTTAAGCGCACCGCGGTTTTTTTAAATTAAGGCATACATTATACGCGCAAAATCAAAAAAACGTTCTAAACTTAGACGGACGGGCATAAATTAGGGTAGACTGAAAAAAATCGGAGGACAAATATGAATCAGGAATTAGACTATGCCGAAATGCTTGAAATTCCCGTCAGCACGGTAAACGTAGTTAAGAAAAAGAGCTTTTTCAAACGCAAACCCAAAGCCGAACCTCAGCCCCAACCCGAGGAGCTTAAAGAGCGCGTTGTGGAAAGCGTGAACGAGCGCGTGGGCGCGTTCGTGTATGCGGAGGACGTTTCCGATCCTCCCAAGCCCGAAAAGGTTAAAAAGGAGCGCACCTTCTTAAAAGAGCGCGGCGGCAGAGTGCTTTTATACGAAGCAGTTGCAATCGGGCTTATTGCCGTGGCGATTTTCGTCACCAACATCTTTATGCCCAACAGCGCAATAAACAACCTTTTAGGCACGTTTACGACTACTTCCAAGGAAGTTGCCGAGCCTTCTTATAACGAGTTCACCCTTGCGCCCGTCGTAAGCGAGCTTTCCGACGCGGAAGTGGCTGTATCCGAAAGCGGCGTTTTATCCTTCACTGCGAAGGGCAGCGTTTATCCCGTATGCAACGGCACCGTTTCCAAGGTGTATGAACAGGACGGACTTTACACCGTTGAAATCGCGCACACTTCCAAGTTCACGAGCGTAGTGACCGGGCTTACCACCGTTTATAACGAGCTAGGAACGAAGGTCGCTTCCAACATTCCCGTGGGCTACAGCGACGGCGAAAGCGAAGTCCGCGTGACTATGTACGACGAGGGCAATCTTCTGAACTGCTTTACGCTCACCAACGCAGTTCCCGTCTGGAAGTCGTAATAAGGTGAAAGTAACACTGCATCCGCTGTTTATAGCGTTAGGAATAGCGTCTGCAATATTCGGCGGATTGCCCGTATTCTTAATATACGTTCTGACCGCACTCCTGCACGAGTGCGGTCACGTTTTTTGCGCGGCGCGGCTGGGTTATTCCTGCTCGCGGATAAGCCTTATGCCCTACGGCGCGGCGGCAACCTGCACAACCGACGGCATTTCGCCGTGGGACGAGGTGAAGCTCGCCCTCGCAGGCCCTGCGGTAAACGCGTTTTTAGCGGTAGCCACGGCGGGGCTGTGGTGGTTCTTCCCCGTGACCTACGCGTATACGGATACGGTTTTTCAGGCCAACGTCGTAATGCTTGTAATCAACCTTTTACCCGCGCACCCGCTTGACGGCGGCAGGGCGGCAAGGTGCCTTTTGTGCCTGTTTCTGCCCGAAAAGGCGGCGAAAATTACTCTGCGCGTTCTCGGCGGCCTTTTGGCGGTTGCGCTTATTTTACTTTTTGTTTTATTAAACAGAAATCTCTCGCTTCTGGCGTTTGCGGCTTTCCTTTTGTGTTCGGCGTTCGAAAAGGACGTGCTAATGTCGCGCATAAATTTTTCGGCGGTCAAGCCTAAGCGCGGCAAGGAAATCAAGCACGTTATGCTCAGCGAAGGCTCGACGTTCAAGGACGCGCTGCGGCATTTGAACGGCAGTAAATATTTAATTTTCCAATTCTATTCGGACGGGCTTTTAGATGAAATCACCGAGGACGAACTCTACGAAATGTTGCAGAAAAAAAGTATCTACGATAAAATTTTATAATAAAAGGGCGCGCGGCTTAATAAAGC
>CAMWPZ010000118.1 GCA_947176305.1 uncultured Clostridia bacterium
AATAAATTATATCACACCAAAAAACAAATTACAAATAAATAATGGAAAATTATGGCAAAACTGCTGTAAAAATTTAATCCAAAATCATATCCGCAAGCTCACTGAAATTTTCACAAAATTCACTTGCACCTGCAACTTCAAGCTGTTCGCGTGTGCGGTAGCCCCACAACACGGAAATGCATCTAAGCCCTGCGGCTTTCGCGGTTTGTACGTCGGTTTCACCGTCGCCGACGAATACACACTCTTGCTTTTTAACCCCCAGACGCTTTAAAACCTCAAAAGTTGAGGTCGGATTCGGCTTTAAAGGGTAGTACTCTGTCTGACCGAGTACTTCGCTAAACTTGAATTCCGCAAGAAATTTAGTATAAACGGCGCTTGTCGCGTTCTGAGGCTTATTGGTTATCAGCGCAAGCTTAACACCCGCGTTAACCAAAGCTGACAGCGCCTGCTCCTCGCCTTCGAATAATTCGGTGGCATCGTTTTTACACTTCGCAAAAATTTCAGCGTAATATTCGTACACTTCCTGCGCTAAATCAAAGCGGTTGCCCACCGCGCGTTCAACAAGCTTTTTCGCGCCGTTGCCGATAAAGTTTTTTGCGTCCTCGTAAGTGACTTTCGGAAGATTGAATTTTTCAAGACTTTGGTTAAGCACTTTATAAATATCGCCGAGGGTATTTAAAAGCGTACCATCCAAATCAAATATAACCGCTTTTATCATTACATTTTTTCCGGCATACTTATTCCGAGGATTGCAAGCGCGTTTTTAAGCGTTTGCAAAGTTGCTTTTGTGAGCGCAAGTCTGAAAGGCTTTGCATCCCCTTCCGCGGTCAGTATTTTACAGTCAATGTAGAATTTATTGAACTTCTGCGCCAAGGATACGGCAAAGCGCGAAATATAACAAGGCTCGTACTTTTCAGCGGCTTCCTTTAAAATTTCGGGGAACGAAGCAAGTTCTTTTATTACCTCGAACTCCTGCGCATTCGGCTCGTAGTTTTCGGGCAGGTCAAACTTTCCGTCGCTCTTTAAAAGCACGGAATTTGCGCGCGCGCCCGTGTACTGAACGTATACTCCCGTTTCACCCTCGAAGCTTAATACTTTGTCGTAAGAGAAAACTATATCCTTTATTTTGTTGTTATAAAGCGCACCGAAGATAACTGCGCCTACACCTACCTTTTCGGCGATTTCGCGCTTGTTTTCAAGGTCGGGGTTCTTTTCCTCTATGACCGTGTACGCCTTTTCTATGCACCTTGCTATAACGTCCTCAAGCCACACAACCTTTCCCTTGCGCGTGGACATTGCTCCGTCTTCCAAGGAAACCATACCGTAGGCGACGTGCACGCAATCTTTCGCCCAGTCGTTGCCCATAAGCTCTAACACCTTGAAAACCTGCTTGAAGTGCAAATTCTGTTGATAGGCTACGACGTACAAGTTTTTATAGAAATTGTAAGTGTTCTTGCGGTAGGTTGCGGCGGCTAAATCGCGCGTGGCGTAGAGCGAGGCTCCGTCCGAGCGCAGAATTAGGCAAGGCGGCATACCGTAAGGCTCCAAGTCAACGACCTGCGCCCCCTCGCTCTCTTTGAGAAGTTTCTTATCTCTAAGCTCGTCGATTATCGGCTGCATTTTATCTGTGTAAAATCTTTCGCCTGCGTAGCTGTCAAACTCAACGCCGAGCTTTTCATATATGCCCTGAACGTATTTTAAAGTCAGCGATTTAAACCACTCGAAAAGTTCGTTCGCCTGCTTGTCGCCGTTTTCAATCAAGCGAAAATATTCGCGAGCTTCGCTCTCCATTTGCTCGTCGGCTTCGGTGTTGAAACGGACGTATAAATCGTTTATGGCGTGTATTCCGCCATTTTCCACTGCCTCTTTATCACCCCAGCGCTTGTAGGCGCAGATAAGCTTTCCGAACTGCGTGCCGTAGTCGCCCAAATGATTTATACCGACTACTTTATAGCCGAGAAATTTGTACAGCTTGTACAGCGCGCCGCCTATTACCGTGGTCGACAAGTGACCGATATGGAAGGGCTTTGCTATGTTTACGGATGAATAGTCAATGCACACGGTTTTGCCGTTGCCCTGCGTTAACGAGCCGTATTTATCGCCCGAGCTTAAAACTTCCTTTAAAACGTCATTTGCCAGCCCGACTTTATTTACGCTGAAATTGAGATAGCCGTTGACAGCCGAAACACCGCTTATAACTTCGTCGGTTGCAAAAGAGTTTTTCAACTCCTCCGCAATAACGGCAGGGCTTTTGCGCATTACCTTTGCAAGCTTGAAACAGGGCAGCGCATAGTCGCCCATTTCGGAATTGGGCGGTAAAACTATATCCGCCGCCGTAACGCAGTCAAGATTAAGTTTTTGCGCAATATACTGACGATAATCCATAGTACTTTCCTTTGACAGTTTATCGTAGTAAATTTTACCATAAACGCGAAAAATTATCAAGTTTAAGCCGTATTTGTTTTGATTATTTTTGCCGTTTATATTATAATTTAGATAAGAATTTTTCAAAGGACTATAAATATGAAATTAGGCGTCGTAGGATTGCCCAACGTAGGCAAATCAACACTGTTTAACGCTATAACCCACGCGGGCGCGGAAGCCGCGAATTACCCCTTCTGCACGATTGAGCCAAACGTAGGCGTAGTTGCCGTTCCCGACGAAAGACTTGACAAGCTTGCCGCGCTTTACAATAGCCAGAAGGTCACTCCCGCTATCGTCGAGTTTGTCGATATTGCAGGTCTTGTTAAAGGCGCTTCCAAAGGCGAAGGCTTGGGCAACAAGTTTTTATCGCACGTAAGAGAGTGTGACGCTATCGTTCACGTCGTGCGGTGCTTCGAGAACGAGAACATAACCCACGTAAACAATAAAATAGACCCCATTGCGGATATACAAACTATAACGCTTGAGCTTATACTTTCCGATATCGAAGCCGTGAATAAGCGTGCCGACAGAATACGCTCTGCCGCGCGCGGCGGTGCTAACAAGGAAGCCGCGGCGGAATACGCGCTTTTGGAAAGGCTTGAAAAGTTTTTAAGCGAGGAAAAGCCCGCAAGGCTTTTCGAATATTCCGATGAGGAAAAGCCGATAATGGACAACCTGTTCCTGCTCACGAACAAGCCTGTAATTTACGCGGCGAATATTTCGGAATTCGATATGGGCAAAAGCGACGAAGAAATACCCCTCGTCGTTGCCGTAAAAGATTATGCTAAACAGGAAGGCAGCGAAGTTTTGGTCATCTGCGCCAAGACCGAGGAAGAGCTTTCACAAATGCCGCCCGACGAGTGCGCAATGTTTTTGGAAGAGTTGGGACTTAAAGAAAGCGGCTTGAACAGGCTGATAAAGAAAAGTTACGAGCTGTTAGGGCTTATCTCCTACCTCACCGCAGGAGAAAAAGAAACTCGCGCGTGGACTATCGTCAAAGGCACGAAGGCTCCGCAGGCGGCGGGAAAAATACACAGTGATTTCGAAAAAGGATTTATCCGCGCCGAAGTTGTTGAGTGGCAAACTCTGCTTGACTGCAACGGCTACAACGGGGCGCGCGAAAAAGGCAAGGTACGCTCGGAAGGTAAGGAATACGTTATAAAAGACGGCGACGTCGTCCTCTTCCGCTTCAACGTTTAATTTTAATATAATTTAAAAGTCCTGCACGGCAAGCCGTGCAGGACTTAATTT
>CAMWPZ010000119.1 GCA_947176305.1 uncultured Clostridia bacterium
ACCTTTTTATGGTATAGTGAAAAGGACGGGAAGCTTTCCCGAATAAATTTGAGGAATTTTACTTATGAAGATGATTTACGGCGTAAAAGACAGACCCAAGGTACCGCAGCTTATACTGTTTGCCTTGCAGCAGCTTCTGGCAATCCTCGCGGCGACTATCGCAGTCCCCATGATTGTCGGCAACGGAATGTCCATTTCCGCGGCGCTTTTCGGCGCGGGCGTGGGCACAATAGTTTACTTACTGTTCACAAAATTCAAAAGCCCCGTGTTCCTCGGCAGCTCGTTCGCGTTCCTCGGAAGTATGTCGGCGGCTTTTGCGGGCGGCGTTTCCGCCTCGCTCGGCTATCTCGGGCTTATAATCGGCGCGGTTATGGCGGGACTTGTGTACGTTATAATTGCGGTAGTTATTAAATTTGCGGGCGTTAAATGGATAAACAAAATTATGCCCGCGGTAGTTATCGGACCCACGGTTGCGATTATCGGACTTTCGCTTGCGGGCAACGCAGTAGGCGATTTGATGAAAGGCAACGTAAACAGCGCGGCAAGCGTTATGCTCTGCTCGCCGTATGCGGCGCTCGTGTGCGGACTCGTTACCTTGGCGGTAACTATCGTCTGTTCGGTCTACGGCAAAAAGCTTATGAAGATGATACCCTTCATAATAGGTATTCTTGCAGGCTATATTTTGGCGGCGGCGTTCACGGGCATAGGCTATGCCGCTAAGTGCGACGCGCTGAAGATTATCAACTTCGAGCTTTTCAAGAATATGCAGTGGTATCCCGACTTTGCGTTCGTTCAGCTCTTCAAGGGTAAAATGGCGGTAGAGGACGGCTCGATAGGCGCGTACATAGGCTCGGTTGCGGTTGCGTATATCCCCGTTGCGTTCGTCGTGTTCGCCGAACATATCGCAGACCACAAGAACATTTCCTCTATAATAGAAACCGACCTTCTGTCCGACCCCGGTCTTACCCGCACGCTTCTGGGCGACGGCGTAGGCTCGATGGCGGGCGCGTTCTTCGGCGGTTGCCCCAACACGACCTACGGCGAATCCGTCGGCTGTGTGGCTATCTCGGGCAACGCTTCGGTTATAACGATTTTAGTTACGGCGGGCATGGCAATCGTGTTCTCGTTCGTAGCGCCTTTCATAACCTTCCTTGCAACTATCCCCTCGTGCGTAATGGGCGGCGTGTGCATAGCGCTCTACGGCTTCATTGCGGTGTCCGGTCTTAAAATGATTCAGGGCGTTGATTTGGGCGACAACAGAAATCTGTTCGTCGTATCGGTTATATTAATTACGGGCGTCGGCGGACTTACGCTCAATTTCGGCAAGGTAACCATTACCGCCGTTGCGTGCGCGCTTATCCTCGGTATTCTCACCAACGTGCTCGTAAATATCAAGCATAAGAATAAGGACGAAAACGAACAGCTCACCATTGACGGTATAGAAGAAAAGGAAGAAGCGGCTGAGGAAACCAAGGAGGAAAATTAAATGAAGGCATATAAAAACGTATTTATTTTCGACCACCCTTTAATCAAACATAAAATCGCAATACTCCGCGACAAAAATACGGGAATGAAAGAGTTCCGCGAGCTTATCGAGGAGATAACCACGATAATGACCTACGAGAGTATGCGCGACGTAAAGCTCGTTCCCGTGCAGGTGGAAACCCCGCTTGAAACCACTACGCAGTATAAAGTTCCCGAAGAAAGCATCGCGATTGTTCCCATACTCCGTGCGGGGCTCGGTATGGTAAACGGCGTGCATAAGGTTTTTCCCACGGCTAAGGTCGGACATATCGGTATGTACCGTGACGAGGAAACCTTGCAGCCGCAGGAATACTACTGCAAGCTTCCCGACGGTATCGAGAATAAAACCGTGTTCCTCGTAGACCCCATGCTTGCTACGGGCGGCTCTGCGTGCGACGCATTGGACGCGCTTAAAAAACGCGGCTGTAAGAACATAAAGTTTATGGCGGTAATCGCCGCGCCCCAAGGCATCGAAGCGGTTGCAAAAGCCCACCCCGACGTACCCGTCTACGTTTCCACCCTCGACAGGTGCTTAAACGAAAACGGATATATCTTACCCGGACTCGGCGACGCGGGCGACAGGCTTTTCGGCACTAAGTAATTTTTCGGAGATTTAACTTGAAGCAATGTTCGGAAGAACAACTTAATATCCTGCGCGAAATAACCGCAAGAACGGAGGAAGGATATTCTCCGTACGCGACTAAAAACGCGGATTTTGTTCGCCGCAAAAAAAGCAAGTACGAAGACGAAGTCGTGCGCACGCAGTTTGCAATCGACGTGGATAAAATTATTCACAGCCCCTTCCATAACCGCGGCTCGGACAAAACTCAGGTGTTCTCGTTTTTCAGAAACGACGATATCACCCGCCGCGCCTCGCACGTCCAGCTCGTATCGAGAATTGCCCGCACGATAGGCAGGGCGCTGTGCCTCAACACCGATTTAATCGAAGCCATTGCGGTCGGTCACGACGCGGGGCATACGCCGTTCGGTCACAAGGGCGAACAGTACTTAAACGCGCTGTATAACGCCAACACGGGCAGGTACTTCAACCACAACGTACACAGCGTGCGCGTGTTGCAGGATATTTCGGGCTGTAACCTTACGCTTCAGACGGTTGACGGAATACTTTGCCACTGCGGCGAAAAGGTGAACGAGCGTTACGAAAAAGGTACGCTTACGAACTTCGGCGAATTTGAAAAGGTCTTTGAAAAATGCTACACGGACGCGGGATTTATTTCGACGCTGCGCCCGGGAACGCTCGAAGGCTGCGTGGTCAGAATAAGCGATATGATAGCCTATATCGGCAAGGACAGACAGGACGCGGCGCGGCTTAAAATCCGCGTCGACTTCGAGGACAGCGTAATAGGCAAAACGAATATCGATATAATCAAAAATATCGTCGCCGATTTAATCGCGAACAGTATGGGCAAGCCCTACCTTTCCGTAAGCGCGGACGTTTACGAGGCAATGGTAAAAAGCCAGAAGGAAAACAACGAAAAGATTTACCGTTGCAAGGAAGTCACCGCGCAGTACGACGGCGTCGTCCGCCCGATGATGGAAAAGCTGTACAAAAGGTTTTTGGACGATTTAAAAAAGGGAGATAAAAACTCGCCCATTTACAAGAACCATCTGAACGAAATGTTCGGCGGTCACTACTTCGACAGGAAAGGCAAATTTATCTACTCGCTTGACGATATGGTGGTGGATTTCATTGCAAGTATGACGGACGATTACTTCCTTGAAATTTTCGCGTACCTTTTCCCCGACGACGAGCTTACCAAAGCGGTAAGGTACGTCGATTACTTCGACGAGCGCTTTATTTAAAAATATTTTGTCCGCGCTGTATACGGCGCGGACTTTATAATAAAGGAGTGTAAAATGGATAATAAAAATTTAAACGGCGGTTTGGAGGCTTACGCAAAAACTTTGATGTTTCCTGTCGGCGCACCTAACGATGCGTACGCGCAATACTTTAAAGGTCAAAGCTACCTCGCACCCGTCAGCCGCGAGCAGGTGTTTATCGCGAACGTCACGTTCGAGCCGAAGTGCCGCAACAACTGGCATATACAC
>CAMWPZ010000120.1 GCA_947176305.1 uncultured Clostridia bacterium
TCTATCGCTTCGCGCAGTCTTCTGATATGCACGTTCAACGTTCCGTCGCCCGTGCACTTATCTTCCCAAACTTTTTCGAAAAGCTCTCTCTTCGATATCACTTTGCCCCTATTTTCAATGAGATAGGCAAGCAATTTAAATTCGAGTGCGGTCAGTTTTACGAACATGCCCCCTGCGTTTACCTTTTTCGCCTCGAAATTCACCGTTAAATATCCGTCCGTATATTCGCTATTTACTCCGCCGTAGCGCTTTAACACGGCTTTGACTTTGGCAAGGAGAACGCCGAGTGAATACGGTTTTTGCACGTAATCGTCGCCGCCGATATTGAGCGCAACGATTTTGTCGTCGTCGCTTGTCCGCGCGGAAATAAACAAAATAGGAATATCCGTCGTGCTCCGTAACGTCTTACACAAATCAAAACCGCTTCCGTCGCCCAAATTGATATCGAGCAGTATCAGCTCGGCAGTATTATCCTGAAAAAACCTACGGCAAGCGTCCGCACCGTACACCGCAACCGTATTCACGCCGAATAGATTGAAATACTCTGCCGTGCTGTCCGCAAGCATTTTTTCGTCGTCAATGATAAGGCAATGATACTTCATAAAGCACCCCCGTATTGATTATAGCATTTTCTCATAAAGAAATCTTTAACAATTCCTTAAATTTTAAATAATATTACTAACGTATTTTAACGTTGATCGGGCATAGTTCCTTAAAATCTTTGACGAAACGGCAGATTTTATGTTATAATTTATTTGTTGTTTTGGGTATGAAAGAGGGATAAACTATGCACGAAGGACACAGACAGCGTATGCTCGAACGCCTTGAAAAAGGCGCCGACTCACTGCAAGAACACGAGCTGTTGGAAATGCTTTTGTTTAACGCCATTCCGCGCAAAAACACCAACGAGATCGCACACGAACTCTTACTCTCGTTCGGTTCGTTCGAGGGAGTTTTACGGGCGAGCCTTACGGAATTGCAAACGGTAAAAGGCGTCGGCGCAGAAACGGCGGCTTACCTCAAATGCATCGGTCTTTTGAACAGACAGACAAAATATTCGGCAGAGACGTTCCCCAAAGGGACAAGCCTCAATAATATCGAAGAATTTTTGATAAACCGTTTCTACGCGTTCCAAACCGAAGTTTTGGAGTTTTTCTGTATGGATAAGCGCAACAATATCACACACTGTCAGCGTTTTTCCGATTTCAAAGAAACTGCCGCCAACGCCGATATGGAAAAGGTAAATAAGATATTTGCGGCGCATCATCCCGCAGCGATTTTAATTGCGCACAATCACCCGACCGCAACGTGCGCGCCTTCGGAGCAGGACGACAAATTTACGATGGAACTTATGCTGTATTGCAATATGAATAATATAAAACTGTTCGACCATATCATTATCGGTATCGACGGCACATACAGCTACTACAAAGAACGCCGCCTCGACGAATTCCGAAAATCCTGCGATATTCAAAAATTCTTAGAAGAAAAATTAAAACCACGCAAATAGAACCAACGGCGTTATACAAGATAAAAAGCAAGGAAAAATTACCCCTTGCTTTTTTTATTTGAGTTTGATATAATGTTATCCACTGTAAAAAATCACTGCGGATAAGGGAAAATAAAAAATGCTTTCGCTGTTAGGAATTTCATTGATTGAAATTTTAAAAAACGAATGGTTGGGAATGATTGCCTCGGCTATCGTTTTGATATCTTTTTTAACAAGCAATCAAATTAAAACCCGCATTATCAATTCTGTCGGCTGTGTCGTATTTGTCATATACGGATTGCTTCTGCCCGCCTATTCTACGGCGTTTATGAACTTTGCGCTCCTTGTAGTGCATTTTGTTTTTTTGATCAAATACATTATAAAAAAGCGGAAAGAAAAGAAACCCGAAAAAGAAGAAACCGACGAAAAACAATAACATTAAAAATATCGCCCGCCGACTTAATTACGAAGTCGGCGGGCGATCGGTTTTTAAAACACAATTTCACTTTTTACGACGATATCGTCGTCTTTTTTAATTACAAGTATATCTTTCCCCTCGTCCGAACGTTTATAAATTTGCAGCTCGTCGTTTTCAAACGACTGTTTCGCATAACAGATTTCGATTTCCTTAAACTGTTTTTCTTCCATCTCCCGCACGGAATAGGTATTCATCAAAAATCTGATATATTCCACATTGTTGGTGTGGTGGCAAAAATCGATATTTGTTGACCGCACCTTAACGCTGTCGACTGCCCGCAAATCGTCAAGAGAATATTTCGCAAATTTAATTTCCCTTCCGGAAGCTCCTTCTGCCATGCTCTCTTCGACGCCTACGGTGGAAACTTTTCTTATTCTGCCCGTGTCGCAGTCGATCGCGCAAAGCTCGACCCCCGAATAGGCGCAAAGCTCGCCCGCCGCGTTTCTGATTTCCGTTTCGACGTTCAGCCGTACGCGCGAAGTCGACGATATAAAACTTTCTACAGTGAACGCCTCGCCCCAATGCAAAAGTTTTATCAGTTTGAGCCTGTTCTTCGCAAAAACCCAAATCGCATGATATAACTTTTGCGTAGTTATCCCGTCTATTTTCAGTTCGCCCATGAGTTCGGTCACGGCGTCCTCTACCGCCTGAAAATGCCCTATTACCGATAAATTTGTGGCGGAATCTATCGTGCTTCCGCTCACCGTACAGTTTTTTACGTATTTCATAATTAGAATTCTATCACGATTTCCCATAATTTGCAAGCGGGAAAAGTGCCCAAAACTCAAAAAAATGATTTGACAATTTTTTAAAATCATGCTAAAATATTTCTCGTTGAGCAGCAAAAAGAGCGTAGAACTTCAACAAGTTCTGCGCTCTTTTTTTGCTCTTCGCAGGTTTGACAATCTTTACTCTGAAAAAGATTGAAAAAATTTTTTGGAGTGTGTTATGGAAAACCAAAATGAATCGGAATTTTTAGGTAAAGAAAAACTTTCCAAACTAATGCTGAAATTTTGCATCCCCTGTATCCTCTCTCTGCTCGTGAGTGCGCTTTACAACATAGTCGACCAGATATTTATCGGGCAAAGCGAACTCGGTGATACGGGCAACGGCGCAGCGGGGATCGTATTCCCTATCTTTATTATCGCACAAGCGTTTGCCTGGTGGTTTGGCGACGGTTGCGCGGCGTTTTTAAATATCTGCCAGGGCAGAAAAGATTCCGAAAATTCACACAAAGCAATCGGTACGGGTATTGTTGTAACGGTTGTTTCAAGCCTTGTGCTTATGGCGATTTTCTACCCCCTCAAAACGCAGATATTAACGTTATTCGGCGCTACGGAAGACGGCTATAATATAAACGGCGTATTTGAAAAGGGAACATTAGACTACGCCGTAAATTACTTCAATATTATTCTTGCCTTTTTCCCCGTGTTTATGGCAATGAATATGATGAACGGCGTAATTCGCGCCGACGGAAGCCCCGCTTTGTCTATGATTTCAATGCTCGCGGGCGCGGTAACCAACATAGTTCTCGACGCGGTGTTTATTCTTGTCTTAAAATGGGGAATGGCAGGCGCGGCATGGGCAACGGTTATAGGGCAGAGCGTTTCGTTTATAATAAGC
>CAMWPZ010000121.1 GCA_947176305.1 uncultured Clostridia bacterium
ACTTTACACTATTCACTCGTTATCGGATTGGATATTCCTAATGATATCGTATCCGTGGCTAACCCTTACGGATATATTGAAACCCTGTCTATAAAAGATTTTCTTGACAGAACAAGTTTCAAAGCGTTTGAAAATATGCCGCTTTTTTATAAGTTGGCGTTTGCTTTCGGTATATTTGAAAAGAACACCGTATTTATAGCAACAAAAAAGATTTAATAAAAATTTAAGAAATCGTTAAAGACATTTAAGAATTACAAAATGTACAATGAGCGTGTAAAAAGGAGGTTTTTATATGCAACAGCAAATTCTATTGAAAACCGAAAAACTTTGCAAGACTTTCTCCAACGGAGGTCAGCAACAGCACGTTCTGAAAAACATTGATTTGAAACTTTATCAAGGCGATTTTACGGTCATTATGGGCGCAAGCGGCGCAGGAAAATCCACGCTCTTATACGCCCTTTCGGGAATGGATACGCCCAGCCTGGGCACTATCACGTTCGGGGATAAGGTCATATCCGATTTATCGCAAGACGGCCTTGCGGTATTTCGCCGCAATCATTGCGGATTCGTATTTCAGCAAATCTATCTCATCGACGGAATGAGCGTTATGGACAATGTGCTTTCCGCAGGACTTCTTGTAAATAAAGACAAAAAAGCACTTGTTCAAAAAGCAAAAGAATTGTTTGCGGCAGTTGATATATCGGAAGAAACGCAAAAGAAATTCCCTACGCAAATATCGGGCGGCGAAGCCCAGCGTGTCGGCATCGTTCGTGCGCTTATAAACAGCCCCGAAATATTGTTTGCCGACGAGCCTACGGGCGCACTCAATTCCAAAACGGGGCTTGACGTTCTCGATACTCTCACGAAGTTTAATGAGCAAGGTCAGAGTGTTGTAATGGTTACCCACGATATGCGTTCCGCCCGTCGCGGCAACCGTATTCTCTACTTGAAAGACGGTGTAATTTTAGGCGAATGTAATTTAGGTAAATATGCACACGGCGATACGGCAAGGCGTGAAAAACTTACTGCCTTTTTGAAAGATATGGGGTGGTAAAATGAGAAAATTATTTCTTATCGCCCGCTCTAATATGCGGAAAGCCAAAGGACAAACAGTCGCTATCGTTGTGCTGATTTTGCTTGCGGCTATGCTCTTAAACCTGTGGCTTATGCTGTCTATAGACTACAAAGCCAACTTTTTGAGATACCACGATAAACTCAACGCCGAACACGTTACGCTTGCGGTGGACGATAGCGACGGGACTGTCTTTGAATTTTTGTCGCAAGCGCTTCAAAGTGATGCCAAAGTTAAAGAGTACCGTTTGGATAATTGTATGCACATGGTCGGCACGTTTCCCTATAACGGCGGAACGATGAATAGCGAGTTTGTTTTTATGGATAAGCAAACTGCTACGTCGCGCTCAATCGGCAAATCCGAAATTGTTGAAGACGGCAACTTGTCGAGCGGTGTATATTTGCCTATGATGTATAAATCGAATGATTTTTCCGTAGGTAAAACGATTGAAATATCTATCGGCAGTCATCCCGTAACGTACACAATATGCGGCTTTTTCAACAGCGTAATGTTAGGCTCTCATAACTGCGCTTTAACGCAAATCATACTTACGGCAGATAAATACGCCGAGCTTGAAGAATTGAATTACGCCCCCGAAGCAACATTGTGTTCGGTACGGCTGAATGACAAATCAATCAATCTCAATTATGAAGCCACATTAAAATCAACCGTTTCGGAGAATTTCCCGAATATACGTATGATAAGTAGCTGTTATGACGTGGTTTTGCAAGCAAGGTACATTTCGCAAATGATTTGTTCGGGAATAATAAGTGCGATGGCTTTTTTCGTACTCTTGATTGCACTTGTGGTAATTATATCAAATATTATCAATTATATTCAAGTCAACATGAAAAATCTCGGTGCGTTCAAAGCCACAGGTTATACGTCAAGACAACTTGTTTGCTCCCTCTTATTGCAGTTTTTGGGGCTGACTTTAATTGCGGCAATCGTAGGCATAGTTCTATCGTATGCAATTTTTCCTGCGGTAAATACGATGATGATAGCGCAAACGGGAATACCTTACGGAATTCACTTTTTGCCGTTACCCGCGTTTATTTCACTTTTGATTTTGGGCGGCGCAGTCGCACTTTTCGTTTGGCTTTCGTCTCGTAGAATTAAGAAAATAGAACCTATCGTTGCGTTACGTTCGGGCGTTAAGACACATAACTTTAAGCGCAATCGCGTTCCGCTTGAAAAGACAAAAGCCCCGCTCAATCTCGCACTTGCGCTGAAAACTACTTTATCGGGTGTAAAGCATAACATAACGACGTGTATTACTATGCTCGTGCTTTCACTCGTGGTTGTATTTTCGGGGCTTATGATCGAAAATGTGATTGTCGATATGACGCCGTTTTTGGATTTGATAATGGGCGAAACAACGGACAGCGCAATCAATGTGCAAATAGAAGTTGAAGAAGATTTTATTGATGCGTTAAATTCCGACAGTCGTGTTGAAAAGGCGTATCTTTATAACTCTGTAACCATATCGCACGTCGGTGGTGCGGAACTTTTGGCAAATATGTGCGATGATTTTTCAGTGCTTAATAATCAAAACACAATTTTTAAGGGCAGATTCCCTAAATACGATAATGAAATTGCAATCGGGGCGAAATACGCCAAAGAAAAAGGCTTTGAAGTTGGCAACGAGATAGAAATAGCTATAAACGGAAACACTCAAAAATATCTTATCAGTGGTTTTACACAAATCTCAAACAATCTCGGTAGGGATTGCCTTCTGACAAGACAGGGTTTCGAGCGGCTGGGAACATTGCAAAATGTTACTTATTATATCAATCTTACAGAAGACACGGCTATAGACGCTTTCAACGAAGAAATAAAAGACAATTTCGAAGGTAACGTTAATGCCGTTATAAATGTAGAAGCGACGCTTGACGCTGCCGCCAGTGTTTATGTTTCGCTTATGACGGTAATTGTAATCGCCATCCTTGTTCTTTCGGCGGTAATAATTGCATTTGTTTTGTATCTGCTTGTCCGTACAATGCTAAACAACAAAAAGCGGGACTACGGAATACTCAAATCGTTGGGCTTTACAACAAAACAACTCATTGTGCAAACTGCGCTTTCGTTTATGCCTACGATTATTATTTCAACGGTAGTGGGACTTATTGTTTGCAGTTTAATCATAAACCCGCTTACTGCATTATTTTTAAGCAGTCTCGGCATTGTAAAGTGTACGTTTAATATTCCTATCGGGTTCGTTACAGTGGCAGGAATCACACTTATACTTCTATCGTTCGGCATTGCTTGTTTATTATCGCTTAAAATCAAAAAAATAGCACCCCGTAGCTTACTCATCGGGGAATAAAAAACATATCAAAAGTACAAATTTTGACGGGCAAAAAATTGCTCGTCTTTTTTGTTCAAATTTTTTTAATTTAGACCGTCAAGTACCCCCTTATTTTTCTCTAATAAGTGAGGGGTATTTTTGCGCATGAAAAATAATTAAAGAATTTTTCAAAAAAGTGGGCAAGGAT
>CAMWPZ010000122.1 GCA_947176305.1 uncultured Clostridia bacterium
GATTAGATAGATGACCGTACACGACAGAACTCGGCTTACAGATTAATCTCAAATTCATTTTTATAAGCGCCGCAGCGTAAATCCGCTGCGGCGCTTCCCGTTTATTTTTTATCGTATTCTTCCAAAATTGTTTTAATTGCAGACTGCACTGCGGGGCTTGCCGCAAGGTACAGCCTTAAAAAATTTCCCTGTCCGCTTTCCAAGCCTTCGTAATTGACTTGTCCGAAATCGTCGGAATTGCCTATAAGGTAGTCTACGGAAACGCCGAAAAATTTTGCAAGCGCAATCAACTGCTCTATCGAAGGCTGGGTATTTGAATTTTCCCAGTTGTTATACGTGCCTTGACTTACGTTCATGGCTTTTGCCATATCTCTTTGAGAAAGCTCTCTTTCAGTGCGAAGTTCAAATAATCTAATCATTATATCACCGTTTATTGCCGTTGTTTTAAAATTATAATCAAAAAACTTAATCAAAACTACTTGACAGATTAGAATATTTGGTCGTATAATGCTAATATGATTAGAAAAACTAATCATTAAATTAAGGGAGGGTAAGATGACAACCGATAATATTGAATTTGTGGCTGAAAAATTCAAGGAGAATATATCCAAACAGCAGTCGGAAAATTTAAAGCGGGAACTTGAAGCAGTTTCAGATGAAAGACTTAGTGAAATAGAGAACGTTAAAATTAAGCGCTCTTTAATAACGGTGCTTTTATCGGCTTTTTTAGGGCTATTCGGTGCAGGTAGCTTTTATCTTGGTTATTTCAAACGCGGGATAGTAAAAATTTGCTTTAACGTGATACTTCCGCTTGCGTTTGGACTTGTTTTTCTTTTCTGGCTTGCACCCACGTATTTCGATTATCACGCGCAGGGTAATAACGTTTCGTCGACGCTCAGTCCTATAAACGAGGTTTTAAATCCGTGCCTTGGTAAGTATTCCGATGCGTATAAAAATATAAGTGCACAGCTTGATAATGTAGAAAAGAAAAATGAAGAATTAAAAGCTTATTTTGCGTACGTTACGGAAAATGAGTTTGAAATTAGTACAACAGAATTGCTTAATTGTATCAACGAGGCTTTTAGCAATGAGATTGTAAATGATATAAATTCACTGATAGGGCTAAATAAATTAATTAGTACGGAAGATTATAACGAATTTAACAAAAAACTTGACGAAGTTTTAGCAATTATTTCAAAGTCGGATAGCGTCGAGGCGGTTAAAAACATTACAGACCTTAAACAAAGGCTTTCCGTTTTAACGGATAAAACTTCTATAGAAAATGCTATTACTTCTAAAAACGTACTTAATGCGTGGTCTTTTAATTCCACGGCGGATAATTTAAAAACACTTACCGACATAGTCGATGATTTTTCATTAAGCATTAAGACCGATAGAAAGAGCGAAGAATTAACTGCAGCAATTTTATCTGTTTCCGAAAATCCTTTAATCGAAAGTTGTACGGAGGAAACGCTTATTCTTGAAAAAGCACTTGAAGTATTTGCAGAGAATTTCGATTCGTTGTATAAAGATTTGCAATCTAAATATCTGGCTTTTACGGGCAAAGCTTTTGTAAATGAAGATGAAAATGTACAAGAGGAAGAAGAGCTTACTTTTGAAAAGCTTTTAAATTCGGTTAAAGCAAGCTTAAACGATATTGAAAACTCGGAGTTGGTAAATAAATTGACAGATACGATTGACGGAATAATATCCAAACTTTCGGCAGACACAAAAGGGCAACTTGAAAAAACAATAGATGCTATAAAGGATTACCAAAAAGCGGCTTCGGGGAAAATTCAGCTTACGGATAGCGAAAACAAACTTGTTCTTGCCGAATTTGCAAATCAAATTAATCAGCAAACGCATAATGCGTACGAAGCGATTGTCGCAATTAACCACGAAAAGACTGAGGAGAGTGATAATATTGCAAATGGATATTTGCAGGAAATGAGCCTTTCAATTAACGTAATGATTGAACAAAAGCAAGTATTCCTTTCGGTTTATGACAGTCTTGAAGATGCGGGTAAGAGCGTCAGCTTGGTAAAGTTTGTAGAAAATAAGCTTAACTACCATAATAATATTAAAGATTATTTAGCGGCAAGCAATAAAGCGAAGAACGAAACGAACATCGACAACCTAATGAATACGCTTGACGAAAAGATAAACCTTTTAATCGGGTTGGAAAATAAAGCTTCGTCCTATGCGTACGACTGGAAGGTAGATTCTGAAATAATAAAATATCTGTTTATTACGTTACTTGCCATTGACGGAACGATTATTCTTGCTTATTGGATAGGCGAAGTTTTCAACGACCGCGCAAAATGCTATAATCTGAATTACGATAATATTATAAAAAAGCTTAACTGATAAATAAAGGCCCGCGCTTTCAAAGCGCGGGCTTCATTTTATATAGTTAATAAAGTAAAATCGTAAATGCTTTTGCCGCTTGCCGTTCCCCAAACCTTGCTTTCAAAAATATCCTTTTCGAAACACTCTTTTGCGCTATTCGAAAGGTTTTCCATATCGCGCTGTCTGATAACTACGGGGAACGCTGAACGGTTCAAGGCGGTCAGCATTTCGACTTTTGTGCTTTGGCGTACCGCAAGCGGCTTAATATATAAGTCGCCGTTTAAAAGTCTTTTGCAGTCCTTTTCATATATGCCGAGCGCGTTGCTGGTTAAAATTCTGCGTATGCGCGAAGCGGAGTATCTCTTGTTTGTGGCTTCTTTAATAATATTTTCAACAGGCAAATCCGAAAGGGAGTACAGTTTGTTTTCAAGTCCTTCGCTACAGCCTGCCACCAAAGAAAGCTTTTCTTTACCGCCCGAAATAAGCGCGTAGCTTTGAATGGCGCCGAACTTATCTTCCGCAGAGTGCGCGTTTTTTAAATCCTCATAAACGAAATCGGGAACGTTGTTTTTTATAAGAGGGGAGTCAAGGTTGTGCCTTATGGCGGTTGCGGAAGAAAAGTTTTCGCAAAGCTCGCCGTTGTTATAGCCTGCGCCGACACGTTCAATGGGCAAAAGCTTTATGTCGGGGTTTAACTTTAAAACCGCCTTTTCGTATTCAATGCCGAGTATATTGTTGGGGCTTTCGATAAAAGTTTTATCGCCGCCGCATGCTTCAAACGCCGCATCTACGCTTTTTATATAGCTTTCACCGCCGTCAAGTTTTTCGCTGAGCACGTGCTTGAAAACTTGGCTTTCTTCGCTTAAAATTTTGGCGGCTTCCAAGAACTTAGCCGCGTTTCCGCTTTCGCAACCGAAGGCAAGAGTACAAACTTCGGGAATGGAAGAAAGTATTTTGACCGCGCCTTCTGCAAAAATTTCGGCAGGCGCGGTAGCAAAATACGCGGGCAGTTGAATTACGCAGTCCGCACCGCCGAGTACGGCGTGCTTTGCACGGGTAAATTTATCGAGTATGCAGATTTCTCCGCGCTGAGTGAAATTTCCGCTCATAATACAGAGGACTTTATCGCACCCCGAAAGTTTGCGTGCGGTGTCCAAAAGGTACTTATGACCGTTATGAAA
>CAMWPZ010000123.1 GCA_947176305.1 uncultured Clostridia bacterium
AAGCGAGCTTATATAAAATATCATAAACGATAAATTATGTCAAGAAAATTTTAAATTTTGTAAAAATATTCCTTCGCGGTCGGTTTTTGACATTTTGTGAAAATTTTATACATAATTTCCCCTGCTTCGCCGCATATGCGCATATATAATTATAAGTTGAGAAAATACTTGAAAAACCGTGGCGGCTGTGGTATACTTTATTCAGCCAAACAATTAAATCAAGCATAGCGGCGTATTTTTTTGCGTTCGTAAGATAAAAATATATAGGCGTAACCGTACCCTGTATTCTTTTTGTGCTTACGGACTTTATGCCGTGTATGCTGAGAATAATTGTTTGGCGACGTTGGGGTGCGTTATGCGGGCGGCCCTAGCGGTCGCCCTTATTTTTTACTGATTTTAAAGATAAGGCGATTTACTTCCGCAAAAAGGTTTTACGGAGAAATTTATGAAAAGAAAAATCGTCACTCTTATCGTATGCGCGCTTGCGGCGGCGGTGTGCGCCGTGTTCGCGTTTGCCTGCAACAAGTCCGAAACTGTCGGCGGACTTATACTTAAAGCCGACGGCGGGGGCTATCAAATATGCGGAATAACCGACGGCAAGCTGACCGTTGCCGAGATACCAGCCGAATATAAAGGCAAGCCGATAACTTCCATAGGCGCGCATGCGTTTGACAGCAACACAAGTCTTACGACCGTTCACATACCTGACAGCGTGATTGCCGTGGGCGACAGTGCGTTTTACTGCTGCCGCTCGCTGACCGAAGTAACTTTGCCCGAGGGATTGACTGCGGTGGGCGAGTGGGCTTTCGGCGGCTGTCAGTCGCTTGTAAATATGTACGTGCCTGCAAGCGTTACGTACATAGGCGATTACGCCTTCTGTTACTGCACCTCTCTTACGAAGCTGACTTACGGCGGAACGTCAGCGCAATGGTCGGAGATTTCCAAGGGCAAAAAATGGAATTACAGTGCGGGTAACTTTACCGTTCAATGCTCGGACGGGGTAGTGTGAGATAATTCAAAGGCGGGGCTTGCTATGATAACGCGCCCCGCCTTT
This sequence comes from uncultured Clostridia bacterium, assembly GCA_947176305.1. Classification (GTDB taxonomy): domain Bacteria; phylum Bacillota; class Clostridia; order Christensenellales; family Borkfalkiaceae; genus Coproplasma. Next base: position 1,055 of record CAMWPZ010000123.1, read on the forward strand.
TTACTTGATTTTGGGAAAAGATTAGTATATTATATAATTATGTATAAGATATTAAGGATAATTTTCTGCGTTGCCGCAGTCGCTTTGGCTGCCGCCGCGATATTCGTATTTATTTACGCGGGCTGGCTTTGGGGGCTTGCGACCGTTATGCTTGCCGCGGTTTGCGGCGGACTTATGGCAACCTTTAAAATGTTACAGGAAAAGAAAGAGCGCTTGGCTAATCCCCCTCCTCCCGTGGGCGACTTTATTTACGGCAAGGTAAATAAGCCTGAAACGGACAAAACGGAAGATAACGGAGAGAACGGCGAAAAATGAAACCAATCGACAAAAAAATACTGCTGACGTGCATAATAATAAACTTTGCCACGATTGCGCTGATTGCAGCATTGTTAGTATGTATGCATTATTCTGCCATGCACTATTTTAATTTCGCCGAAAAGGAATTCCCCGAGGAAGGAGCGGCGTTAAGCCTTTTCCTGTTTTTATTATTAGTAGCTCCCATAACGTTTTTGGGTTTTTGCGTAACAAAGATAGGTTTGCTGGCATTCGTCAGTTTTTTCTTGCTAAGCGGAATACTTCTGGCGGTATACACGAAAACGAAAAGCCCCAAGATGTTTAAAGTATCTACCCACACGGCCGTTGCATCTTCCGCGGCAACAATGTTTATTCCTTTCTTTTTTATAATTTTCGAAGTTGAACAGATAAGTCCGAATTTTATACCTGCCGATATCGGACTTATCGTCTGTACGGTTGCGTTAGCGGCAATATGTACAACAAGCATAATTCTGCACACGCTTTTATTTTACGGCGTAAAAAAAGCAAATGAGCCTATTGCGCCAGAAGACCCCTTTACACAGTTATGAGCGAACAGGAAAAAATCAAAAAACTGAATATCGCGGTTGCGGTATTGAATTTTATATTCGCGGCAATGCTTTTATGCGGCGCGATTTATTTTACGCACGTTACGGTTTACTACCTCACTCACGTTATCTCGGACACCGAAAACGGCGAACCAGTAGGAAGCATTCTAGTAGTTTTCTTTGTTCTTTTTGCAAAGGCGCTGCGGGGACTTATTATATTCATATTCGGAACCGGCGCGATAGCTTCATATATCGACTGCGCTTTCAGAATTTTTACGGGCGTTTTACTTCTGAACAGCCCCGTCTTACGCACGGGAAACGGTTACAGGCTTTTGCGAAGCTTCGGTTACGCCTTCGACACGTTGTTCGTATTGCTTATCTTTTTACTCTGCCTTTCCAGACCGCTTTTGTTTATTCCGTTTGCCCTGTTGCTTGCCTTACTCATAACCAAAGCAATATTAAACAAAAAGCTTTTAAAATTAATCCGAACTGCGCACCCTCCGCAGGAGCCGTTTGAACTTTAAAGAATCGCCGCGGCGGACGATTCGTCCGCCGCGGCTTTTATTTTTTTATTGAATTATAATACGCGCTGACCTTGTATGAAGTAGCCCCAGCGGGTTGAAGAAATTTGTTCTATCTTCGCGTAGTCGGAAGCAGTGTGCAGAATGTAGTTGTCGCCGAGGTACAGCGCAACGTGACCTATGCGCTCGATGCCCGTGTTGTTCTTTCTTGACGCGTTGGTGAAAAACATCAAGTCGCCGCGTTCGAGCTGGGCGCGGGTTACGGTTTTTCCCTGAAAGACCTGCGTGCGCGTGTTCACGTCAAGAAGCGTGTCCGCGCCCTTGTAAAATACGTACTGCATAAGCGACGAGCAGTCGAACGCGTTGGTTGTAAAGCCTTTAAGCTTGTTGCCCTTACCGTCGTGGTAGCGCGTTGCGCCGTAGACGTAGGGCGTACCCAAAAGCTTGGCGCCCTCGGCAATAACCGCCTCTATCTTGTCGTCTTTACTTGCCTGCATATCGATAAGCTGGCAATATTTTTTTGATATGTACGCAGTTTTGTTTTTGTACTGCGTCTTATACCAACCGTTTTCCTCGCCGAGGCACGCGTAAAGCGTTTTCTTTTCCGCCGTGCCGAGCGCGGTATAGCTTGCGCCCGAGCCTGAACGGATATTCACCCCGTCAACCGTCACCGTCATATAGGTTATATTTTTGACGGAGGGAATTTGCGTGTCCGCAGGAATTACGGGAATTTCATTAGGCTTTTCTTCCTCGAAAGGCTCACCGTAATGAGGTTCTTCCTCATATATACCCGTTTGCGGTTCGTTATATATGCTGTCGTTATCTTTTGCGGTTGCACAGCCCGAAAGCGTAACTGCCGCCGCGAACGCCGCGATTGCCGCGGCTACGGTTTTGTATTTCATATAATTCTCCTTACGGTTAAAATTATACCAAAACCCGCGCACAAATTCAATGCAAAGTTTTTTCCAACGCTTCCAAGCGCTTACTTAAAAGGAAAGGCGGGGGGGGGGGGGTGGGGGGGAAGCCGCCAGGAGCAAGGCATGAAATATCAATTCTGAATATAAAATCAACAGGGTCGGAGAGAAGCTCA
>CAMWPZ010000124.1 GCA_947176305.1 uncultured Clostridia bacterium
GAATAAACTTACCCGAAACGCAAAGCGCCGCGCCGACCACAAGGGCAGGCTTTACCTCGCTTTCGGGCATTTTGTCCTTATCTATGACAAGCTGTAAATTTTTAAGCGAAGTTCCGTCGTTCAGCTCGATAAACGCGATACTTTTTGAATCGCGCCAAGTCCTTACCCAACCGCAAACGGTTACGCTTTGGTTGACGAATTTATCGCCTTCCGAAAATAAAACTTTTACGTCGGTATGTTTCATTATATACCCTCCCATTGAGTATTAAAAAAAACGAGGACTGCCCAAACAGGCAGTCCGCAAAAATTTCTTAGTCTTTCTTTTCGTCCTTGGAAACTACCTCAACCTTGTCGTAGTAGCCGCAATTTGCGCAAACGCGGTGAGCCTGCTTCATTGAGTGACAATGAGGACACTCCACAAGCGTGGGAGCCGTTGCCTTGTAGTTTGCAAACCTGCTGTTAGTTCTGCTTTTAGACTGTTTTCCCTTGGGTACTGCCATTATTCTTACTCCTCTTTATTCTTATTGTTTACGTCAATACCCGCACAGTCCTCTCTGCAAAGTATGAGATTGGGCTGACTGAAAAGTATTGCATCGTTTACAGCTGTCGTTAAGTCGATAGTTATTCCGTCATAGGAATAATTATCAGCATCGTCTTCGGGAACGAAAAGTACTTCAAAAGACTGTTCTATATCTTTAGAAGCTTCGTTCAAGCAATACGAACACTGACCTTTAATGCGGTATTTGACGGTATAGTCAATTCCCACGCTGTCGTCGTCGTAAATTTCGTAGTTACCGAAAACCCGCACGTTGCCGTCAAATCCGCAAAGCGGAACGAGGCACAAATCTTCGGGCGGTTCGTATTCGAACTCAAAGCCGCCGGTATATTTTTTTAGTGCGTTTAACTTTTTGACCTGAATTTTCATACCGAAAGCCGACTGCCGCTATAACTGCACGGACAAGCGAAACGCTTATCGGGCGCAATTACTTTGAAATTATATTATATAGTAAAATCTTTGTCAACTTTTTTTAACGCAGCGCACGAATTTTTTTATAAAAGTGCGGCGGTTTCTCTTGCGATTACAAGCTCTTCATTGGTCGGGATAATGAGAACTTTGACTTTGGAATCCTTCGTCGAAATTTCGTGTATACCGTCCTTTCTTATCGCATTTTCCTTAACGTCAAGCTTTACGCCCAAGAATTCAAGTCCTTCGCAAACGCCTTCGCGGACGCCGGGGGAATTTTCGCCTATGCCTGCCGTGAATACTATGCAGTCAAGTCCGCCCATTGCCGCCGCGTACGCGCCGACGAATTTCTTGGTCTGATAATTGAACATATCGAGCGCAAGCTTACAGCGCGCGTTGCCCTTCTTTGCACCTTCGTCCAAATCTCTGAAATCGCTTGAAACTCCGGAAATTCCCGCAACGCCGCACTTTTTATTGAGATAAGTTACAGCGTCTGCGTGCGAAAGGTTTTTCTTTCTTGCAAGGAACTCAACCGCAGACGCGTCGATATCACCCGAGCGCGTACCCATCATAACGCCCGCAAGCGGCGTGAAGCCCATAGACGTATCAACGCAAACTCCGCCGTCAACCGCGGAAATGGACGAGCCGTTGCCGAGGTGGCAGGTTACGATTTTAAGCTGTTCGGGCTTTTTGCCGAGATATTTAGCGGCTTCCGCCGAAACGAACTTGTGGCTGGTACCGTGAGCGCCGTATTTTCTTACGCCGTAAGCCTTATAATCGTTGTAATCGATGCCGTAAAGATAAGCCTTTTCGGGCATAGTTGCGTGGAAAGACGTATCGAAAACGAGCGCCATAGGCGTTTTGGGCATAACTTCCATACAAGCGCGAAGTCCCGTTGCCGCCGCAGGATTGTGCAGAGGCGCAAGCTCGAAGGTCTTTTCCTCAAGCGTTTTCTGAACTTCGGGAGTAACCAAAGTGGTTTTCTTGAAATATTCGCCGCTAGCAACTATTCTGTGACCTACCGCGCCTATTTCGTCCATTGATTTTATAACGCCTATTCCCTCGTCACGCAATGCGTTTATGACGAGTTCGATTGCAACCTTATGGTTGGGCATAGGCTGTTCGTAAACCTTTTCCTGTCCGTTGCCCTTTGCCTTTAAGAACGAACCGTCGATACCTATTCTTTCACAGCCGCCCTTTGCAAGCACCTTTTCGGTTTCCATATCGATGAGCTGATATTTAAGCGAGGAACTGCCCGCGTTTATAACTAAAATTTTCATAAAATCTTTCTCCTTAATTATTAGTCAGCCTGCAATGCGGTAACCGCAACGGTAGCGACGATATCTTCAACGCTACAGCCGCGCGACAAATCGTTCAAGGGTTTTGCAAAGCCCTGACAAATGGGGCCAATCGCCATATATCCGCCGAAACGCTGTGCGATTTTGTAGCCGATATTGCCTGCGTTGATGTTGGGGAACACGAATACGTTTGCGTGACCTGCAACCTTGGATCCGGGCGCTTTGAGCTGACCGACTTCAGGAGCAACCGCCGCGTCGAACTGGAATTCGCCGTCAAGCGCAAGCTCGGGAGCCGCGGCCTTTGCAAGCTCAGTAGCTTTTTGTACCTTGGGAACGGTCTGAGTGAACTTGTCGTCGTTGCCGCTGCCCTTCGTCGAGAAGGAAAGCATTGCAACCTTCGGCTCTATTCCGGCAATGATCTTCGCGGTCTTTGCGGAAGAAATTGCGATATCCGCAAGCTGTTCTGCCGTGGGTTCTATGTTAATTGCGCAGTCGCCGAATACGGCAACTCCGTCGGGGTTGTAAGGGTTGTTCTTATCGGGCGCTATCATAATGAAGCAGCTCGACACCGTTTTAATGCCTGCCGCGGTTTTAACAACCTGCAAGCCGGGGCGAAGCGTGTTAGCCGTGGAATGGCACGCACCTGAAACGTACCCGTCAACGTCGCCCGCTTTAAGCATAAGCGCGCCGAACATAGTCCTGTCCTTTGCCTGAACCTGAGCTTCTTCAAGCGTCATGCCCTTTGCCTTTCTTGCTTCGTATAAAATTTTTGCGTATTCTTCGGTTTTATCGGAGGTGAGCGGGTCTACGAGAGTTATTCCCGTAAGGTCAACGTCGGGCGCAACTTTTTTGCACTCGGCTTCGTTGCCTATAAGCACGATTTTAGCAATTCCCTCTGCGGTAATCTGCGCCGCAGCCTCGACTACTCTTTTATCCTCGCCCTCGCAAAGAACTATGGTCTTGCCCTTTGCCGCAGCTTTTTCCTTAATTTCTCTGAGAAGCGACGGCGTTCCGTTGATTGCGTCGGCTACTTCTTTTCCCGCTTTCTTGATTTTATCAATCAATGACATATCAATACTCCTTAAAAATACTTTATTTATCCGAATTTTTCGTTTATAATAAACTTATTCGGACAAGCTTACTTTAACATTATATAATAATATTTTTCAATTGTAAAGTTTAAAATGAAAATTTGTGCTATTATTTGTGAATTT
>CAMWPZ010000125.1 GCA_947176305.1 uncultured Clostridia bacterium
TTATTCTCTCATACGTTTCCGCAGGCAGATTCACTATCTGCTTTGCGTTTTTGCACGTTTTGATTATGGCGCAGTTGTTTAAAAAGTTGAGTAAATCTTTTACGAGCACGCCCACGCTTTTGCCCGTGGCTAAAATGTTTTCAACTGCGTTAAGCGAAGCTTCCGCGTCCTCGCACAAAATTTGTTCGGCGACGTCCGCGATTGCGGAAAAGTCCGCACTGCCCAAAACCGCGTTTACGTCCGCGTAGGTGAGCTTGCCCTGTGAATACGAGGCGCACATATCTGCAATCGATAAGCTGTCGCGTGCGCTTCCCGCGCCTGCGCGTGCGATTGCGGCGACGGCTTCCTCCTCGTACTGCTTGCCCGTTTTATCAAGTACGCTTTTTACCAAGCCTTCCAAGTCCTTTTGTGGGATAAGCTTGAAGTCGAAGCGCATACAGCGTGAAAGTATGGTCGCGGGGATTTTTTGCGGCTCTGTCGTGGCGAGTATAAACACTGCGTGGCGCGGAGGCTCTTCAAGCGTCTTTAAAACCGCGTTGAACGCCGAAGCCGTGAGCATATGCACCTCGTCAATGATATACACTTTGTACTTGCCTGCGACGGGGGGATATTGCACCTTTTCCCTTAAATCGCGCATTTCGTCGACGCCGTTGTTCGATGCCGCGTCGATTTCGTTTATATCGAGGTTGCCGCTGTCGTTCAAGGCTTTGCACACTTCGCACTTGCCGCAGGGCGAACCGTCAACGGGATCTAAGCAATTTATCGCGCGCGCGAAAATTTTGGCGAGCGTGGTTTTGCCCGTGCCGCGCGGTCCGCAGAAAAGATAAGCGTGACCTATCTTGCCCGTGGCTATCTGGTTTTTAAGGGTCCGGACTATGTGTTCCTGCCGAACGACCGTATCGAACGAGTTGGGGCGGAAAGTCCTGTAAAATGCAAGGTATGCCATTTAATTCTCCGCTGAAATAAGTTTCAGAAGTTTTCGTTTTGCGCGCGTTAAGGCGTTGTCCACACTTTTCACGCTTTTATCGAGTGCCGAGGAAATTTCCGTCATAGTCATTCCGTCGGTATACATTACCACCGCTTTAAATTCGAGCGAGGATAAAATTTTGCTCATCTTGTGCAAAAGCTCTTTTCTGTCCTCGCGCTTGATAAGCTCGTCCTCGGGGGAGTCGGGGGATAAAAACAATTCTTCACCGACTTCGACGATAGGTAAAAAGTTGTTGAGTGCCGAGTGTTTTGCGCCGCTGTTTTTTTTGACCGCGTCCAAAATTCTGTGACGGATACAACTGTACGCGTACGCGGAAAAGGGCGTGCCGCCTTCCTTGAAGCCGCTGACTGCGGAATACAGTCCGAACATACCCTCCTGCACCAAGTCTTCTACTTCGCCGCCGCTTAAAAAGAACCTGCGGGCTATCGAGAGAACGCGCGGTTTGTACCTTTTATACAGTTCCTCCCACGCGCTTTTGTCGCCCGACTGGCACAGGCGCGAAAGCTCTTCGTCGGTCAACTTCTTTTCCTCACTGCTTCGTATGCGGCAATTCCTAAGGCGACGGAAGCGTTCAGAGAGTTCACTTTGCCTTTCAAAGGAATCGATAAAGTAAAGTCGCACTTTTCGCGCGTCAAGCGCTTAACTCCGCTGTCCTCGCCGCCGATAACGAGGGCGATATTGCCCGTCAAGTCGGCTTTGTAAATATCCGTTCCGTCGGCTTCGAGTGCGTACAGCCAAAAGCCGTTTTCTTTTAAAATATCAATGGTCTTGTTTATCGAATTGACCTTTGCGACCTTGACGTGGTTTGCAGCTCCCGCGGATATGCGGATAACCGCGTCCGTCACGCTTGCCGAGTTGTTGGAAGGAATTATAACACCGTCCGCGCCCGCGCACTCCGCAACCCTTATGATAGAGCCGAGGTTATGCACGTCCTCTATGCCGTCGCAGATTATTATAAAGCCGTTGTTTTCGCCGCGGCTTTTAAGTATTTCGTCCACGGTGGAATATTCGTAATCCGTTGAATAGGCGATAACGCCCTGATGCCGACCCTCGTCGCTGGACTTGTCCAAGACCTTTCTGTCCACGAACTGAACGCGGATATCCTTTTTGCGGGCTTCGGCAAAGATTGCCTTTAAAGAGCCTTGCGGGTTCTTTTCAAGCATTATCTTTTCTATATTTTTATCGGTTTTAAGCAGCTCCGATACTGCGTTTCTGCCCTCAGTTTTCATCGCTTAAAATTTCTTCTATCCGCTTATACTGTCCCGTGAGATACAAGAAGCCCAAAACGGCCTCGAAGCCAGTCGAGCGGTTGTATTCCGCAACGCTTGCGTTCTTTGATTTGGTGGGTTTTTTCGCGTTCCTGCCGCGCTTGAAAATATCCGTTTCTTCCTCGGTAAGCTTGGGTAAAATTCTTTCCACAAGCCCGCTTTGACCGTGCGCCGAAACCTCGGCAGAGGTGAGTTTCTGAAGCGTGCCCGTGCCGAAGCTCGTAGTTATTACCAAGCGTTCGCGAACGTACAGGGAATACACCGCGTCGCCTACAAAAGCCAGAGTGACGGGGCTTAAATTTCTTGCGCGTTCGGTCGGGATAGTCGTAAAAAAGTCAAACATAAATATACAGCTTAATTATACAACTTTGTCATAAAAAAATCAATTATTAAGTACTATATAGCGTGAAATTGTTTATTGCCAAAAAGTCTTTTATCTTTGTTTTAATCGCAATTATCGCCGCCGCGGCTATCATCGGAATTTGCGCCGGCGTAGTTTCCGCTTCTTCCGTAGACGACGGTGAAAAAGTTATCGTTATCGACGCGGGGCACGGCGGAATTGACGCGGGGGTTTTGGGAATTAACACCTCCACCAAGGAAAGCGACATTAACCTTGCAATATCGAAATACCTGCGCGGTTATTTTGCGGACGCAGGGTTCAGCGTGGTTTTAACGCGAACTACGCAGGGCGGACTGTACGGACTGAGTACGAAGGGATTTAAAATGCGCGATATGAAAAAGCGCAAGGAAATAATCGAAGAACACAACGCGGATATGGTCATTTCGATACACCAAAATTTTTGCCCTATCCCCTCACGCAGGGGCGGTCAGGTATTCTTCGATAAGGGCAGTGAGTGCGGAAAGGCGCTTGCCGAAAGCATACAAAACAGTTTAAATCAAATGAAGGAGTGCGTAAAGGTGAACACGCCGCTCGTCGGTGATTACTATATGCTGAAATGCACGCAAAATCCTTCGGTAATAGTTGAGTGCGGGTTTTTATCCAATGCGGACGACGAAGCTCTGCTTACAAACGAGAGCTACCAAAAGAGTATTGCATACGCTATTTTCAAGGGTGCGGTTGCGTACTATTCATAAAACGGTTTTTGTATATTAAAAGCCGCACGCGCTTAAAG
>CAMWPZ010000126.1 GCA_947176305.1 uncultured Clostridia bacterium
TTCTTTTTTATAACTGGCTCACTGCCTCCCACAACCACCTTGGGTCGGGGGGGTCTTAAAAAAAATATTTTTTTAATAATACCCCGCGGCGCGCCCTTTACGGCGCGCCGCTTTTATTTATCTTGGTTTCCACACCTGTCAACCATTATAGTTGTTGACTTGACTATCGCAGAAATTAAGGCTATAATAAAATTGATTATACTGTAAAGGAAAAAAGATTATGAAGAAAATTATTCCTGTCGTAGTTTTATTTTTTGCATTTACGATTTTTTTTGTGATTAGCATTATCTTGTCCGTTTGCGGCGAAGCGGTAAGCACCTCGAACTACGTTATAAGCGGCGTAGGTATGGGCGTTTGCTTGATATTCCTGCTTGGCAGTTTAATAATGTTCAAAGTTTTAAAAAATAAAGAAAAGGCGGAAGAGGAGCTTAACGTAAAGGAAACCGCTATAAAACAGGAAAAGGCGAAGCTAGGTGAACTTTATCTTACAACGCGTGAAAAGAAAGCTCTTAACGACCTTGTTAATTCAGCGCCGCCGGAAGGCTCGAAATGCCCTATATGCGGCTCGTCCTTAATTTTTTCAGAGGCAACCGTAACTTGTTACGAAAGACAAAACGTTAAACTTGAAGGTGTGTACAGGGTTGCAGGGAACACGGCATTTGACGTTTATCAGAATAAAGAAGTTCCCGTGGAAAAACCTTGCAACCGCTACCGTTGCCCCAAGTGCAAATATGAGTGGGATAGATTTACCTATTTACATACTTATACGCTTGGAAAGGACGACTTTCAAGAAAAATCCGAATTCGTCACGAAATCTAACGTGCGTTGGGGCGACTTAAAAAAATTTATGGAATAAAAATTATACCCTTAAATCATTTGCTATTTTTTGGAATAGGGGTTATAATTATATCGTTACGGCTACGAAGCCTATGAGAATACTCAACGCTTCGCTTCGTTCACCGCAAATTAATTCCATAGGAGGATAAATTAAAATGGAAAAGCAGGAAATTATCGCAAAATACGCTTTAAAGGAAGGCGACACCGGTTCGCCCGAAGTTCAGATTGCTCTTTTAACCGAAAGAATTAACCACCTGAACGAGCATCTTAAAGAGCATATCCACGATAACCACTCGCGCCGCGGACTTCTGAAAATGGTTGGCCGCCGCCGAGGACTTTTGGACTATTTAAAGAGCAAGGACATCGAAAGATACCGTGCTATCATTGCGGCTTTGAATTTAAGAAAGTAAAATTAAAAAATCGGGCGGGGTTTTTATAAACTCGCCCTTTTTTATATCGTCTGCGGTAGGCGCCGCAGGCACAAGAACAGAAAAGGAGAAAGGTATGAAAAACTTAAAACAATTTACACTCACAATCGGCGGCAGAGAAGTCACGATAGAAACGGGCAAGTACGCTGAACAGACCAACGGCTCGTGCTTAGTTCGCTGCGGCGAAACGGCGGTACTCGTATCGGTATGTATGTCGGCGGCACCCCGCGAAGGTATGGACTTCTTCCCTCTGCAGGTTGACTACGAAGAAAAAATGTTCTCCGTCGGCAAAATCCCCGGCGGCTTCAAAAAGCGCGAGGGCAGGGCGAGCGACAAGGCGATTTTAACCGCAAGGCTCATTGACAGACCCCTTCGTCCGCTGTTCCCCAAGGGACTTTACAACGACGTAGTGGTTACGGCTCAGGCTCTCTCGGTTGAGCCCGACGTTTCCCCCGAGCCCCTTGCAATGATAGGCTCGTCGGTGGCGCTCGCTATTTCCGATATTCCTTGGGCAGGCCCCACCGGCTCGGTAGTGGTCGGCATGGTTGACGGAAAGTACGTCATCAACCCCGACTTAGCACAGCGCGGCAAGAGCGCAATTCATTTAAACCTTGCAGGCACCAAGGACGCAATCTTAATGATTGAAGCGGGCGCAAACGAGGTCACCAACGAAGAAATGGTCGGCGCGATTATGTACGGCCACGGCGAAATCAAAAAAATCTGCGAATTTATCGAAGAAAAAATCGTTCCCGTCGTCGGTAAGGCAAAGCTTGAAATGGAGCTTTACCATATCCCCGAAGAATTGGACAAGACCGTCCGCGCGTACGCCGATAAAATTATCGACCACGCTATCGACACGTTCGACAGACAGGAAAGGGAGAAGAGACAGGAAGAAGCCGAAGCGGAAGTTTTGGCGCACTTCGCGGAAATCTATCCCGAAAACACGCGCGAAATTAAGGACAGCCTTTACTATTTAACCAAGGAAAAAGTCCGCGCAAAGATATTCGATAAGGGTATACGCCCCGACGGCAGAGGTCTTAAAGATGTCCGCCCCATCTGGTGCGAAAGAAGCGTACTTCCCAGAGTACACGGCTCGGCTGTGTTCACCCGCGGACAAACCCAGACGCTTACAAGCTGTACCTTGGGTATGCTCGGCGAGGCGCAAAAGCTCGAAGGTCTTGACGAGGAAACCTCGAAAAGATATATGCACCACTACAACTTCCCCGGCTACTGCACGGGCGAAGCAAAGGCGCTCCGTTCCCCCGGCAGGCGCGAAATCGGTCACGGCGCACTTGCTGAACGCGCGCTTATTCCCGTGCTTCCCGACGAGGACAGCTTCCCCTACGCTATAAGGGTTGTCAACGATATTCTCTCTTCAAACGGCTCGTCGTCAATGGCTTCCGTTTGCGGCTCGACCATGGCGCTTATGGACGCAGGCGTTCCCATTAAAGCACCCGTTGCAGGCGTCGCTATGGGACTTATCAAAAATCAGGAAACGGGCGAGTTCAAGGTCCTCACCGATATTCAGGGACTTGAAGACTTCCTCGGCGATATGGACTTCAAGGTAGCGGGCACGCAGAAAGGCATCACCGCTATCCAGATGGATATAAAGATTAAGGGCATTTCCGAAGAGATTATGCACACCGCAATCAATCAGGCGAACGAGGGCAGACAGTTCATTCTGAACAAGATGCTCGAAGTCGTTCCCGAGGTTGCGCCCCAGCTTTCCGTTTATGCACCCAAGATTATCAGCTTCGAAATCGACCCCGAGAAAATCGGCGACGTTATCGGCAAGCAGGGCTGCGTAATCAAGAAGATTATGGAAGAAACGGGCACGGAAATCGAGTTCAACGACGACGACAGCGGCAGAGGCTACATTTCCGCAGTCGGTCCTATCGAGAACGCGGAAAAGGCAAAGGCGATAATTTTAAGCATTGCGCACGACCCCGAAGTCGGCGATATGTTCGTCGGCACGGTCGTAAGAATTATGAACTTCGGCTGCTTTGTAGAGTTCGCTCCCGGCAAGGACGGCATGATTCACATTTCCAAGCTTTCCGACAAGCGTGTTGAAAAGGTAGAGGACGTTGTGAACATC
>CAMWPZ010000127.1 GCA_947176305.1 uncultured Clostridia bacterium
CCTTTATTTTATAATGGCAAGAAGTGGGAGGTTTATAAAGAATAAATTATATTTTAATATTAATTCGTCCGAATTTATGTATTCGATTAAGCCTAAATACAGCTCACTAATAATAATCGCAGCCGCGCCGAACAAGTTTGTTCGGGCGCGGCTTAGGTTATTATAACGTTTTCAAAACAAAATTTATTTTCTCATGGAAGAGCCGAAGAAGCCGTTATAAACAGACTTGCTTTCGCTGACGGACACAAAAGCCTTTTCGTCCATGGTATTAATAATTGCACGCAGTTCTTTTAATTTATTGCTGTCGGTTTCTATAAAAATCATATAGGTTTCCGTATTTTTATGTGCGCCTTTTGCAATTATAATTGTCTGACCGTAGCCCTTTTCTTTTAACACTTTAACGATATCGTCGTTTTTATCGCTTAATACTATTTGTACGTGTATTTTAGATTTAACAAATCTTTTGGAAAGAACTCCGCCCAGCAAAGTGCCGAGTGCAAAACCGAGGGAGTAAGCAAGGGCAAGCACGATAGTGTCGACTACGGGGTTAGCAATGGCGTAATCGAGCGCGGCCTTTACAATCATAAACCAGAAGAAGGCTTCTACAAACCCGATAGGAGCGGCGATTTGCGGCTTGCTTTTAACGGTAAAAACAGTTCTTATAGAAGCAAGACACATATCGACCGTTCTGCCGGCTATAACGATTAAAAATACAATTGCCAAATGAAGCTGAGTTCCGAAAAACATAACAATTTTCCCCTTAGTAAATTTCAATTAATACAATTATTATACATACAAACCTTTAAAGAGTAAAGGAAAAACGCACGGTATAAGTTTGTGCGTTTTTTTATAAGCCTTATACCGGAATACAAATTTTTTAATAAATTTGACTTTATACAAAAAAGTAGTATAATTACAGTGAACGAGCTGATGGCAGTGGCGGCAAAACCGAAATCTGCTTTCTAAGCAATTAAACCTGTAAGGGGTGGAGATATGAAAAAGCTTTTTAATTCAAAGTATTTCGACGCGGTTGTTTTAACTATTGCGTCCTGCTTGAGTATCCTTTTCGGAGTAATAATTTATTCAATCGACTTATTGCCTGAGTGGGGTGAAAATTCTATCTGGAAGACGGACACGCTTGCCAGCGAAGAGTTTATATTGGAAAATTTCAATATAATATTTGCTTCCGCTTTCTTTGTAAGCATCGCGCTGTTTGCTTTAAGCATTCTTCTCATATTCCTTAAAAATAATAAAATTGCGTTTTTCGTATCGTTACCCTACAATATCCTTCTGAACTTTGCACTGCTGTTTACCCACGTCGGCTTAGAGCTGTTAAGCGCGGGCGCAGTCGCGTGCATTATAATCTGCATAGTAATCTCGGCGGCGCAGCTTATCTATACGGTTATAAGATTTGTCCGCAACAAAGAAATAGCCGAAGGGGTGCAAGAAGATAAGCCCGACGAAACCAAAATTATAAGCATGAAGTATGGTAAGCCTATTTTATTGGCTTGCCAGATTTTAACGACGGTGCTTGCTTTAATCGTATTCTTTATTCCCCTGTACAAGGTTAGTTATGAATACGACGAAACCCAGACGTTCACGCTGATAAATGCGCTTTCGGCAAATTTTTCGGATAAGTCTTTCCCGACTGAGCTTTATATCTCGTTTATAGTTCTTTTCATTGCCTTCTTTGCAAGCCTGATTTTCTTCGTTACGAATATACAGTACTTCTTCAAATCTGACAGCGTATTCGTGAAAAAATCGAAGCAGTACGTATACTGCGACGTGGCTTTTTTGCTCGTTTACTTTATACTCGGCTTCTGCCTGTGTTTTGTAAATAATTCAAGCGGCAGTGAAGAAGCGGCGAAAGGCAGTGCAACAACTTTGAGCTATATTCCGCTGATTTGCTCGCTCGTCATTCTCGTCGCCTTTTCGGTAATTCAGGGCAAAACGGGTTACGGGCTTGACGGCGAAAAAACCAAGACTTCGAAAAAATTCAAGCTCGAAGTTATTATTTACATAACTTTACTTACGTTAGTAACTTTCCTATCTCTCCTGTTAAACTTGGTTGAAATTAAGATAGAGGCGGGGCTGTATAAGGACGAAGTTGCGCTTACGGGCTACAAGCTTTTGGATACTTACGGTAAACTCGGAGAAGGCTTACAGACGCTTGCCTTCGTGCTGTTTGCCGTGCTGCTTGTTTCGGGCGCACTGTTTGTGTTTACTTTGGTAAGCTATTTTACAAAGTATAAAGATTTCGATAAGGTCGTCAAAACGACGGCAATTATCAACACGGTTATCGTAATGCTTATGGGCTTGTCGGGCGTGTATTTCAAGATTGCGCAGGCAATCAATATTGAAAACATAAACAGCGTTTTAAACTTCTACGGTATAAGCTTGCCCGACGAAGTTACGTACACGTATTCCATAAAAACCAAAACGATATATATG
Organism: uncultured Clostridia bacterium; assembly: GCA_947176305.1. Taxonomy (GTDB): domain Bacteria; phylum Bacillota; class Clostridia; order Christensenellales; family Borkfalkiaceae; genus Coproplasma. Next base: position 2,452 of record CAMWPZ010000127.1, read on the forward strand.
TTTATCGCAAGCTTCGTGATATTAATCGTTATGCTTGTAAGGGGGCAGTTTAACCCCGAAAAGCTGCAAGCCGAAACGGTTTCCGCCGACGGTACGAAAGATTTACCGTTTGCCGAACACGCACGGCCAAGCGCACCTGCAAACGAAATGGCTACAACGGAAGCGGACTTTGACGCGTGCCCCGCATTCACCGAGCTTGATGCGAAAGCGGGAATATTCAACGGCGAGCTTGCAAAACGGCGGGCAAATCTTTTCGAAAATCTGACCTTGCCCAACCTCGTCAGGTTTATTGTGGATTACGCGAGGGAGTGCAGACTGCACCTTTCGTATTCCGTGCAGGATATGGCTACCTTCGTGGCGGGGCTTGGCGCGTCGAGGCTGACAATTTTGCAGGGTATGTCCGGTACGGGTAAGACGAGCCTGCCCAAAATTTTCGCGGAAGCAATTATGGGCAACTGCGAAATAGTTGAAGTAGAATCGTCGTGGCGCGATAAAAACGAGCTTTTGGGTTACTATAACGAATTCAGTAAATGCTTCACTCCCAAAAAGTTTACGCAGTGTTTGTATAAGGCGAAATTAAATTCCGCCGTGCCGACTTTCATAGTCCTTGACGAAATGAACCTGAGCAGGATAGAGTACTATTTTTCGGACTTTTTGTCACTTATGGAGCACGAGGAGGACAAGCGCGAAATCAAGCTTTTAAACGTAAAGCTTTACCGCACGGAAAACGGCGAGAAGCAATCGTATTCCGCCTTGACCGACGGACACACTATCAAAATACCTTCGAACGTCTGGTTCGTGGGAACGGCTAACCGCGACGAAAGCACCTTCGAGATAAGCGACAAGGTTTACGACCGTGCGCAGACGATGAAC
>CAMWPZ010000128.1 GCA_947176305.1 uncultured Clostridia bacterium
CAGTAATCGAGTTCCAAGATTTTTGCAACGCGTTCGCAAAGCGAAATCAGCTTTTCGTCCGCTTCGTATTTTTCGCCCTTACCGCCGAGTTCCACGTTTGAGCGGAAATCGTTTTCGTTTCTTCTGCGCATAGCGCAAACAAATTTTCCGCCTATTACTATTGCGCGGATATCCTCGCCGCCTTTGCCCGTAAACCTCTGGTAAAAGTGCGCTATAGTTTTATATTTAGCTTCAAAATCTTCAAGCTCGGCACGGTTTCCCACAAGAAACACCCCACCGCCAAGCGAGCCGTAACAAGTTTTTGCAACGAGCGGATAGCCGAGCGTTTCAACCTTATTTAAAAATTCGTGCAATATTTTGGCGTCCGCATAATAGCAAAGCGGCGCATATATACTATCAGGCATAGGCACACCACAGTTTGCAAGCGCAATATGCGTGAGCATTTTATCGTCGCACACTTCTACCGCCGCCGCGCTGTTAAAGAGCCTTATACCGCTCTTTTCCAAAAGTCTTGCCGCCGCCTTATCCTTATCGAGGAATACGCAACAGTCATATTCGGGCGCAACTATATTGCCGTTAACAATTTCCGCGAGCGCAACGTTTTTGCAAATTTCACACTCTGCGCCCAACAGTTTTAATTCTACGGCTATACGCTCCGCTTGCATAATCTGCGATTTGTTTTTAATATATGCGTTTACGACTATTAAACACTTCATATGTTCAGGAAACTACCCTTATTACCGAAGCGACTTTGGCAAAGACCTTTCCGCTGTTGATTTCCTTAACGGCTTTATTGACGTTTTCTTCAAACGTTTCGTGAGTTACTAAAATAACTGGAACGGAACCGTGCTTCTTCGCATTGTCCTGAATAACCTGTGCCACGTTTATATCGTACTTGCCAAGCACGGAATATACATTTGAAAGCACTCCGGGCTTATCCTCCGCGTCAAAGCGGATATAGTACGCGCTTTCGTAGTTGGTTACGAATTTGGTTTCGGGGTCGGCGTTCTCAGTGTTTTTAAATGTAGAATAATTGAAATTTTCGTGCGTTGCACAGTATATGATATCGCCGACTATCGCGCTGCCCGTAGGAAGCGCGCCCGCGCCCCTGCCGTAAAGCATAACGTCCTCCACGCTGTCGCCCGTAATGTAAACTGCGTTATAGCTGTCGTTTACGCTTGCAAGCGGATGTGTGTTTTTGACGAAAGTCGGGTGTACTCTTACTTCTATACCCTTGTCCGAGTTTTTACCTATTGCAAGAAGCTTTAACACGTAGCCAAGTCTGTTGCCGTATTGCAAATCGCAAGTGTCTACACCTGTAATGCCTTCCCTGTAAATTTTGGTATAGGGAACTTTGGTGTGAAACGAAAGACTTGAAAGTATTGAAAGCTTATAAGCCGCGTCAAACCCTTCAACGTCCGCCGTGGGGTCAGCTTCAGCATATCCGAGCTTTTGCGCTTCCTTTAACACTTCGTTATAAGAAGCTCCGCCGTTCGACATTTTTGTCAAAATATAGTTAGTCGTGCCGTTGATAATACCCATCATCGACGTTATTTTATTACCCTGCAAATTGTCAAGCAACGTTCTGATAACTGGTACTCCACCGACGCAACTCGCCTCGTAAAAAAGCCCACAACCGTTCTTTTTTGCCGCAGCCTCCAGCTCGTGACTGAATTTGCAGAAAAGCTCTTTATTGGAAGTTACGACGGATTTACCTGCGTTAAGTGCGGCAAGCACGAAAGATTTGGCAGGCTCTACCCCGCCCATAACCTCAACGACAATATTCACGGCGGGGTTGCTGCATATTTCGGAAATATCTGCGGCAAGCATATTTTCAGACACACCAAGCTCTTTGGCGCGCTGTTTATTGCGTTCGAGTGCGCTCACTACCTCAATATCTATGCCGTGAATTTTTTTATAAAATTCCCTGTGCTCAGTCAGTATTTTATAGGTACCGCCGCCGACCACCCCCAAGCCGAGAATTGCCACACCGACTTTTTTCATTTGTTGCTTGCCTCCGTACCGTTCAAATCGTATAAGTATTTAAGCCCTTCCAGCGTCAGAAGCTTGTCCACGTAATCTATGCAGGAAATTTCCTTTGCAATAACTTCCGAAAAGCCACCCGTCGCAACCGTTTTAACGGTCTCTGAATTAAGCTCGCGCTTTATTTTTTTAACAATGTATTCCACAAGTCCTGCAAAGCCGAAAACTATTCCCGACTGCATATTCGTTACGGTATTTTTACCTATCACGCGCGCGGGGCGCTCGATTTCAACTCTTGGAAGCTTCGCAGTGCCGTTGACAAGACTGTCCAAAGAGCCTTTTATACCAGGGGCGATAACACCGCCGATAAATTCGCCTTTGTCGTCTATTACGTTAAATGTCGTAGCCGTACCGAAATCGACAATTATAAGCGGTGCTCCGTATTTCCTTGACGCGGCAACGTTATTTACAACTCTGTCCGCGCCGACTTCCTTGGCGTTATCGACCTTCATATTCATGCCCGTCTTTAACCCGGGGGCGAGCATTAAAGGCTTAATTTTAAGATAGGTTAAGCACATTCTTTCAAGCGTATAATCAAGCTGCGGAACAACGGAAGAAATTATTCCGCCCTTTATGTCGTCCGCAGTTATCTTATTATTGTTGAGTATGCTTATAATTTGTCCGCCATACTCATCGGAAGTCTTTTTATGCTCCGTGGCAACGCGGAAGCTTAAAGCAAGCTTATCCCCGTCGAATACCGCGTACTTGATATTCGTGTTGCCGACGTCCATGCAAATAATCATAATTTATCCTTGTACCGTGTTTTGGTTTTCTTCGTTATTATTTTCTTCTGTCTGTTCTTCCGCTTCAGTTACAAGCGGTTTTTTATTTATGAATTTATGGCTTACCTTTTTAAGTACCGCAACGTATACAGGCACAAGCACAAAGCAAGCCGCAAGCTCTATAGGGAAATATATCGTAACCGCAATGCTGAGTATCGCAGAAAGTGTCTGATTGAACGAGCCCGTCCAGATATTGACCGCCAAAAGATATAATACGGTATTTGTAAGAGAGCCTACAACCCCTGCTATTGCCGCAGGTAAAGCTTCGCGTACGTAGTTGTTTTTAACCTTTTTAAAAAGTTTTGATAATCCAAAATACGACCAGTAGGCAGTTACTCCTATAAAGCATCTGGGCAAAACCGAAATCAAGGGATTTGCGTAAAATATAAATGCCGAAGCAAATATCAGGCAGAAAATACAGCTGCCAAAGCCCAAAAGCGTTCCGCCGATAAAGCTCTTTTTCCAGTCGTCGTAGATACTG
>CAMWPZ010000129.1 GCA_947176305.1 uncultured Clostridia bacterium
CCGTCGACCTCCAGCGTGACAGGCTGGCGCTCTAACCAACTGAGCTATCGGGCCAAAAAATATTTATGGTGGGCCTTCACGGACTCGAACCGCGGACCAATCGGTTATGAGCCGACCGCTCTAACCAACTGAGCTAAAGGCCCGAAAAATTCCTGCTTATCGGAAATTCCGCACAACGCTAAATTATAATAATATACCCTAAAATTTTTGTCAAGTATTTTTCAACCGTATTTTATTATAATTTTTTTCAAAGCAAAAGCTTTTAAATCCGCCACACCCAAATAAAATTTAACAAAGCGCAATAAACCCCGTCCGACTAAAAAATACAAAACCCGACGCAATTTTCCAAAATACCGCTTTGAAAATATAGTAATATTTGATAAAAACCACGGAGTAACTTAAATGAAAGTAACGTCAGATTTGCGCGGAGGGATACTGTACATAACCCTGTGCGGCGAAATGGACGAGTGTTCCGCGCCGAACGCACGCGAAACGTGCGACAGACTTATAGAAGAAAATTCCACCGCAAAGAAAATAGTAATAAACCTTTCCGAAGTGGCGTTCATGGATTCCACGGGCATAGGTTTTTTAATCGGCAGATACAAAAAAGCTTCGCGGCTTTCTATTCCGCTGTATATAGAAAACCCCGACTTCGCCGCAGACAAAATTCTGAATTTAAGCGGCGTATATTCGCTTATTCCCAAGGCGGAGTAAGATATGCGTTACAAGGAAAAAAGGTAAAATTATGACGAGTAATTATTTGAAACTTCAGTTTTATTCACTTCCCAGAAACCAGGCGTTCGCGCGCGACGCGGTCGCCGCATTCTGCTTGGAGCTTAATCCTTCACTGTCCGCGCTTTCCGACGTAAAGACCGCCGTATCCGAAGCCGTAACCAACTGCACCGTACACGCTTACAGGGGCAATCTGGGGCTGATTACGATAGAGTGCGAAATCGACGGTAACGAACTACATATAAAGGTAAGCGACACGGGTAAGGGCATACCGGATATAAACAAAGCCGTACAGCCCTTTTTCACGACGCTTCCTTCCGACGAACGCTCGGGTATGGGCTTCACCATAATGCAGACATTTATGGACGAGTTTTCGGTGAACTCTATTCAGGGCGAGGGTACGGTCGTTTATATGTCGAAAAGTTTTGAAGCGGAAGTGGAGAATGCTTGACGTCGAAAAGACGAACTGTTTGATAAGGCAAGCAAAAGAGGGCGACGCGAACGCAAAAGAAACCCTGCTTTTGGAAAACAACAACCTGATAAAAAGCATAGTCAGAAGATACCTCGGCAAGGGCGTCGAATACGACGACCTTTATCAGCTTGCGAGTATGGGACTTTTGAAAGCCATTAACGGCTTTGACGAAAGCTTCGGCGTGCGCTTTTCAACCTACGCCGTGCCGATGATTGCGGGCGAGATTAAACGCTTTATGCGCGACGACGGCAGCATAAAGGTTTCGCGCCAGATTAAAAGCACGGCAAAGAGGATAAATCTGTTTATAGAGCAGTATTCGATAAAGCACGGCACACAGCCGTCCGTCAAGGTAATCGCGCAGGAATTCGATATGCCCGAAAGCGAGGTCGTGTTCACAATGGGCTCGACGCATATGCCCGTTTCCATTTACAGCCAGGGCGAGTACAAGGATGAAAAAACACAGGAGCTTTTGGAAAAACTCCCTGTCGAAGACAAGCAGGAAGATATAATAGAAATGCTGCAGCTTCGGACGGCAATAGCGTCGCTTTCCGAGCGCGACAGAAAGGTGATAATGCTGCGTTACTTCCGCGATATGACGCAGAGCGAGGTTGCGAATATGCTCGGCGTTTCGCAGGTGCAGGTATCGCGTATAGAAAACAGAATAATGGAAAACTTCCGCAAGGACTTAACGGGCTAAGTTAAGCGGCGGAATAGGGGCGGGGGGGTTTAAAATTAAAGCGGCCCGCCCCGTTCAATTTCTTGTCAAAAATTAAAGCGCGTGCTATAATTAATGGCGAGGTTAAAACTTATGCTAAATGAAAAAAACGTAAAGCTCGGCAAAGTCCGCTCGTCCATACGCGAGCTGTTCGAGTACGGCAAAAAACGCAAGGCAGAAATAGGCGAGGAAAACGTTTACGACTTCTCGCTCGGCAACCCCAGCGTTCCCGTTCCCGAGGCGGTAAGCCAAGCGCTTATAAAGCTCGTGGAGGAGGGCGACCCCGTCGCGCTTCACGGCTATACTTCCGCGCAGGGCGATTTTTCTGTGCGCAAATCGGTTGCGGATAATTTAAACGCACGCTTTAAAACAAGCCTTTCCGCCGACTGCATATATATGACCTGCGGCGCGGCGGCGTCTTTGGCGATAACCTTCAACGCGCTTTTGAATTCGGGCGAGGAGGTAATAACCTTTGCTCCGTACTTCCCCGAATACAAAGTTTTTGTAGAACATGCGGGCGGCAGGCTGACCGTGGTAAAAGGCGAGGAAGGCACCTTCCAGATAGATTTCAACGCGCTCGAAAAAGCGCTGAACAAAAACACTAAAGCAGTTTTAATCAACTCTCCTAACAACCCCAGCGGAGTTGTGTACACCGAGGAAACTATAAAACGTTTGTGCGCTTTGCTTGAAAAATATTCAAAAAAGCGCGGCGAGCCCGTGTACTTGATTTCGGACGAGCCGTACCGCGAACTCGTTTTCGGCGGCGTAAAAGTGCCGTTTATTATGAACTACTACAAAAGAAGCATAGTCTGCTATTCGTACTCGAAATGCTTATCGCTCGCGGGCGAAAGAATAGGGTATATCGCGGTAAACAACGAAGCGGAGGAGTGGCAGGAAATTTACGCAGGACTTTGCGGCGCGGGGCGCGCGCTCGGCTACGTCTGCGCACCGCACCTTTTCCAAGAGCTTGTAAAAGCCGTCAGCGGCAAGACATCGGATATTTCCGTCTACGAAAAAAACCGCAACAAGTTATGCTCGGCTTTAAAGGAATATGGCTTCACCGTGGTAAAGCCCGACGGCGCGTTTTATCTCTTCGTGAAATCGCCCGAGCCTGACGCGAACGCCTTTGCCGACCGCGCAAAGAAGTACGAGCTGTTAATCGTTGCCGGCGACGACTTCGGATGCGAAGGCTACGTTCGAATTGCGTACTGCGTTTCCCCGAAGGTAATTGAAAGCGCCCTGCCCTCGTTCAAAGCCCTGGCGGAAAGCTATAATTTATAAAGTTAATAAAAACGGCGCGGCGGACAATTCATTTCAGCCCGGCTATTATTTTTTAACAGTAGCGTATAAAAAAAATAAGCAGCCGACGAATAGAAAG
>CAMWPZ010000130.1 GCA_947176305.1 uncultured Clostridia bacterium
TTCCATAGTTTCGTACGGATAAAAGCCGCCTGAATACATATCGGAAATTTTGTATTTTTCGTTAAAGTCGGCAAAGTATTTGAAAAATCTTTCCCCGCTGTACGTCAACCCTGCGGAAGTGGAAAGCCCCGCGCCCGCGCCGATAACCACTGCATCCGCGCTATCGAGTGCCGCTTTTAACCTTTCAATTTTTTTTGAGTAATCTTGCATAGATTTCATAGTCTAAGTCCTTGAACACGTTGAAAATTACCTTGATTTTACTGCCCGTTTGCCGTTTGTAGTCTAAAACAGTTTGTACGGCTATTTGCGCCGCCCGCTCGTTGGGGAAGTGAAATTCGCCAGTAGAGATACAGCAGAACGCAATGCTTTGTAAACCGTTTTTATCTGCAAGAATAAGGCAAGAGCGGTAGCAGTCCGCAAGCTGTTCTTCGTGTTGCTTTGTAAGAGAGCCGTAAACTATCGGACCGACGGTGTGCAAAACGTATTTGCACGGCAGGTTGTAAGCCGAAGTAATTTTCGCTTGCCCCGTCGCCTCAGACTTCCCTTGCGCCTTCATAATCTCGGCACACTCTTGCCGAAGCTGTACGCCCGCAAAGGTGTGAATAGCGTTGTCTATACAGCCGTGGTTAGGGCAAAAACAGCCGAGCATTTGCGAGTTCGCCGCGTTCACAATTCCGTCGCATCTGAGCGTCGTTATATCGCCTTTCCAAAGGTAAATTCCGTCGGCAACGGGGGAGAGGTCGTCAATATCCGTTACGCCTTTAAGCCGCAATTCTTCCTGCAAATACTCGTTCTGAATTTGCAAAAATTCTTTGCTTGCCGCCTTCGGCATACGCACGTTTACAAGCGCACGGAACAGCCGCTTTTGCCCGTCCGTATCCGACGGCAATTCAAAATCTTGCTTTCCTTCCGACAGTAAATATCCGATTAAAAATTTTTGTCTTTCAATATGTTCCATATCTTAAAAGGTATAAAGCGCAATCGGTTCGCCGACTGCGCTTTCAAAGTTTTTAAAAAGTTATACGATTGCGTCCGTCATGGTATAGCCCTCGAGCGAGCCGGCTTTAACCTGAATACAAATATACTTAATAGCGGTCTTTTCCGAAGCAAAGAACTGCCTCTTTGCCGCAGGGGCAATACGCAGCCAGTCGCCTGCTTTAAGTTGTACGGTTTCGCCGTCGATAACCGCAGAACCTGCGCCCTCTAAAACCGCGTAAATTTCCTCGTTCTTTTTGTGCGAGTGAACGAAAGGCACGCTTGCGCCCGCGGGCAATTCGTTTATGCTTATCTCCGCACCCGTAAGGTTAAGCTTGTCGTGAAGCTCAACTCTCGCCTCGTTTGCAATGCTGACCTTTTCAAAATTTTTCATAAATAAACCTCCGAAATTTGTTTTGTACCCGAAGTATACCAAAATAGAAAGTGCTTTACAAGTCCGTTACTTTTCTATTATCAGGTAATAGATTTATAACTTAGTTTCTTTTTTGAACTATTGACAATAAAGCTGAAATTTGCTATAATGCCGATAAGTTAAGAAAAGGAATTAAAAACTATGCTGACAAGAGAAGAACTACCCGAATGCCCCGTCGCAACCTGCGTTCAGCTTATAGGCAACAAGTGGAAGCTTTTAATTATACGCAATTTAGTGTATAACGAGAAACAGCGTTTCGGCGATTTCATAAAAACTATTCCCGCCATAAGTAAAAAGGTTTTGACGGATAATTTGCGCGCCTTGGAGGAAGACGGGCTTGTGGATAGGCAAGTATTTGCGGAAGTTCCGCCGCGCGTTGAGTATTCGCTTACGGACTTAGGTAAAACCCTAAAACCCGTTCTCGACGCAATGATGGAGTGGGGTACGGATTATAAAAATAACTTGTAAGTAAAAAGCTCTCGGAAATTTTCCGAGAGCTTTTAAAATATTCAATTACGCTTTAATAATCTTCTTAACAGCCGCCTGCATCTTTTCAAGCGCGGCTTCCGCGTCCTGCTTGTTGTTTGCCTTTACAGAGAAGTAAATCTTCAGCTTAGGCTCGGTACCCGACGGGCGCACGCAGATAAAGCTTCCGTTTTCCAGCTCGTAATATACGCAGTTGGTAAGGGGAGAGCCGATTTCGGTTTTCTCGCCACTGACTAAATCAACTCTTGCGTTGCTCGAATAATCGCGCACAGCCGTAACGCTGTAAATATCGAACGCCTTTACGGGCGACTTCTTCAAACCGTCCACGACCGCGTTCATATCCTTCATAGCGTTCAAGCCCTTGAAGGGAATGGAAATATTGCAGTCCAAAACGTAGCCGTAGGTGTCGTAAATTTCCTGTAACCTGTCGAAAACCGTCTTGTTCTTGCTCGTGTAGTAGCAAACCATTTCCGCCGTGAGCATCGAGGCAACGACAGCGTCCTTATCCCTCGCGTGCGTTCCGCGGAGATATCCGCAGCTTTCCTCGAAGCCGAAAACATAGGTGTGGGAGTGGTCTCTTTCCCAAAGCTTAATCTTTTCGCCAATGAACTTGAAGCCTACGGGCACTTCGAAAAGCTCAACGCCGTACTTTAAGCAGATAGCCTTTGCCATACCGGTAGTTACGAACGATTTAACGACCGCCGCATTAGAGGGAAGCGCGCCTTCCTCTTTCAGCCTGGTTAAAACGTAGTCCAAAAGCAGAATGCCCACTTGGTTTCCGGAAAGTGCTTCGAATTCGCCTTCCTTATTCTTTACGGCAACGCCAAGCCTGTCACTGTCGGGGTCGGTACCGAATACGACCGTCGCGCCGATTTTTTGCGCAAGCGCAATACCCATCGAAAGCGTTTCCTTAAATTCGGGGTTGGGTACTTCCACGGTCGAAAAGTCCGTGTCGCGCTTAATCTGTTCTTCAACCACCGTCGCGTTAATACCTATCTTTTTGAGGATAGTGGTAACGGGAACGTAGCCCGAGCCGTGAACGGGTGTGTAAACGAGCTTTAAGTCCTTTCCGCACTCTTTAACAGCCTTTTTGGAAAGGGTAAGCTTTTTCAGCTCTTTATAGTATTTTTTATCCACCTTCGAGGGAACGGGTTTAATGTACTTTTTAACTTGTTCGTCGGTGGGGGAGGGAGTTCCTAAATAGTCGGTGATTTCCTGTATGTATTTTACGACCACGGCGGTATCTTCGGGCGACATCTGCGCACCGTCCTCGCCGTAAACCTTGTAGCCGTTGTACTGCTTGGGGTTGTGCGACGCGGTAACCATAATGCCCGCAACCGTGTTCAGGCACCTTACTGCAAAGGAAAGCA
>CAMWPZ010000131.1 GCA_947176305.1 uncultured Clostridia bacterium
GCCGGCGTATCGGTAAACGATAATAAAGTACCCGCCATCAACACGCCCGTTGCAAACGGCGACGTTATCCACAAGGGCAAAAAAGTTCACGTTAAAGTAATTTTAAATTAAGTGCAAAGCTATCTTTCCGTAAGCGGACAAACCGTCACCGAAAAGGTGATAGAAAAATCGCGCTTTATCACAACTTCAAAGCACGTTCAGGGCGAGGAGCAGGCGAAAGCCTTTATTGCGGAAATTTCCGCAAAGTACGCGGACGCAACCCATAACTGCTATGCGTATATCTCCGACAGCTTAGGCAACTTTCCGCGCTTTTCCGACGATAACGAGCCGCAGGGCACGGCGGGTATGCCTATTCTGGAAGTTATCAAAAACAAAAAGCTTTTTGAAACGGCGATCGTCGTCACGCGCTACTTCGGCGGCATAAAGCTCGGCGCGGGCGGACTTGTCCGCGCGTATTCGGGAAGCGCGGCGGAAAATTTAGAATCTGCGCAAAAGGTACTTTACGAAAACTGCGCCGAAAGTCTGTATACCGTCGGATATTCCGACGTTGATGCGGCTATCCGCTTTTTTACTGAAACGGGCGCAAGCGTTTTAAGCTGCGACTACGCCGACGAGGTTATATTCACCGTCGCCGTAAAAAAGAGCGGGGAAGAGGAATTTAACAAAAGCCTTTTAAACCGCCTTTGCGGCAAAGTAAAAATACAAAAAATCAAAGAATATTTTTATCCGTTTAAATGTTCTTGATATTGAAAATCTTTAAACCGGATACGAAAAACCGCTATGCGCAAACCACTGAAAATATTTGATGATAATATCCTGTTGAAAGTTTTGAAAATAGTTGTATTGAGCTCTTCGGGAATTTTACTGTTGTGGTTTACGTTCGATATAACTGGTTTAAAGCTCGGCAGTACAAGACTTGTAGCATCCGCATTTATTGACGAACCAATTGATTTTGTTTTTTATCTGATTTTTGTCGGTTGTATCATTTTCTTTATTTTAAAAGACAAAATAGGTAAATATTTATTGTTTGGCTTTTTGCTTCTATGGGGAGGCTTTCAGTTCACCGTATATTTCAAAACTGGCGAAAGCATAACCTCTTATAATAATTTTTTTGCCGATACCCATCACATTATAGCACCTTCGCAAGACACATTAATTAAAGACACTTATCATATTTTTCTTGATATCTTTATCGTGCTTACATTAACGGCTGTAATTGCGTTTCTAATTACGGCAATCGTATTGAACAAGAAAAAATCAAAATAAAAGCCGAAGTATTACGCTTCGGCTTTTTAAATTCTAAAAAAACAGCAAGGCAACAACTACATCAGTCTGTAATTGACAAACTTTTTCCACAGTGCTAAAATGTAGGTATGTCCGAAATCACTTCAATAGAACCGCAGAAAAAAGATAAGACCCGTTGCAGTATATTTGTCGACGGGCGCTTTTATTGCGGAATAAAATTAGAGGTTGCAATCAAATATCAGCTCAAAGCGGGTATGCAGATTGATAAAACAAAGCTCGACGAAATTCAGCTTGAAACCGAAAAAAGTCAGGCAATGGACAAGGCCTTAACGCACCTTTCCGCGACCATGAAAACGCGCAAGCAGATAAGCGACTTCCTCGAAAAAAAGGGCTATACGGAATTAGTTATAAACTACGTTTTGGAAAGGCTGGAATACCACAAATTTGTGGACGACTACGCGTACTGCCGCGCGTACGTTCAAAGCGTTTCGGGCAAGGGTAAACGAATGCTTGAAGCCGACTTATATAAGCGCGGCGCGGACAAGCAGGCAATAGAGGCGGCGCTCGACGAAATAGAAGAAGACGATAACGAGGCGGCGGAGGTTTTAAAAAAATACCTTCGCGGCAAGGTAATAGATAGGCAGAATTTAAGCAAGGGCTTTAAATATCTTTTATCCAAGGGCTACGGCTACGACACGGCAAAAAGTGCGCTTGAAAAATTCGGAGAAACCGATGAAGATTATTGAGCTTGACGAAGTCGATTCCACAAACGAATACTGCAAGCGTTTAGACTGCGCGGGCGAGGTCATCGTCACCGCAAAACGGCAGACGGCAGGCAAGGGTACAAAAGGCAGAAGCTTTGTATCGAGCGAGGGCGGGCTTTTCGTTTCGGTTATGCGCCGTTATGAAAATTTCGACGCGTCGCAAACTTTTAAAATTATGGTCAATTCCTGCGTCGCGGTTTGCCGCACGTTAGAGCATTTCGGTTTATCCCCCGTTATCCGCTGGGCAAACGACGTACTTGTAAACGGCAGAAAAATCTGCGGCACGCTGATTGAAAACACCTTCTCGGGCGGTACGGTAAGCCGCAGTATAGTGGGCGTGGGTATAAATGTAAACAACGTTCTGCCCGAGGAACTCAAAGACATAGCAACGACCATGCGAACCGAATTAAACAGGCAAATTCCGCTTCAAAAAGTGCGCGAAGTTTTCATAGAAAACATACAAAAAGAATTCACCGTGGACGACTACAAAAGCTATATGGACTGGCTTGGCGGCGAAGTGACTTTAAAGACTGAAAACGGCGCGTACACGGCAAAGGCGGTTGACGTGGACGAATCGGGCAGGCTCGTCTGCGATATAAACGGTGAAATAAAAAAAATCAGCGCGGCGGAGGTATCGTTAAGACTGTAATGGACAGAGTACTCACAAATTCGCAAATGCGTACCGCCGACGCATATACTATAAATACACTCGGTATTTCGGCGCAAACGCTTATGCGCCGCGCAGGTACGGCGATTGCCGACGAGGTTGAAAGCGCGGCGAATAAACTCAATACAAAAAATATTTTAATAGTTTGCGGCACGGGCAACAACGGCGGCGACGGCTACGTTTGCGCCCAAGTTCTTTTAAACCGCGGCTATGCGGTAAAAGTTTTCGCCTTCGAGGGGAAACTATCCCCCGACTGTGCGCAAGTAAAGAAAGCGTATAATGGCGAATATACGGCGGAAATAAACGGTGGTATAATCGTCGACTGTATATTCGGCACAGGACTTGACCGCACCGTAGAGGGAAAGTATAAGCAAGTTATAACCGCAATAAACGCAAGCGGCGCATACGTAATTTCCGCGGATATCCCAAGCGGTTTGAACGGCGACAACGGACTAGCGCTCGGCTGTGCGGTAAAGGCGAATTTGACCGTCGCTATTGCGGAATATAAGGCAGGTCA
>CAMWPZ010000132.1 GCA_947176305.1 uncultured Clostridia bacterium
AAAAAGTTCTACCCCGACAGAAAACACAACTCCCACAAGGGAACGTACGGCTCGGCAAGTATAATTGCCGGTTGCGATAAATATATCGGCGCGGCGGCGCTTTCGATAAGCTCGGCTTTAAAATCGGGGTGCGGCTACGTAAAGCTTACTACAAGCGAAAAAGTAAAGCTAAGCCTCGCGCCCGTTTACCCGCAAGTCATATATCTTGACAGCGAAGATTTATCGTCGAACGCAATTGCGATAGGTATGGGTTGCGGAGTAAGCGAAAACCTGCATGCGCAGATTAAACGCATTTTAAAGGAATTTAATGGAACACTTTTAATCGACGCGGACGGACTGAACGTGCTTTCCGAATACGGCTTGGATATTCTTCGTGATAAAACTTGCCGAGTTATTTTAACCCCGCACGTTAAGGAATTTTCAAGGCTTACAGGCAAAGGCATTGACGAAATTCTCGCCGACCCTGTAAATATTGCGCAAAGCTTTGCAAAGCATTACGGCGTAACGCTTTTATTAAAGGGCGCGGCAAGCATAATATGCGACGGCGAAAATACCGCGCTCAATATACGCGGAAATTCCGCACTGTCAAAGGGCGGTAGCGGCGATATGCTTTCGGGCTATATCTGCGGACTTACAGCCCGCGGACTTGCACCGTTCGAGGCGGCGGTGTGCGCGGCGTACACCCTGGGGCTTTCCGCTGAGATTTGTGCGGAGGAAGTAACCGAGTATTGCGCTACGGCGGAGGATATAATTAAAAATTTGCATTTTGCGGTTTTGCGCTTGACAAAGGAAGATTAAGCTGTTACAATAACCGTGTTGAAAGGGAGTAGTTTTAAAGGCTGCGGCAACATACCCCGATTTTTAAAAATCGTGCCGTATCCCCTTAATTTTAAGGAACAAGACTTTTAACTTAAAGAAATTTAAGTTAAAGGTCTTATTTTTTTATATCCGTAAGGATAAAATAATTGAAGAGGTATTTTTTTATGACTGCAACTTCACTGCTTGCAAACTCTGCCGGAACGGCGATACTGCAAATCTTTCTTTTGCTGGTCGGCTTCGTCCTGCTCGTTAAGGGCGCGGACTTCTTCGTTGACGGAGCTTCCGGTATCGCCAAAAAGCTTAAAGTTTCCACATTCATAATCGGCGTAACCGTCGTAGCGCTCGGCACAAGTGCTCCCGAAGCCGCCGTAACCATAGTTGACGCCGTCAACGGCTCGGGCGAGCTTATTGTGGGAAATATACTGGGTAGCAACATAATTAACGTTTTGTTAATTCTCGGTCTTTCCGCAGTCATATGCAAACTCCCCGTGGAAAAAACTACGCGGTTTATCGACTTACCTTTCCTCATATTTATAAGCGCGCTTTTCGTCGTTCTCGGCTATATCGGTCAGACGTTCGAGTGGTGGGAAGGTTTAATTCTTCTTTTGCTGTACTGCGCGTTTATGGCGTACAACATAGTTCTTGCAACCCGCCAGTCTAAGGTCGGGCTTGAACAGGCCGCCGCAGTTTCGGTTGCCGATATAAACGACGTTCCGCAAGAACCCGTTTCAAAATGGCAGAAATTAAAAGCAGGCTATGAAAACCTGCAAAACAAAGTTTGGTTTTTAATTATCCTCACGGTAGTGGGACTTGGTATGGTAGTCGGCGGCGCACAGCTCGTCGTAAACTCCGCGCAGTATATCGCAGAGGACTTAATCGGCATCGAGCCTGAAATAGTCGCGCTGACCGTCGTTGCGTTCGGCACGTCTTTGCCCGAGCTTGTAACTTCGGTTTCCGCCGCAAGGAAAGGCGACGTGGGAATTGCCACGGGCAACATTATCGGCAGCAACATTGCAAATATCCTTTTAATCGGCGGACTTGGCGCCGTCTGCTCGAAGGGCGGACTTCTGTTCTCGACCGAAGGACTTATCAGCGGTCTTGTTTCCCTTGCGGCGGCAATACTCATTTTCGTCAGCTCGTTCAACAAAGCCAAAAGTCTTACGCGCGTTGCGGGCATAATTATGCTCGTCGGGCTTGTCTGCTATTATTGCTTCGTATTTGTTAACTATTACGCACTGCATCTGTATTGATAAACGCGTATAAACTTTCGAAGCATTGTCAACAATAACCTTAGGGCAGTACATATAATAAAATATACACACTGCCGAAAAGAGGTTATTATGACGATTAAACGCGGAGAGCTGTACTATGCCGATTTATCGCCGGTGGTGGGTAGCGAACAGGGCGGAATCCGCCCCGTGCTCGTCGTTCAGAACGACGTCGGCAACAAATATTCACCGACCGTGATAGCGGCGGCTGTAACCAGCAAAATCAACAAGGCTAAACTGCCCACCCATATCGAGCTTGCTTCCAATTCCTACGGGCTTCAGAAGGATTCCGTAATACTTTTAGAGCAGATACGCACGCTCGACAAGCGCAGATTAAAGGAAAGGATAGGCGAGCTGACGCCCTCGACCATGATGCGTGTGGATAAGGCAATTTTAATTAGCCTTGGATTTGAAAAATAACAAACCTTTACGCACCGTTTTTCGGTGCGTATTTTTATTTGCCGCCGTAACGATTGACAAACGCCGGCTTTTAATATATCATTAACGTATGCTTGAAAAATTTAAGGAAAAGTTCAAATTCAACGTTGGCATAAAAAGCGCAGTATTAATCGCGGTCGGCGTCGTGCTCGTTCTTGTGGACCTTATAACGAAGATTTTCGAAGAACGCGACAATTGGAACTTTAAAGTAATTCCCAAATTAATAGAAGTAGAAAGCGGCACGCGCAATCCGGGCTGTGCATTCAGCTTCCTTGCAGAAGCCGCGTGGGGACAGATATTTTTAATCGTAATGACCTTTATACTTTTAATCGTCCTCGTTACGGTTTTCGTATGCCTGCCCGAAAAACACTTCATCCTTAAAATTTCTCTTTGCCTTATAACCGCGGGCGCGGTCGGCAACCTTATCGATAGAATTGCGTACAGAGAAGTGCGCGATTTCGTCAACGTCAATATTTTCGGCAGTATGGCGGCTTGTAACTTCGCAGACTTCTGGATAGTGTTCGGCAGTATTCTCGCCGTAATCGACTTGCTGTTTATCGACGAGTGGTCGCTCTTTCCCTTGACAAAACGCGCAAAGGAAGCGCAGGCAAAACGCAAAGCCGAAAAGGAAGGCGCACCCGTTTCAACTACGGCACCCGTC
>CAMWPZ010000133.1 GCA_947176305.1 uncultured Clostridia bacterium
TAAGGGAGTAGTGCTGGAAACGGCAGCACGAGTTCGAATCTCGTCTTCTGCGCCAGTAAGAACGCAAGTTAAATACTTGCGTTCTTATTTTTTTGCGAAATTCTAAAACAAATGATAAAAAATCTGTCTGTTTTCTATATAATAAAAAATTATTGACATATATTGGCAAAACATGTAAAATAAAGATGACATATTTTATTGTTAAATAAAAAAATAATATTTGGGAGGAAACATATGAAAAAAAGGTTCTGTGCGATATTTATTTGTATGATCTGCGTAATTATGCTGTTTTCTGCTTGTGGTATTTTTACCAGTCAAGATAATAACAACGGCAATACTGAAAGTGATAACATCATTGCTACTCAAAGTGGGAAAGTTTTGAATAAAAGATATTCGGCGAAAAAACATTCGGCTTCTACTGAGGCGGATTTGATAGATTCATATTATGACGACAACTACTATTATTATTACTTTCATCTCGGCAAAGTTTTTGATGTGCCTTTGCAATCCAAAATAGAAGTACCATATTATCATTATACAGGTAACAATTATACAAAAGCGTTTAAAACCACAAAAACAACAACGCAAAGCGTTGAAGATTCGTGTACTACGGCAGTGACGAATACGACGACTTTTTCGAGTACAAAAAACATAGATGTAGGGCTTAGCATTAAAGTAGCTACATCGGTTGAAGCGAAACTATCGGCTGGCTCATTTGCAAGTGCCTCCGCAAAAGAAACGCTTGAATTTGGTGCTAGCGTAGAAGCGGGATATTCTCGAACAACCGGGAAAAGCGATGCAACTAGCCGAACCAACTCTTATAAACAGGTTGCTTCCAATTCAGAAACTACGGAGGAAACAACTGGCTTCGGGTTCACAAATGAGTCTAAAATTGGTTATTATCGCTACATAATGACTGGTTCGGTAGATGTGTATACAGTGGTAGTTTATTCTTTGGCAGATAAAACCTTTTACTTGAAAACATTAACCGAAGTTACATCTTTTGGTTTTTCATTTGATTACTCCGAATCGCCGGATTTTGACGACAATCAATGTGGATCCTTAGAGTTTGACTGTTCTATCTTAAATAGTCTGTTATCTCATACTCCCGATAAATTATTATCGGAGAGCGCAGGCAACGTGACTCCGCCTGAGATTGGCGGCGATACAACCCATTATGCGGGAGGACACGGAACCGCAGAGAGCCCTTACTTAATTAAAACGGTTGCACATTTAAAAAATATTGCACGGTATACGGGCTCATACTTTAAGTTGATCGAGGATATTGATTGTAGTGCAAATGCGTGGACACCAATCTCATCATTTAGCGGCACTATAGATGGACAAAACCATACAATTAGCAATATAACTTATGTTAATACTGGAATAACAACTGCAACAAGCTATGGGTTTATAACAACTTTGAATGCAGGAGCGTCTATTAAAAATATATCATTTGAAGGAGTTACTATCACTGCAGATTATAGTGGAAAGAACTCGAATGGAAATTATGAAGATAAAGATGTTTCTGTAGGGTGTGTTGTTGCCATAAACAGAGGCGCCATAAAAGTTATTAATGTTTTTAGCTCAACTGCAAAAATAGATAGTGTGGGTTCTACTGCTGGTGACAACGCAAAGCGTTATTATGCAAGTGTTGGTGGAATATGTGGTCGCAATTATGCAACTATCGAAGATTGTTATGTCGGTGATGTCAAAATATTGGCTCGTTCGCATATTACGAAAGGCGTTGGATATGCATTTGCCGGGAGTATAGTTGGATATCTTGCAGACGGAGCAGCTATGAGTAATGTTTCTGCATCTGGTTGCCATGTTGATTCTTATGTGCATAGCACATCTAGCAGTGCAGGGAAGTTGGTTTCATGTGCTGGTGGCATTGTTGGCGCATGGATAGGAACTTCCAATGTTACCAAGGCTAATGTATTAGATACATATATATTGGCAGATTATGATGGATCTGCTTATCCCAGAACGCGTTACTATTATGGGAATAATGGCGGTTCAGAGATTTATGGATATAAGGGATCTGATTTTACTTATTAAATAAACTTTTAAACTTGGTAGATGCACAGACAATACTTGCATTAACAAATACATTTGGGGAACATATTATGAATATTTGGCATGATATCGACGAAAAGCGTATTCGTCCCGATTCGTTCGAGGCGCTTATCGAAATCCCGCGCGGAAGCAAGGCGAAGTATGAACTCGATAAAGAAACGGGGCTTTTAAGGCTCGACCGTATTCTTTACACTTCCACGGTGTATCCCGCGAACTACGGATTTATTCCGCGCACCTATGCCGACGACGGCGATCCTTTGGACGTTCTCGTTCTCTGCAACGAAGTCATCTATCCCATGACGCTTGTGCATTGCTATCCGATCGGCGTTATCAAGATGATCGACGACGGCGCGCTCGACGAAAAAATTATCGCCATTCACGTAAAAGATCCTAACTATAACGGTTATAAAGATATTTCCGAATTGCCTACGCATATTTTCGATGAAATGATGCACTTCTTCGAGGTGTACAAATCTTTGGAACATAAACAGACCACGGTAAAAGAAATCGCGCACCGCGAAGAAGCCGAGCGTATCGTGCAAAAATGTATCGATAATTACCGCGCCAAGTTCAACAAATAAAGTTATTCAAAAAACGGCGGAGCATTTGCTCCGCCGTTTTTGTTTTAACCGTATCATTACGCTGATTTCATGAGTTTTACCGTGAGCACCGTCATGTCGTCTTCGGCTTTTCCGCCGTAACAGCCGAGCGCCTTTTTCAAGATCTCTTCGGCAAGCGATTGCGGGTTGATGGGGCGAAGCGCGCTCAAATAGGCGCACAAATCGGCAAGCGAGCCGAACGCCGAAGTCACGCCGTCGCTCATAAACACCAAAAAGTCGCCGCCGTTCATGCTCACGCGGCTTGTGGAAGGGTGCACCGCCTCGAGCATGCCGAGGGGGAGCGATTCGCCCTCTAAAATTTTCAGTTCTTCTCCCGAAAGCAAAAATCCGACGGGCGAGCCTATTTTTACGATATCGGCGCACCCCGTATCGAGGTTGACGGAAGCTACGTCGAGGCAGGAGAACGTTTCTTCGGACGAAAGCGCGATCAGGCGGTTCACGGTTGAAAGC
>CAMWPZ010000134.1 GCA_947176305.1 uncultured Clostridia bacterium
CCAAAAAAAAAAAGGGCGGGTGTCATTTTTTTTCCACACCCCCGGGGGGGGTGGCCGGCTAGGGGGGCGCTTCCCGTCCGAAAACGCGCGCCAGTCCTGTTAACCGCACCACCAAACGACGCATAAGGGCGCTATCAAAGCGCCCTTTTTGCGTGTCTCGCGCTTAGGTCTTTTGTAGGTGGGTCTACACTCCCGTCGCGCTCGCACTTAAAAGTGCACAATCTGCAACCCTTCTGTGCCGTTTGGCATCACTTATTTTAAATGATAAACTTGAACCCGAGTGGGCGTGAGCGTAATTGACAAATTATTACATTAATGCAAGCACAAAAACACTTGCATTTTTTTGTGCTTTATCATATAATATAGTTACTTCGGTGGTTGGCGACGAACCCGAGATACGTCGCACTAAATAGTGAGAAAAAAGAAAAGGCGTTGTCATGTTAGCGAAAAGGAACGTAGGCAGGGTTTTAATAAGCATTTAAAAAAGATTTACAAACTCCTCGACGGCAATTTGGGAAAAGCCGATACGTTTGTGTTTATTGCGCCGTTTGATAGGCGCAGGGACAATCTTTTTCACCGCAATTCAGATTTTAAGAGAAAGTATTACGAAGAACCGTATGACGCTCGACATCCGTATGGAGAGTATAAGCTGAAAAAAGAAGACGGCGCCAAAGCGCTGAATAGAGCGGAAGAATATTACAAAAATCGTTTGCGCGAGCTGTACGCCGATCAGACGGTTTTACCGCCGTTCGACGTTTTGTACGACGATATAAAGGCGGAATGTTTAGAACACTTTAAAAAGCGCAAGCTCGGTTTATTAGGCGACGAAAGCTGGTATATAAGCGATTTGGTGTACGACGGCAACGTAAAATATACCGAGCCGTATAATATAATGTGGCAATTTTACGACACGCTGGGACGGCTGTTTAGCAATCCCGATTGTTGCGCCGAAGTAGTGGAAGCGCTATCCGCTAATACCAAAGACCTTTCGTACGATTACGAACTGTACCGCGAGCCGTTCGACGCGCTTTTGCCGCACTTGATTTCTGTTACGCCTACCTTCGTTTGGCACAAGGACAGCTTATGGAATTTGCACAAAGAGTTTAAGTTTAAATACAACGAGCAAACAAAGGCTTGGCTTTTAAATAGAAGTAATCCTATATGGTGTCGTCCCAATCAGTTGAAGGACTTTGCGCTTTACTGCGGCGACGAGCTTGTGTTTGCGGACGATGAAGATACTATAGGAATTTTGTTAAATCATTTATGGTAAAAGTAATACATGGGTTAGCGACCGACCCGAAACGGGTCGCGTTTATAAATGGTTTCGGAAAGACAAATCGAACATGACAAAATGATTGACGGGCTTGGAATAAACGGCGTTCTCGATAGATACTTCGGTAAAGCCGATACTTTTGTCCTTGTTTCGTCGTTTTACAGGTCGCATATGCCGTGTGCGTCCACGCTGCAAAATCATGCGTACGTAGTTCGCGAGCCGTACTGCCGTAAATATCCGAAAGGCAGAGTTAAATTGCAAAAGCTTGACGCGGACAACGCATTAAAAGAGATGGAAGAATCCGAAAAGAAATACCTAATCAAAAAGTACGAAAAACTTTCGGACGAGCAAAAAGCCGAGCTACCGCCGTTTGAAACAGTGTTTGAAGAAATAAAGCAAGAGTGCATGGAGTTTAATGAAAAGCGCAAGAGCGGCGAGTTGGAGGCGCTCGGTAAAGAATACGGAATAGACGAGAATAAGAGTCTCTATATTTTATGCTGGTATGAAAAAGGCAAGGTTAAGTACCCCATAGACAACAAGTTTATAAGCTGCTGTTACGGTTGGCTTGGCAACATATATGCAAACGACGATAACGACTATGAAGTTTTGCAAACGTTAATGAATAATGCCATAGTCCGCCCGCTCGACTACGAGCTACGCAAACCGCCGTTCAATGAATTGCTCCCGCATCTGCTTTCCATAACGCCTACGTTTATAGCGCATTGTCACGGCGGCTTGAAGAAGAAGTTTCGCTTTAAATTTAACGAAGTCACAAGAGCATGGCTTGCCGAGCATTACAAATTCGGTCCGCTGACAGACCATGATTTTTTAGCGGAAAATGACTGCTGTGCCTACGGCTTGGAAAATCTTACCTTTTTCGACGGCGATAAGGTATTATTTTACCAATGCTCGCACGAGCGCATGCAGGACGACTATCTCGAGCGGTTTGACGATTAGGTAATAAGTCTGTGATATAGCTTAACACAGTAGAATTGATTTTTGTTTTAGCTTGTGATATACTTTTGCTATGTTCAAGTGGGTTAGAATAATCAAAAATCAATATTTGGGATTGTGGCTGATCGGATTAGTATTGTTTGCTATACAAGAAATACCGTACATGATTATGCCGTTGATACCGCTTGAATCAAATCCCGTTATGCAAATGCCCACTAACTCGGTGTTCTTGGACGTTTGCGAAATGATATTCGGTATTCTTTGTGTTGTCGTAATGGTGTTAATTGTGCATAAGGATAACAAGATGTTCTCGATGAAAACCAAAGCAGAAAAAACGTTCTTTTCTGTCGCGGCGGGAATAATTGCGCTCAACTTTGTCGGCTGGATATTGTACTTTTGCGGAATACAAGCCGTCGCGGCGATTATAATTTTCATATTTGCACTGCCGCCGCTATACTATCTGTTTATAGGACTGTGGCGCAAAAACTACTTTTTAGTCGGCGTTGCGGGCGTGTTCTTTGTCGTTCATTTGTCGAACGCGTTTGTCAACCTATTGTAATGGACAAAAGGAGAGATCTTTGAACGTATCGGATTTGTATATAGTCAATTATTGTCATAAAAGCTGCGAGCCGCTATTGAACATTATGCGCTTGCCAAAAGAGCAAGCCTTTGATTTGGCGCGCAAAATGGCGATAGACAATAAAGATACGACTGCGTTCTACAGATTTGCAGACTTTGAGAATTACTATCCCGAACGATTGAAAACAGACGAGCTGTTGTATAACCGATTTATCGAGCTTGGCGGAAAGCCCAAACAGCAACACCCGCTTTCGTTTGTTTTGCAGGGGAGCGATTTTCTGGATAGGTGGTTTGACGGCGGGATCGTTACAAAAATACCGTTGGATATTATAGATG
>CAMWPZ010000135.1 GCA_947176305.1 uncultured Clostridia bacterium
CTATTTCAACAGGCGAAATTCCGGCGCATAAATTGTACAGGTTAAGAAAGTTCATAATTAAACTCTTTTTTAAAATTCGCTTTTGGTGCTGCGCTCGAAAAGCTTTAAAATTATGTTCATACAGTTTTTTGCGCCGTCGCCGCTTTCAAAGACGTGCGATAAAAAGCACGCTTCGTACACAGCGTTGGTTAAAGGCAGGTCCACCTTATACTCGTCGCCGAGCTTTTTCATTGCCTTAGCGGTCATAACACCTTCGGCAAGCTTGTCAAACTTGTGGCCCTTTGCCATCATTTCGCCGTAAGTTCTGTTGTGGGAATACTCGGAAAACAGCGTGGTTTCGTAGTCGCCTAAATGCGCCAAGCCGTAGGCCGATGTGAATTTGCCGCCCATGGCTTCGATTAATCTTCCCACCTCGCGCGCGCCGCGAGCCATTAAAGGACCCTTTAAGCTGACGTAACCGCTTCCGTCCAAAACGCCTGCGGCAATACCCAGAACGTTTTTAGCCGCCGCACCGATTTCCGTGCCGATTAAGTCGTTACCGTAATAAAACCTGATTAAATTACTTTTAAAGCTGTCGGCAAGGCGGCGCTTTAATTCGTCGTTTTTGCTGTCTATTACCATACAGTTGGGTATGCCCTGCGTGAATGCCTGAATATGTCCGGGACCTACCCACACCGCGATATCGTCGGGGGAGATACCGCTCTCTTCAAGCACTTGCGAAAGCCTTTTGCCCGTGCTTTCCTCGATGCCTTTCATACAGAGGACGAAGGGCTTGTCCTTTACGTCGTACTGTATAATTTTTTGCATAAAGCCGCGCAAACCCTGCGAGGATATGGAAATTATTATGACGTCCGCGCTTTCGACTGCGAGCTTTAAATCGCAGGTTAATTTTATGCTTTTATCGAGCGTGACGTATTCGTTTTTGCCCGTGTTTTTTAAAACTTCGTAGGAGTATTCGCCTTCGGGGCCCCAGCTTGTGACTTCGTTATTTAAAACGGTAGCCTGATACCACGCGATAAACGAGCCCCATCTGCCGCAGCCGAGTACTGAAATTTTCATAGTTTGTCCTCCTCACGAATTTGTTGTATTTAGATTTGCTTTCTTTCCGAGAGGGCGCGGGAAAGCGTCACCTCGTCGGTGTATTCGAGTTCACTGCCGATGGGTATGCCGTGCGCAAGGCGCGTGACCTTAACGCCCAAGGGCTTTAAAATTTTTGCAATATACATTGCGGTGGCTTCACCCTCTACGTCGGGGTTGGTTGCCATTATAACTTCCTGCACTGTACCGTCGGATACGCGGGATAAAAGCTCCTTAATACGGATATCGTTGGGACCTATTCCGTCCATGGGGCTTATTACGCCGTGAAGAACGTGGTAAACGCCCTTGAACTCGTGCAGTTTTTCCATAGCGATAACGTCCTTAGGCTCTTTCACGACGCAGATTGTGGAATTGTCGCGCGTTTTGCAGATTGCGCAGACCTCGTCTTCGGTGAAGTTGCCGCAAACCTTGCAGTACTTGACCTTGCGTTTGCACTCCATAATGCTTTCGGCAAAGGCTTTGGCTTCTAAGTCGCTCATACCGATAATTTTGTATGCGTATCGCTGAGCCGTCTTTTTGCCGACGCCGGGGAGTTTGGAAAACTCGTTTATTAACTTTCCTATGGGTTCGATAAAAACGTCCATTATTTACCCTTTTTAACTTATTAACGTCGGAATTTTCAAGGGCGGATTCATTTCGCCCGTTAAGAAAATTCACGACAAAAGCAATCTCACGGAAAATTCGCGCAGCGAATTTTCGTGAACTATTTAGAACATGCCCTTGTTGGCGAAGGGGCCCATTTTCTTTTCGTAAACTTCGTCGGCTTTTTTATATCCGTCCAGAATGGCAGCCATAATCAAGTCTTCGAGCATTTCGATATCGTCCTCGTCGGTGATATCTACCGTTTCGGACAGCTTACTGCCGAACTCGATACCGTTGATTATCTTTTTCGCGTTCATATAGACGACAACCGTTTCGTCGCCCTCTTCGCCGCCGCCCGAAAGTCCGACCACCTCGTAATCTTCAAGCTCTTTTTCGGCTTCCTGCATTTGCTCCTGCATTTTCTGGGCCTGCTTCATAAGGTTCTGCATATTGCCCATGCCGCCCATTCCGCCTTTAAATCCTGCCATAAAATACTCCTTAAAATTATACGGTTTACTTAATTTCTACGTCGGCGCCCTTAAAATTGTTCTTCAATTCGCCGACAGCTTTATCGTACGCACTTTCGCCCGCCTTAATCAAGCGTACCTCGTGCGCGGTTACTCCGAGTTCAAGCAAAGTTTCGGAAATGAAATTCGCGTTATCGGGGCGTGTTAAGCCCTTTAACACGGCTTCGCTGTCCGTCGTAAGGATTAGCTTTTCGCCCTCGAATACGCTGTTCAAGTCCATACACAGCGTGAAAAGCACTGCGTTTTTGTGCGTCGTTCTTAGAAGCTTTAAGAAGTTGCCGAACACTCCGCGTTTTTCGTCCTCGTTCAAGCTTTTTAAAGGCTTGCTCGAAGCCTGAGGCTGTTCCCACAGTGCCGGCTGTACCGCTTCCACCTTGGGTGCGGATACGGGCTTGAAGGGCGTTTCACCGTCGTCCTCGTCCAACAAAATAGGCTTTTTAGGCTGTTCTACGGGCGCCGCCTGCACGGGTTTTTCCGCGTAGCTTTGAACTGGCTTTGCCGTTTGCGCGGGCTGGGGCGCGGGCATTGCTTTGACCTTTACTTCAACGCCCTGTTCAATCTTTTTTTCGAGTGCGTTTATTTTGCCGATAAGCGCGTCGAGATTATAGTCGGCTTGGGGCATTGCACACTTCATTATTGCCGTTTCAAGCGTAATTCTTCCGCTCAGCGAATATTTCAGATCGGTTTCGGCTTTGGCTAAAATTTCGGTTACGCGTAAAATTTTGTGACCGTCGCACTTGTCCGAAACAGTCT
>CAMWPZ010000136.1 GCA_947176305.1 uncultured Clostridia bacterium
CTACACCACTCTCAACAACGAGAAAGTGCCTATCCCTGCCGTTTATCTTTTTGAGAAATTCGGCATTACGAACAAAAGACCGAATAAGAATTTATGGGCGGACAGCATTTTGCGGAGTATTCTTAAAAACCCTATGTATCTCGGAAATTTGGTGCGCTTGCGCTATACCACCGTATCCTATAAGAACAGACGGCGTGTAGACCGCGAGCCTATCGTATTCTCAAATGCGTTTGAGCCTATCGTTACACAAGAGCTTTGGGACAAGTGCCGAGAAATCGAGGAATCCGTTGCAAGCCACGGCAAGCACACTTCGAGAGGAACAATGCACGTTTTATCCGGACTTATGTTTTGTGCCGATTGCGGTGGCAAAATGAAACTCGGACAGCAAGACTTGAAACCGTCCAAAGTACATCCCGAAAGGCGTATTCGTTATCACTACATTTGCGGCAATCACGCGCGGTTTGGAAAATTCTATTGCTATAACCACTACATACGGCGCGAGGATATAGAGCAAATCGTTCTTGACGATATACGCGCAAAGGCGCAGTTGATTTTGGATGACGAGCAAAAAGCGCGTGCGGACTTCTTAAAACACAAGGAACAAATCTCGGCAAAGTTATATAACGAGGATAAGAAAGCCCTTGCGCAAAAAACGAAACGGTTTAACGAACTTGAACGACTGACACAATCCGTTTACGAGGACAAAGTGTTAGGCAAGATACCCGAAGATATTTGTTTGAAACTTCTTGCCAAATACACCGAAGAACAAGACAAGCTGAAAGCCGAAATATCCAAGTTGGAAACCGCGCTGTCCGTAGTAACCAAGAACGAAGCCGATGTGGACGAATTTATCCGTAGACTTAAACGCTACACCGACGTACCCGAACTGACAAGAGAATTGTGCCTTGAACTAATAGAATACATAACCATAGGCGCAAGTCCCGACGATAAAACGGGTGCAAGAGAAATCCACATATATTACAAACTGTTAGGCAAAGAAGCCTAATACCTAAAAATCACATTGTCCATTTGCGCATACAAGTTAGGTGGAAAATCGAAGGTAACAAGCTTAGATATTACGGACTACGCAACAAGCCCGTAATGTTTAAGAACGTCGTAAAGCTCAATCGTGCGCAAGTCGAAATAGTAAAAAAGCTTCCGTGCGAGCTTGACTATGCAGAATTGAAGACTTTATCCGCGCTTATAGGCGTTCATATAGTAGACGCAGATCATAAACGCACTACTCCCCGATCATTGGAAGAAGCAACGTTTTGCAAAAACTGCATCGCAAATGATTTTATAATACCCGGACTGGAGTTCGACGAAAACGGTTTGTGTCCCATGTGTCAGACCGCAGACGAAACAAAGCATTTAAAAAGCGTTGTTCCCATTAAAAACACATTCAAGAGATCAAAGAAATCGCGTTTTGACGTCGCGGTATTCTACACAGGCGGAAAAGACAGCACATATCTTCTGTACTATCTTTCCAAAGTTCTCGATTTAAGAGTTTTGGCGCTTACTTGGGAAATCCCTTATATGTCCGATTGCGCCGCTAAAAGCATAGTCGGTGCAAAAAAGACTTTACATAATGTGGAGTTTATAACAAGAAAAGTAGCGGACAGAGATTTAAAAAAGATATACCGCCACCTCTACTCGCTTGCGGACAACACTTGCGCTTGCCCGTCGCTTGCTTACGTCCTATTCTATCCCGAACTTGTCGCCAACAAGGTGCCGTATTTTGTTGCAGGCAACGAACCCGCGCAGCTTACCGGATTGTATTACAATCATATGGCACCAAAAATGGCTTACACATTCGGCAATAATAAAGCTTTGAACCTGCTTATAAATATCGGGCGCATACTTACGCTTCATCCCCCGCTTAAAAAAGGTCAGTTTCACACGCTTGCCACAATGAAGCAATTAACCTACGGCGATAACCCTATAAAGAACCTATCCGGTTATACTAATTCGCTGGTGCACAATGTAGTGGAAGCCATACACCAAGTCCCCGAATTATTAAAGCCGCTCAAGCGCGCTATAAGATCATCGTCTTGGAGCGGAAATATTCCAGCCTTCGTTCAGGTCGATTTTAACGATATTTGCGGCGGCACATACGACTGGAAAAAGATTAAAAACACGATAATCACAGAGTGCGGATGGGTACCGCCCGACGAGTATGACAAAGGCTTGCACACAAGCTGCAAAATAGAAAAATGCAAGGAGTATTCGCAGTTCAAGCGGTTCTACGACATGAAAAGCGATATGATCCCGTTCAGCGCTATAGAAATATCCCTAGCAAGCCGCGACAAAGCTTTACCTCGCGAAGCCGCGCTTGCTGAGTTAAATTCCGCGCTAGGGTTCTCTATTGACGAAATTCCGGAATGCGCTATTATGAAGGAATACATAGAAGAATGAACGCCGTAATTTACTATTCCAACACTGATCAAAGCAAGCGCATAGCCGAATATATTGCACAAAAAGCAAATTTGCAATTGTTCGATATTTTCACTTTGACCGAATACGAATTCGACACTGCTATACTTGTTTTTCCCGTGCACTGCCAGAACATTCCTAAGCCTGTTAAGGATTTTTTAAAGCAACTACGCACAAACGCCTTGATACCTATAGCAACATACGGAAGAATGTGCTACGGCAACATTCTGTACGAAATTCAAAAACGCTACGGACATAATATAACCGCCACCGCATACGTTCCGACAAAGCATTCATATTTGTCGGAAAGCAGTTTTTCCGATTTAGAAAAGCTAAATCCTATCCTTTCCAAAATCGACGATCACGAACAGATTAAAATTCCAAAATCTTACAAAAATCCATTGTCGAATTTTTGCAAGGGATTACGCAGTCGAATGGGCGTAAAAATCCATAAGGACAACAATTGCGATCACTGCGGCAAATGTAATGCCGTATGCAATAA
>CAMWPZ010000137.1 GCA_947176305.1 uncultured Clostridia bacterium
TCATCTCCGCCTTCACCGCCGCCACCGGAGCCACCTCCGCCGCCACCGCCGCTTCCTCCACCGCTGCCGCTGCTGTGGTAGCCGCCGCAGACCGAGCGCATGGACGAGGAAACGCTGTGACCGAGTTCGGACATACTGACTCCGCTGAAATATTCGGGAAGCTTTGCGTGCAGGGCGGCAAACTTCTTTTCCATTTTCTTGGTGATTCCGAAAACGTAGCAATAGGGCAGAATATCGTAGAAGTATTCGGGGTTTTCTTCCAAAAGCGCGTTGAGCTTATCCAGCTCGGCAAGCACGAGGAATTTTTTAAACCCGAGCACCCTGCCGCGCGCAAGCTTTTCCTTTTTGCCGAAAGCCCAAACGAACGCGGCGGAACCCATACCGAGTACGAAAATTGCCACCGTTATAAAGAACAGACCGCAAATATCGTAAACGCTGTACGTCGCAGTACATAATATTACGATAAACGGAATTGCGCCGAAGAAGCTGCACCATAGCAGTTTAAACCATATCGGCATCGGCACGTATATGAACACGCTGATGGCAATTAGCGGGCAAACCAGCAAAACCAAAAACGCAGGCGAGCCGCCCATTACCGAGCATATCCAAACGTAGCACAATATAAACGGTATCATAGAAATTAACGTTATTACCGCTCTTTTAACAATTAACGCCGCTAACTGTTCGCGCTTAAATTTGTAAAGCGCCCTCACCGCATCGTAAAGCTTATCTGCGCCGCCGTTTATGCTTTGCCGTGACTTCGTGTCGTAGACGTCAGCAAACCCGAACAGGCTGTTGAAAAATTCCTTCTCGTGTTCGGAATAGTCCGTGACTTCTTCGCAGTCGTAATCTTTAAGCCGTCTCAAAATAATGCGCTTTTTGCCTTTCAGCTCAATTGAAACAAGCCCCTTGTTCGCCCACGAAATGACGAGGGCGGCGAAGTCCTTGCCCCTGATATGACCGCGGTACGAGCGCCCGACGTCGAGCGGCGAATACCCTTCGGGCGGGTAATACTCGGTTGTGACTATCGTATTGCCGAGGGCAAATTTGCTTGCTACGATTATTAAAACGATAGCGATTACCGCACCTATTGAAACGCCTAGGGTTGCCCAGTAAAGCGAGCTCGGCTTATACTTATTCGCAAAATAACCCTGCGGAAGAATTAACTGCATGGTAAGCCCGTGTTCTTTTTCAAGTCTGCCGTACGAACAGCTGATAGTCAGGTTCTGCGCGTCAAATTGCGCGTTCACGGCTTCGTAATCGAGCGGCGCCATATCGTTCGTTCGGAAGGTGAGAACGTCCTCTATTTTGTTATCGCCTAAAAAGTCCTTGGGCAGGGTGACGGTTGCGGAAAACTTTTCAACCGCGCCCCTGAAACCGTAGTCCATAATATCGAACGTGAAGTCGTCAAAGTCGCTTATCATATCGTCCGACATATCGTAGCGGTAATGAATTACGTACTCGTAAATATCGGCTTGTTTATAATCACCGTCCGCGCCCGTGTTTATGTAGAAGTAGTCGTCGCGCTTCTCTACAAAGCTGTATTCTTCCTCGCCGTTCAGCGTTACCGAATAAAGCTGTAAGCTGTTTACGGTTTTATTTATGTACTTTTTGCCGTTTACTATGCGCGTGATTTTATTCACTCTTGAAACGTTGCGGGAAAGTCCCACGTTTATATTGCTGCTTCTGAAACCGACCGTAATAATTTCGGTAACGTCTAAGCTCTTTTTCTCGTCGATTTTAATTATCTTTTCAACAGATTTATATTCGACGTTCGTATCCTTCATATTTGCTCTTGCGCTTATACTTGCACCGTCCTTATGCGTAAAGAACGCAGACAAAAACAACGCTACCGACAAAACGAGCAACGCGCAAAGAGTCAATATTAAAATTCTTTTCTTCTGTCCTATGCCTTTCATTAACTTTATTTTATCACTGTAAATTAAATTTGTCAAAGATAGTAAAAGATAAGCCCGACCGCGGAAGTTCCGCGGTCGGGCTAAATTTGGGTTAGTTAATAATAAGTACCTACGCTTGAAGCAAAGCAAGCCGCACCGCTTATCACTGCAATGATAATAATAAAGTACAGCGCGGTTGCAACGCAGCTTATAATAATACCCGCAATGGCAAGACTTCTGCCGTTGCCGTTATAGCGCGGGTCTTTCGAGTTTTTATACCCGATTATGCTGCAAATCAAACCGATAATCGCCGTGAAGAACGATAACACGAAGCCTACTATTGCCATCACGTTGATTTCGTTCGTAGCCGGCTGAGTTTTACCCGTTGCAACGCCGCAGTGAATACATACCGACGCGTTGTCGTCAATTTCTTTTCCGCAATTCTTACAAAACATTTTTTCCTCTCCCGTAAATTTTAAAATGTACATATTGTGTACATTTTTCTATATTATAGTACATGTTATGTACAATGTCAACATAAAATAAAACGTTGAGGGGAAAATTTTATGTTGCAGATAGGAAAGAAATTGAAAGAGTTACGAAAGAGCGAAAATCTTACGCAACAACAACTTGCGGATATTTTAAATTTAAGCAGGGTTAATTATACGCGTTATGAAACCGACGCAGTGCGCCCCGATTATGAAACGCTTATAGCTATCGCGGATTTTTATAAAATTTCGCTGGACGAGCTTTTCGGAAGGGAATAAAAAAGCGCCCCCTATCGCGCAAGCGCGGCGGTAAGAGGCGCAGAAATAATTTCAATAAAAAAGCAACCCGCACTCGTTAGAGCGCGGGCTTTTTCTTTCGAAGTATTTGATTTAAATTAAAGCACCTTAACTACGGTACCGGAACCAACCGTTCTGCCGCCTTCACGGATAGCGAAACGGAGCTTTTCTTCTACCGCTACGGGCTTGATAAGCTCAACGGAGATTTCTACGTTATCGCCGGGCATAACCATTTCGGTGCC
>CAMWPZ010000138.1 GCA_947176305.1 uncultured Clostridia bacterium
CCCCCCCCCAACCCCCCCCCGCGTTTTCCCGGGGGGGGCGTTTTTTTTTATCACCCACTCTGGGGGGGGGGGGTGTTTTTCAAACCCCCCCGCCCCCTTAAATTTTCAGCTTTCTCTGCCCAATAAAAAATCAACGGTACAGTCGAAATATTTTGCAATTAAAATTAAGTTTTGAATATTCGGCAACCGCTTGCCGTGATACCAATCGTCAACACTCTGCTCGGCGAAAGGAGCATGCTGGCAAAATGCGTAACGCGTTAAGCCTTTGCGGTCAAGTAAGCCCTTAAATATTTTAGCAAAATTTACTTCGCCATTGCTTACGGTTTTAACGTTGCTGGTACTCAACCCGAAAAGGAAGTCAGCCGAACACTGAAAATAATCGGCTATAACTACCGTGTTAGTTAAGGACGGTAAACACTTTTTGCGTTGGTATCTGTAAATTACCGAAAGGTCAATGTTGACCGCTTTTGCAAATACTTCGGGCGTTAAATTGTTGTCAGAAATAAGCTCTGAAAGCGTTTCGCCAAAGTTCGACAAAATATCCATAAATTAGTGCCTCTCTCTATAAACATTATCCCTTACTTATGCCTATAAACGCTTGCAATAGGCAAAAGTTAGGGATATAATATATTTACAATATCAATGCGCAAATGATAGTGAAAAACGAAAAGGAGGAGGAAATGCAAAAAACCGAAGCAGATAATAAAGCGGAGTTATACGGACCCCCGAGGTTAAAAACCATTGACGAAATTTTGACGGTTGATTTTTTAATGTCAGATATTACGACTGCGTTAAAAGATTATTTTATTGCAGACGTAAAGCTTGAGAAAGGGTACATAAGCTTAAAGTTTATTATAGGTAAAGAGTATAAGCTTTATGTAGAAGAAGTTAAGCGCCTACCGGAGAAAAAATGAAGATTTAAGCACACGGAAAACCGTCCGCATTACATTGTAATTGCGGACGGTTTTTCTTTCAAACGCAACGCTTTTAACTTGACTTATAAACCCTTTTGAATATAATATAATAGTGTAATAAAAAAGAAGGTGGTAATATGCTTACTAGTATCTGCGGAATTAACTGGGGCGACGAAGGCAAGGGCAGAATGGTTGACCTGCTTTCAGGCGATTTTGACGTAGTCTGCCGTTATCAGGGCGGCAACAACGCGGGACACACCGTAATTAACGAGCGCGGCAAATTTATTTTAAATCTGCTTCCTTCGGGCATTTTGCGCGAGGACGTTGTGAACGTTATGGGCTGCGGTATGGTAATCGACTTAAAACACCTCTGCGGCGAAATTGCAAAGCTTCGCGAAAGCGGAATTAAAATCTCACCTGAAAACCTTAAAATAAGCGACAAAGCCATAATAACTATGCCCTACAACGTTTTGCAGGACATTATGGAAGAGGACCGCTTAACCAAAGCCACGGGCAAACCTTACGGCTCGACGCGCCGCGGCATTGCACCCGTCTACGCAGACAAGTATATGAAAAAGGCTTTCCGCATGGGTGAGCTTTTGAATACCGAACTCTTATACAAGCGCATACCCGACATCGTTGCGTGGAAGAATATGACGATTAAAGCCTACGGCTTCGAGCCTGTGAAGGTTGAAGAAGTTATCGAATACTTCGAAACCTACGGCAAGCCTTTGGCGGAGTACGTAACCGACACGGGAATTTATCTGAACGACGCGAACGACAAGGGCAAAAAAATTATGTTCGAAGCCCAGCTCGGCGCGCTCCGCGATATCGATTACGGCATAGTTCCCTATACCTCGTCGTCGTCGACGATAGCGGCGTACGCACCCATCGGCGCGGGCGTTCCCAACCTTAAACTTACGAATTCAATAGGCATTATGAAAGCTTATTCGAGCTGCGTCGGCGCAGGACCTTTCACCTGCGAATACTTCGGCGACAAGGCTGAAAAACTGAGAGAGTTAGGCGGCGAGTACGGCGCGGCAACGGGCAGACCGAGAAGGGTAGGACCTTTCGACGTGGTTGCTTCGCGTTACGGCATACGCTGTCAGGGCGCGGACGAAATCGCTTTGACAAAGCTCGACGTTCTGGACGAGTACGAGGAAATAGAAATCTGCACCCATTACGAGCTGAACGGTAAGATTATCGACGAGTTCCCTTTCACCGACGTTTTAGACTACTGCAAGCCCGTGTTCGAAAAAGTCAAGGGCTGGCACTGCGACATTTCCAAGTGCCGCAAAAAGGAGGACTTGCCCAAGGAAGCTTTGGACTATATCCACCTTCTGGAAAAGCTTTGCGGCTGTAAAATTAATTACGTTTCCGTCGGCGCAGAGCGCGATGCTTACGTTAAAATGTATTGATTAAAAAATTGAAAACTCCGCGGCAAAACTCGCGGAGTTTAAAATTAGGACGATTATGAAATTTTATAAAATGCACGGCATCGGCAACGACTATATTTATTTCGACTGTATGCACGAAGAATTGAAAAATCCCGAAGCGCTTTCCATAAGGCTTTCCGACAGACATTTTTCTATCGGCGGCGACGGTATAATTTTGTTGTGCAAGTCCTCTGTTGCCGACTGTAAAATGCGTATGTTCAATGCGGACGGGTCCGAGGGAAAAATGTGCGGCAACGGTATCCGTTGCGTAGGCAAGCTTGCGCACGATTTGGGCTACGTCAAAAAAGAAACCTGCACGGTTGAAACGCTTGCAGGCATAAAAAAATTGCAATTCACTTTGGGCAAGGACGGCAAGGTCGAGTTCGTAAAAGTCGATATGGGCGCGGCAGAGCTGAACGGCGAAAAAATCCCGTCTACGATTAAAGGCGAAAAGGTTGTAAATTACCCTTTGGAGGTCGGCGGAAAAATTTATCCCGTCACCCTCGTTTCAATGGGTAATCCGCACTGTGTTGTCTTTGCAGACCCTGACACGGTCGGTGTGGAAGAAG
>CAMWPZ010000139.1 GCA_947176305.1 uncultured Clostridia bacterium
TTATATGCATATAAGTAGTGCGACGTCGTACTACTTCTATGTACAAGTAGTAAATTGAAATACTACTTTAACAAGGACGGGAAACTATATGAGAAATGATATTAATTACACGTGCGACGACTGCCACGAAACGGCGGTATTCAGGAGCTACAAAAAAGCACGCGCCGCAGGTTGGGCAATTTCCAAAGATTACAAGAATTGTTATTGCCCCGAGTGTGCCCCCGCTCACCGCCTCGGCGGCGCGAACGGCAAGCGCACCACGCCGCGGCAATGGTTGCCCGAGGGCTTTGAACAATTAAAAATCGAAGGGGTTTAAATGTCAGAAGCAGCGGAAAAACTGAATATAAAATTTTCCGTTATTTCGGACGAGCTTTTCGGAAAGAGCGACACGCGCTTTTTAAAGAACGGCAAACGGTTTACGGCGACAAAGATTTTGTCGGCGGGCTTTTTGTGTACCCGCGCCGCCGTTCTTGGAAGCGGTTGCACGACGTCGTATTCTGATTTCGAACAAGAATTCGGCTTTGCACGTTCGACGATTGCGCGGAACGTCGACGAGCTCACGAGCGGCGGCACGGTGAAACGTTGCGGGCAATCGAAGTATGAAACGGGCTACACTATGGATATGAAGCACGGCGTGCCTGTTTACCACTTCCTTTTCTCTGAAACGTTCAACGGCGAGAAGCTTACAGACAACGGCGTTTTATACTTGTCTATACTCATACGCCACTACACCAACGACAACCGCGAACAGAAGTATTTTATCGGCGGCGAAAAACGCGCCGCAAAAACGCTTAACGTTCCGCAAAGCACCGCCTTCGGAATAGTGCGCGGGCTTATGAAAGCGGGCGTAATACATAGATTTGTTTTACACGATAACACGTTGTCGGCGGGCGTTGGAATTAACAACGACTATAAAACCGTGTACGTTGTCGACGACAAAATATTAAACAAGGTCAAGGCGATTCGCAAGGAACAGCGCAAGCAGAAGGCGAACGCCGAAGCGGTAAAAGAGATTTTCGGAACACCCACGGCGACGAGTTCGAAGCGGCGCGGCAATTTAATCGAGCAATGGCAAAGCACGCTCGAACATAGGCAAAGCAACGCCGAGAAATACGCGGAAACGCTTGCAAGGACGTTTAAAAGCGATTTCGAATTTAATCGCCTGAAACGCGAATACGTAAAGCTTAACGATAACTATTGGTCGGCGATATTGCGGAACGGCGGGCGAGATACTCCCGAAACGTTGGAGCAGGAACGGCAGCTTGACGGGATATTATCCGATATACTTAACTACTTACTATCGCACAACGTAAAGCGAACTTATATTCCCGACGATTGGAAGGACTTTATAATTGAAATCTTAAAATCATAGCAGGCGCGGAGCTCCCGCGCCTTATCGGCGTACAGCGAACGCAAAAAACCGCCCTGAAACGGCTTAAAATCGAATATCGAAGAACGGCAAAGCCGCCCCGAGAACGTCAAAAACGGGGCGGTTTTTTAATAAAAATATTTAGGTGTCGGAAATTAGTATATTCTATACTTAAAGCCGACACCCGAAAGTATAATATCCGACACCCGAAAGTTTGAAAAGCGACACCTTATACTATTTATTTAGACGAATTTTTTATAAAAAAGAATATAAAGAAAAAGCCGCAGCGCGTTTCCGAAGGGCTTACGCCCTCAGGGTGCGGAAGTTTGCCGACGTGCAGGAGCTCACGGCACGGACGTGTTCACGCGGCAAACTTGAATTTAAGAGAAAAGGCGCGCAAGCGCGCCGCGCTAATAGGCGGGTATAATATAAGCCCCGCCCTTCCTCTTTGTTTGCACGTTGCGGAGTGGTACGGCCTGCGACTACCTCGCGACGTCGCCGCCCTGACGTCCAGAAGCCGACGAGCTCGCCCGCGCCCTTCTTCATTGTGACGAGCCTTGCGAATTATGGAAAAAACGCGAGAATGGCAGTCCTTCGAGTTTGTCTTGCGTATCTAATAATATAGAAAAGCCCCAACAGCCTCAAGCTGTCAGGGCAGAAAGTTGTGATTAATTTCATACAATACAAATCTATTTAATCAATTATACAACTAAATACATTTGGTTAAGGTCTTTTTGTTTTTGTAACAGTTTAAATCCGTTCCTTTCGTAATATGGCACTAATTCGTCTTTACAATCAAGATAAATCAAGCGACCACCAACGATTTGAATAGCTTGGCGAATATGCGCAATTGCTTGTACAAGCAACTCTCTCCCGAACCCGTGTGAAGCAGAAGTGCTTTTTGCCAATTGACCAATTAAAAAAGCTGGAACGAAATCATCTGATTTACCCGAAATACGACGGCGCCCACTTTTGCTCAACTTGTCACAAAATTCAAATGCTTTGATAGCAAGAGTAAAGTACCCATCGATTATAAACTTATTTTCTTTTAAGCTTTCGTCGTTAAGCATAAGATATGTAACTGATTGTCCCTTATTTTCCATATCAAAAGCTTTATCTTTTAAGAAAGATTCAACATCGTCTTTACTTGGACTTGAAACCGCCTCAAAAGTAGATAAGACTTCCTCAACGGAAGCCTTATCATAATTAAAAGCTCGATTTACTTCTTTAAGCTTGAGTACCATTTTTTAGCAATTTCCTTTTGCTCTTCTTCACTTGTACTAATCTTCCGTATTTCAGAACAAGGGCGGGTGCTGCTATTAAGCGCATTTCGAACTTCTTCAATTTTCTTTTCGTCTTTAACGACTACATTTTGATAAAATGATATTGTTGCCATAATAGTAATACCTCCTTTTTTTCTTTTAAATATAACTGATAACTATGGTTATAATAACATAAAATTTTGCAAAAAACAAGTAATTTACTATAATTTACTGTAATTTGCTTTAATTTACTATAATAATATTCGTTTATAGAAGCTTTATAT
>CAMWPZ010000140.1 GCA_947176305.1 uncultured Clostridia bacterium
GTGTTGAAGAAAGGAAGAGAACCACGCAAACTTTTTTCGAAAACGGCAGGCTTGACGAAAATTCAAACGTTCAGTTCGGTGAGGGCGGTGCAGGCACTTTTTCGGACGGGAAGTTAAACACCCAAACGCACGACGGGCTTAACCGCGACGTTTTAAGTCTTTTTAAAAAATTCGGCGCGCCCGAAGAAGTAACTTATTTAAACAAACCGCATATCGGCAGCGACAAGCTGTACGGCGTACTGCAAAATATCCGAAAGTATATCGAGGAAAACGGCGGCAGATACTTTTTCAATACCGCGTTCACGGGCTTTACGCAAAAGAACGGCACGCTTAAAACTTTGCGCTTAAAAAACGTTAAGACGGGCGAAGAAAGCGAAATGCAGGTTGACTGCGCAGTGCTTGCCGTCGGGCATTCCGCGAGAGATACTTTCAAAATGCTTGCAAACTCAGAAATTCAGATGCAGGCAAGGGAGTTCGCACTCGGCGTGCGCATAGAACACTTGGCAAGCGAAATAGGCTTCGCGCAGTACGGTAAAAGCTTTAAACAGCTTCCCGCCGCCGACTATAAGCTCGTTTCCCGTGCGCACGAGAGGACGGTTTTCACTTTTTGTATGTGCCCGGGCGGCGTTGTTATTCCCGCGGCGAGCGAGGAGGGCGGAGTAGTCACAAACGGTATGAGCTTGTATTCGCGTTGCGGCGAAAATTCAAATTCCGCGCTTATGGTGCAGATGAAGCAGGAAGATTTCGGCTCGGACGATTTATTCGCAGGTATGGAATTTCAGCGCGCAATAGAGAGAACAGCGTATGATTTGTGCGGTAAAAACTATTCCGCGCCCGTTCAGTTATACGGCGATTTTGCACGCAGCAGAGTTTCCGATAGTTTCAAAAGCGTAAAGCCGACGTATTCCGCAGGCACTTCGTTCGTGCCGCTTGATAGAGTTCTGCCTAAAATTACTGTCGAAGCGTTAAAAGCGGCTATTCCCGATATGGACAAGCGGCTAAAAGGTTTTGCAAGCCCCGACGCGGTGTTGACGGGAGTTGAAACGCGCTTTTCCTCTCCAGTTAGAATTTTGCGAACTGAAAGCGGCGAAAGCGTTTCATTGAACGGTTTATATCCTTGCGGCGAGGGTAGTGGTTATTCTGGCGGAATAACAAGTTCGGCGGCGGACGGACTAAAAACCGCGGAATTAATTTTCGAAAAATATAAAAATCATTAAATTATCATTTTACGGTCACATTGACTTTGTATAATGTAACCGTAAATTTAAATACACCTAAACTTTTTTTCATATTCTCTATAAGAAGGCTGTGCAAATTCGCACAGCCTTCTTGTGTTTTAAATAAAAATAAAAGGCGAAAACAAATCCGCCTTTTAGTATATGATTTAAAAATTACTTTACGGTTTCAACGTTGATGAGGTTGGAGTTTCCGCTTTTTCCGTTAGGAGTGCCGCCCGTAAGGACGATTTTATCACCCTTTTGAACAAGTCCCGTTTCCATAGCCGCGCGCTTTGCGTAGTGGAAGAGTACGTCGACGGAATAGAATTCCTCGCTCATTACGGGGATAACGCCCCAGCTTAACGCAAGCTTTCTGTACGCGCGCTCGTCCGTGGTCATACCTATTATATCGATCATAGGGCGGAACCTCGAAACTGTCTTCGCCGTGCCGCCCGTTCTCGTACAGACGACAATAACCTTTGCGCCTATATCCTGAGCAAGGGTGCAGGCGGAGTGCGATAAAGCTTCCGAAAGTCTTGTAATGTGGTATTCGCTTTCCTTTATGTACGCAATGTAATTTGTATTCACTTCGGCCTGCTGGGCGATTTTTGCCATAGCCTGCACGGCTTCAACGGGGTAAGCGCCTGCGGCGGTTTCGCCCGAAAGCATAATGGCGGAGGAGC
Source organism: uncultured Clostridia bacterium (assembly GCA_947176305.1). Classification (GTDB taxonomy): domain Bacteria; phylum Bacillota; class Clostridia; order Christensenellales; family Borkfalkiaceae; genus Coproplasma. Next base: position 1,901 of record CAMWPZ010000140.1, read on the forward strand.
CGTCATAAACCGCGTTTGCAACGTCGGAAATTTCCGCACGCGTGGGGCGTGGCTGTTTAATCATCGATTCCAGCATTTCCGTTGCAGTAATAGAGCGCTTGCCGCGGATACGGCATTTATTAATAATGGTTTTCTGTATGCTGGGTAATTCCTCGAAAGGAACTTCCACGCCGAGGTCGCCGCGCGCAACCATTATTCCGTCGCACACGTCCAAAATCGCGTCAAGGTTGTTTACGCCTGCGCGGCTTTCGATCTTTGCGATGATTTCGATTTCACCGTCTGGTGAGCCGCATTCCCTGAGGAAGTTACGCACGTCAATTACGTCCTGAGCCTTGGAAACGAACGAGCATGCAACAAAATCAACGCCTTGCTCGACGCCGAATTTAATGTCGGCTTTGTCCTGTTCGGAAAGGTAGACCATATCGAGCTGTTTATCGGGGAAGAACATTGACTTTCTGTTTGAAAGCTCGCCGCCGACGATAGTTTTACAAACAACATTCGGCTTTTCGACTTTAACAACCTCGAAAATCATAAGTCCGTTGTTTAAAAGGATCTTGTCGCCCGCGTTCATCTGGTCGCAAATCCCTGCAAAGGAAACCGCAACCTTGGTGTTGTCGCCAACTATGTCCTTTGTCGTAAAGGTGAAGGTGTCGCCCTCTTTCAAGGTAATTTTACCGTCTTTAAAGGTCTTAATTCTGAATTCGGGGCCCTTAGTGTCGAGCAAAATGGGCAGGGGAACTTTTTTCTCCTCGCGCACCTTTTTGATTTTAGCAATCTTTTCCGCGTGTTCTTCGTGCGTGCCGTGTGAAAAGTTGAGGCGCGCAACGTTCATACCTGCGTCAATAAGCTTTGACAAAACTTGCTCGCTGTCGCTGGCGGGACCTAACGTACATATAATTTTGGTCTTTTTCATATCTATCTCCAAGTGATTTAATCAAACTTATTTTAAAATAATTTTAATAAAAAATCAATCTTATACTA
>CAMWPZ010000141.1 GCA_947176305.1 uncultured Clostridia bacterium
CGTTATCGAAATGCTGATGGGCGACAAGGTCGAAGGCAGAAAGGAATTCTTAGCGCAGAACGCCAACTTCAACAAGGTTGACGGATTTATAGACAGGGTGCGCTTTAAGCCCGAAAACGATTCGGAGGGCTATTGATTATGTCACGAAAGAAAGATAACGGAAGCGTACAGACTTCTATACCCTCTGGAAACTTAATAGTAACCCCTTTGGAGGAAGTGCTGCCGCAGTCCATGCTGCCTTACGCAGAGTTCGTAATTTTGGACAGAGCGCTTCCGCGTGTCGAGGACGGTTTGAAGCCCGTTCAAAGGCGCATATTATACACGATGTACGAAATGGGCTTAACGCCCGACAAGCCCCATAAAAAATCGGCGCGTATCGTCGGTGACTGTATGGGTAAATACCATCCCCACGGCGACAGCTCGGTCTACGACGCAATGGTGCGTATGGCGCAGGAGTTCAACGTCAGGATGACGCTCGTTAACGGACACGGCAACTTCGGCTCGGTCGACGGCGACCCCGCCGCGGCGATGAGGTACACCGAAGCAAGGTTAGAGCCTTTGGCGATAGAGCTTCTACGCGATCTGGACAAGGAAACCGTTCCATTTTCCTTTAACTTTGACGACAGCTTGTTAGAGCCGGACCTGCTTCCCGGCAGATTTCCCAACCTTTTGGTGAACGGCGCAAACGGTATAGCCGTAGGTCTTGCAACGAATATTCCCACCCACAACTTAGGCGAGGTTATAGACGGTTGCTGTGCGTTTATCGACAACCCCAGAATATCGCTTGCGGATATGATGAAGATTATCCCCGGTCCCGACTTTTCGACGGGCGGCTTCATAATCGCAAACGAGTTGAAACAGGCATACGAAACGGGCAAGGGCAAAATTACCCTCCGCGCGAGATATACGGTCGAGCAGGGCGATTACGGCAAGCGAATGATTGTCATAACCGAGCTTCCCTACCAGACTAACAAGGCGGACTTACTTCGCAAGATTATGCTTCTGAGAGAGGAAAAGAAAGAGCTTCTCTCGGGCATTTCCGATATAGTGGACGAGTCGGACCGTTCGGGTATGCGCGCGGTTATAACCTGCAAGAAGGACGCCAACGTAGACGAGATTTTAAAGACGCTTTTCAAGTGTACGGATTTGGAGTGCACGTTCGGCATAAATATGGTCGCAATCGCGGGCGGCAAGCCCAAGCAGTTGGGACTTCTGGATATTATCCGCTACTACACGCACTATCAGCGCCACATAGTTCTGCGCCGCACCAAGTTCGATTTGAAGGAAGCGCTTGCGCGTTGCCACATTTTAGAGGGACTTATAATCGGCGTTCACAACGTGGACGAGGTAGTCAAAATTATCAAGACTGCGGAAAGCACTGCGGACGCAAGGCGCAAGCTTATGGAAAGGTTCGCCCTGTCCGAGCGTCAGGCGCAGGCAATTCTCGATTTAAGGCTCGCCCGTCTTGCCAAGCTCGAAGTCAAGAAGCTCGAAGACGAGCTTGCGGCTTTGAAAATAAGGATAGAACAACTCCGCGAAATTATCGCAGACAAGCAGAAGCAGTGGGCGATAGTCAAGCAGGAAATGCGCGAGATTAAGCGCAAGTACAAGTGCGAAAGAAAGACGCGCATAGTCGGCGCGGCGGACAAAATCGCCGTTAAGCGTGCGGACGGTCAGCGCAACGTTTCCGAGTGGTCGGTCGCAGTCACCGCTAACAACTCGATTAAATTCGTAGAGCAGGGCGAGTTTAACTTTGCTTCGAAAAAGAAGCTTACGGCTTCCGCGCCCGCTTCGCAGATACACAAAATGGTTGTCAACTGCACTGCGGACGATACGATATTCTGCTTCACGAATATCGGTAACTGCGTGAAGATTATTCCCAAATATGCCGAGCTTTCGGAATACAAGTCCTCGGGACAGAAGTTCGAATCGCTCGTCGAAGGAATTGAAAAAGGCGAGTACCCTGTAAGAATGTTCGTATGCCCCAAGGGCAACGTTCCCGAGGGCGAGCTGCTGTTCTTTACCAAGCAGGGCGCAGTCAAGCGCACCGCATGGGCTGAGTACGAGCAGGGCAAAAACGTGTTCCCCGCAATTAAGATGAAAGACGGCGACAGCCTTCTTGCGGTTGAGCAGTACGAAAACGACGAGTACTCGACAATGCTTTTCGTAACGCGCAAGGGTATGTGCCTGAACGCCGACAAGGACAGCGTTCCCGTTCAGGGCAGAATTGCAGGCGGCGTAAAGGGCATAGCGCTTTCGGGTGACGACGAAGTTATCTATGCAACCCAGCACACGGGCGAGGGCGAAATTATAATCGTAACCACGCTCGGCGGCTTCAAGCGCGTCGTGTCCTCGACTATCGACCCGATAGGCAGGGCGTGCAAGGGCGTTATGATTGCCGACATAAAGGGCAAGGGCGAAATTTTATTCTCGAACTATGTAACCGTGCCTTACGCGCTCGCGGTAGTCAACGACGACAAGTCGGTATGCGAAGTCAACACCGAGGAACTGCCGATAGAATCGCGCGTGTTCAAGGGCAAGCCTTTGAAAAAGGACGGAATTAAAACCGTAGCTCAGGTGTATGCGTTGAAGCACCGCTCGGACTACCCCGACGGAAGAATGCAGATTAAATTTTAATCGATAAGTTTTTACGTGCGGCGAATTTAAATTCGCCGCACGGTTTTAAAGGAAAGTAAATGCAAAATTTTAAATTCAGCGAAATCAAATACGCGCGCCCCGATATGGAAAAATTACGCGCCGAGCTTAAAAGTTATATAAAAAATTTCAAGGTGGCAACAAGTTTTGAAGAAGCCGACGCGTTGTTCCTTAATTACGAAAAGAGTTTTGAACACTTCGACACTATGCGCACGGTCGCGCAT
>CAMWPZ010000142.1 GCA_947176305.1 uncultured Clostridia bacterium
CCCTGCCGCGGTCGGTGTGGAAGAAGTGGGCAAACAGTTTGAAAATCATCCCGCTTTTCCCGACAGAGTGAATACCGAGTTCGTAAAGGTTTTGGGGCGCAACAAGCTTAAAATGCGCGTGTGGGAGCGCGGCAGCGGCGAAACGTTCGCCTGCGGCACGGGTGCGTGCGCTTCGGCGGTTGCGGCGGTTTTAAACGGCTACTGCGGCAAGGGGGAGGAGATTACCGTTTCCCTTCTCGGCGGCGACTTGAAAATAACCTGCACGGACGAAACCGTGTATATGTCGGGCAGTGCAACGCTTGCGTTCACGGGCGACGTTGAAATTTAATTTTTAACAAAAAACGCGTTAATTCGGCGTCGTACTCTTGCAAAAGCGCCGCCGTTATGTTACAATTATAAAGATTTTGCAAACGGAAAAAATTAGCGGCTTGAATTTAAGCCGCGGGAGAGATTTATGACAAAGTACATTTTCGTTACGGGCGGAGTAGTTTCGGGCTTAGGCAAGGGAATTACCGCCGCGTCGCTCGGCAGACTTTTGAAATGCAGGGGCTACAAGGTTGCTTCGCAGAAGCTCGACCCCTACATCAACATTGACCCCGGCACGATGAGCCCCTATCAGCACGGCGAAGTTTTCGTAACCGACGACGGCGCCGAAACCGACCTCGACTTGGGCCATTACGAGCGTTTCATTGACGAAAATTTGAACAAGTACTCCAACCTTACCACGGGCAAGGTTTATTGGAACGTTTTAAATAAAGAGCGCAACGGCGAATACCTCGGTCAGACCGTGCAGGTAATTCCCCACGTTACCAACGAGATTAAGTCGTTTATCTACAACGTCGGCAAAACCTCGAACGCGGACGTAGTAATTACCGAAATCGGCGGCACTATCGGCGACATCGAAAGCCAGCCGTTTATTGAGGCTATCCGTCAGGTCGCGCGCGAAGTCGGCAGGGACAACTGCTGTTTTATACACGTAACTCTCGTTCCGTATATTTCCGGCTCGGAGGAATTCAAGTCCAAACCCACGCAGCACTCCGTAAAGGAATTGCAGGGTATGGGCATCAACCCCGATATAATTATGGCGCGCGTTGACGAGCCTATGCCTAAGGAAGTCCGCGCTAAAATTGCAATGTTCTGCAACGTAGAGCCCGAGTGCTGTATGGAAAACTTAACTCTCCCCGTACTGTACCAGTGCCCGAAAATGTTGGAAGAAAGTAACTTCTCGGAAATCGTCTGCAAGCGTTTAAAGCTCGACCCCAGAGTTATCGATTTAACCGAGTGGAATAAAATGTTACAGCGCATAGAAGCGAGAAACAAGACGGTAAAAATCGCGCTGTGCGGAAAGTACGTGCAGTTGCACGACGCATATTTATCGGTTGCGGAAGCCTTGGCGCACGCGGGCTACGAGAACGCGGCTAAGGTTGAAATAAAGTGGGTTGACACCGAGGAAGTAACCGAAAAGAACGTTAAAGATATTTTCAAGGGCATAGACGGAATAATCGTTCCCGGGGGCTTTGGCAACCGCGGAATCGAGGGCAAAATTCTCTGCGCTAAATACGCGCGCGAGAACAACGTGCCTTACTTCGGCATATGCTTAGGTATGCAGACTGCGGTTATAGAATACGCGAGAAACGTTCTTGGATATAAGGACGCGAACTCGTCCGAATTCAACCCCGAATCCAAACACTGCGTAATTGACTTAATGCCCGACCAGCACGGCGTAAAGATGGGCGGAACTATGCGCCTCGGCGCGTACCCCTGCAAGGTCATCGGCAAGATAATGAAACAAAGCTACGGCACGGACGAAATTTCCGAACGCCACCGCCACAGATACGAATTCAACAACGAATTCAGAGAGGAAATAGAAAAGGCGGGTATGCAGATTGCGGGAACGTCGCCCGACGGACTTTTGGTCGAAGCGGTTGAAATTCCTAAAAACGACTTCTTTATCGGCGTGCAGTACCACCCCGAATTCAAGTCGCGTCCGCAGTCGGCTCACCCCGTATTCCGCGAGTTTATAAAACACGCCGTAAAGTATATGACGGCGCACAAAAAATAAGGTAAATAAATGAAATTCAATTCAAATTTTTCGGACATCGCGCAGAACTATCTTTTTGCCGAGGTCGCGGACAGGGTTGCCGCCTATTCCAAGGCGCACCCCGATAAAAAGATTTTAAAGCTCGGCATAGGCGACGTAACTCTGCCGCTTGCACCCGAGGTTATAAAGGAACTGCACTCCGCAGTCGACGATATGTCGCGGCAGGAAACCTTCAAAGGCTACGGCCCGTACGAAGGCTACGACTTCCTGCGCGAGAATATACAAAAATATTACAAATCCCACGGCGCGGACTTAGAGCTTAGCGAAATTTTCGTCTCCGACGGTGCGAAGTCCGATTTGGGGAATATTCTCGATATTTTCGCAAAAGATAACGTAGTATTGGTCCCCGACCCCGTTTATCCCGTATACGTTGATACCAACGCAATGGCGGGAAGAAAAGTTATCTTTGCTTCGGCAACCGAGGCGAACGGTTTTTTGCCCATGCCCGACTACAAGGTGAACGCGGATATAATTTATATCTGCTCGCCCAACAACCCCACGGGTGCGGCGTACAC